>DMXI01000666.1 GCA_003483885.1 Microscillaceae bacterium
TTACAATGTGGGGCGATAAAATTGACCGTTTGCAGCAGTTTAACTCGGGAGACGAAATCAAGGCTTCTATCAATATTGAGTCTAGAGAGTACAACGGCAGATGGTACACCGATATAAAAGCCTGGAGACTGGATGCAGTGAACCAAACAGGCAATCCATCGGCTGGAAACAATGCGCCAATGCCTGAGCCTCCTCCTTTCGAAGAAACTTTCAACATCCAGGCAGATGACAGCGATCAGGACGATTTGCCGTTCTAGGCCCTAAAAAGCCTGTATACAGCGTTTGAAAAAGTGTAAAAAGTATTTTTTACCTATAAAATAAGAAGGGTTATCAATGACACGTTTTAGAAGCGTAATTGATAACCTTATTTTTTTCGAGTACACTCAAGATTTCACCTAAAATACTTATGACAAAACGATACAATTGCTGCCTGATTTTTCTCTTCACGCTGATCTATACCTCTTCAATTGCTCAAACAACCCCCTATTTCTATTTTAAAAAAAGAACCTATGGTGAAAACTTTACCAAGGAGTATATCAAATCTCTCCGAAAATATGAGATTAAGTTACCCGAAAACAAGAAACTAGCGATTGCTAAGCAGGTACTAAGTCAGGGAAACATTCAACAACTACGGAATTACTCATCAAAAAGACTGATAGAAAAAGCCGAGGGAGAATATCCACGTTATTGGGTGCTGGATTTTAACCAAGATCGCAAACCAGACCTGGTCATGCTCTATAATACCTATTTTGGCCCCAGCCCTGGCTATTATTATTTTTTCAAGAAAGCCAACGGAACCTATACCTATTTATTAGATGGTATGGGGGAGATATACATTCTTTTGTCTAATAAAAAACGTACAGTAATTCAGCATAATTTAGGAACGATAGAAAGCTCAGAAACCGAGATTGTCCTTACCATTGATATCAACCATCAAAAACAGGCCTATCGATTGATTCCTAAGCTGTATTTTGCTTCCGAAACGCCATTTCCTAAGTCAATTGAAGCCAAGCCAAAATTAATAAAGGTGAAAAAAAACACTGCTTTGAGATTTAGTCCTGAAGTAAAAGATACTTTAACCGAAAAAGACAAACCAGGGGAATATATAGACAATACCAAAACGTTGAAGGGGAATATTGTAGCACGGTATCAAGCAGGTGCTCAAGCGTATTATTTAGCTACTCGGGGAAAGTGGGCTTTTGTGGCATTTGTACCAAACAAGCTTGTGAAAACCAGCTTACGCCACGGAATGGATGAAGATTATGATGAAAAAACTGGAAAGGTTAAAGGGCCAAGGATAAAACCCTACATTTGTGGATGGATTCCGATATCGGTGATTCAATAAAAACTAGCTACGCAGATGAGACAGGAAATAGTTGACATGATTGACTAAATCGGGAAAGAATTTTTGAAATTCCTCGTCAAATGCCTGATAATCCTTCTCCAGATTGTGAATGGATAACTCAATGTTGGGGTTATACTTGGCTCGTTCGCCTACCCGTATAAGTGCCCGCTCTATATTTTCTAAGCGAGCGTAGTTTTCAAGCCAATTGTAATTGACCATATGTGGGAGAATTTGCTGCACTCGGGGAGGTAAAATATCGTAATTTTTCTGGAATACTTCATATACCCATTGTGCATGTTCTTTGAGGCTTTTGTGGGTATACTTGAGCCAGTTAATGGCCAGGAAGTGGTCATAATAAATGTCTACGATTACCCCGGAATACTTACCATAATCGGAGCGCAGTCTATGAGCGCTATCGCGTACTACTTGGTGCTGGTCGGTGTAAGTATCAATATTTCGGTGCAAAAAGATGCCATCTACGATTGTGGCGGAGTAATCTTCAAACTGATTTCCCTTGATAAAATCGGCAATGAAATTTCCAATCAAAATCTCTTCTGAATCTCCTGATAAAAATGTATGGGCTAAAAAATTCAAATTTACGTTCGTTGGGGGTTAAAAATTGTGCATTGATACTTAAACTCAAATATGATCGTAAGTGTTGTCTGTAGTCATAAATTTTAAGGTAAAAACCCTTAGTGTATTAAAATAATCCCAGTTTGGATACTTTAAAGGCTAAAATGTCGCTTTTTGACCCGATTGGGTAAACACAATGGCTTGAGGGAAATATTGTTTTATCCGACGAGTGGCGTTTTTTTCGTCCCCTACCGAAATATGACTGGCAATGATGTGACGAGGGCGAATGTATTGGGTAACTAACTGCTTGCCTTTGGACGAAACCAAAAACCAGATAGGGAGTACGGCTACTTCGATGTTTTCTTTGGGGAGTTGAAAGGGCGCAAAGATTTCTTTTGAAACTTCAGCATCACCAATATGCAATACTTTTTGTCCATCCAGATTGACGATATAGCCAAAATTTTGCACCCAGCCGTAGCGATATTTGTTCACATGCGCGATTTTGAGAATTTTTACTGGAATATCGTGGATGGTAATCGGTTCGGTTTGGGTGGCTACTTTTATCTGGGGCTGAATTGCAGAGAACAAGCTGGTTTTTTGTAGACTATCTCGAATTTGTTTTGAGCCAATAAGGGTAGTTTGTGGGTTGTTTTTGAGCTGGCGGGCACAGGAAGAAGCGCCAAAATGGTCTCCATGCAAGTGACTAACCAGCACCAAATCTACTCCCTGAAATGGAAATAGACCTTTTTCCATCTTTAGGCGCAATTTGGTAGAAGGGTAGAGGTAAATTGGGCGATATTTTTCGTGTAGAGCATCTATTAATACTTTTTTGTCCTTTTTTTGTAAAAATACACCTTCATTGGCGATATAAGTAATGGTGAGGGTTGAGGAAGCACTGGTGTTGTTGAGATTCGCTTCTTGTAAAGCCTGTTTGGTTTGCGAAGGAGTGGCACAAGCCATCACAATAAATAACAATAACAGTATGATTAAATTTTTCATGGCGTAGGCTTTTTGTCAGAAGATAAAGAATAATTACGTTGGAGCCTGTTATCGAGACGTTAGTCTTGGAGGACTAATACCCAAAACTATACGCTATTTCATTTTCTTTACAGACCAAAAAACTTATTTTTAGATTTACGTATCAAGAAGTTTGACAAAACCAGTATAAGTACAAAACAGTGACAGCAACAGCAAAATTGAGCAGTGTTTATGAATAAATTGTTAAGTGGATCGGCTATTTGGTTGATTGGAGTTATTTGGATAAGTGTGGGGTATGGCCAAACCAAAAAGAAGAAGAAAAAAGAAAAAAATAAAAATCTGGAAACTAAAATTGTAGTGGCCAAAGGCACTAATGGCACTTTTGCTTTGGGGAGCCCGCTTAAGTTTAGTTATCAAATTCGCAATAAGACTTATGGTCCTATCAGTGCGATTATCTATTGCAATATTGCCCATCTGCAACCGCGCAAATTTATTAAATCGAAAGTGCGAAAAGTATGGATTCCAGCCCGAAAGACGATTAAGGTTGATTTTCAATACTTTCCATCCTCTCCTGATTTTTACCTGGTAAGTTGTGGTGCTAAAAACTATACTGGCTGGCTCTCTAATGATTATTTTGTGCTGGGCTATGCCATTGACAAGCTGCAAGCTCCACTGAGTAAAAAGCAAGATTTTGATCAATTCTGGAAAAATTCGCTGCGTTTTCTCCGACAGGTAAAACCCCAATACAAAATGTACAGGCGAAAACAGCTATCTACCAAAGATTATACAGTGTATGCGGTAGAAATGCGGAGCCTGGGTAATATGAAGATCAAGGGTTGGTATCGGGTACCTACCAGAGGACGAAAACATCCGGTGATTGTGCAGTTTCCTTCGTTAGGGGGCAGTTTTTTTAATGTACAATCGCTCAAAGATCGGCCACGTTATGGTGTGCCTTCCGATTTTGCTGTGTTTTCGCTCAATATTCGGGGGCATGGCAATAGCAAAAGTGTGATTAAACCCCAAGAAGATTATATGGATTTTCTGACCTATAATCTCAAAAACCATCAGCAGTATGTATATCGCGGAGCCATTATGGATTGCATTCGAGCGTTGGATTTTTTGCAAACCCGCCCCGAAATAGATCAAAATCGCATTGCTGTAGAAGGAGCCAGCCAAGGAGGGGGATTGAGCCTGATTACGACTGCACTAGACTCACGAGTGGCACTATGTGCCGCTGATGTGCCATTTTTATGCGATATGACCCGCTTGCTTAAGATTGTATCTAACATGAAAAAAGCCGTAGACAAGTATATTAAGAAAAACCGAGGATTATCTTGGTGGAAAGTGCGGCAAAACCTAAGCTATTATGATACTAAAAACTTTGCGGCTTATATCAAAGTACCTTTATTGATGAGTGTGGGTCTTCAGGATTTGACTTGCCCGCCTTTAACCTGCTTTGCTACTTACAATCGCATTCAAGCCCCCAAAACCTATTATGTGTATCCCTATGGCAGGCACGAGGGAGGTGGTAAAAAACACAGGAAGCTTAAGTTTGAGTGGATTAGAAAGCAATTTGGAATGGTAAAATAAGAAAGGAATGTTGGAAGGGTTAAATTGTCAAATGATTGCACCAGGCATTTTGGACATATGATTGAAAATCCCGCAAAGCGAAACCATTTGACAATATTAAACAATTGATGCGAAAGCCTTTTAAGCTACTACATCTACCAATTTGGCGTGTTTGAGGTAGCCATCATGGTAATAACGTTGCAAAAAGTTATCTACATTCTTATAGAGAATTTTTTCTGCGATTTCATCTGGAGTTAAACCAAAGTACAATGACTTGATTTCTTCTACGGTGGTTAAACCCTCCACGTATGGGTTGGCAATAGGGCGATTTAGGTATTGGATAACATGATTTTGAAAATCAGGGTAGGACATCACATCATGGTATATGTCAAAGCCATTGATGATGCCGTCATAATCGGAACCAATACAAATCAAATCCCAACCACTGGCGTCTCCTACTGTTTTTACAATATGCAAGGCATTAGACATCCACAAACGCACATACTCATCTCTCATGGTATGGAAGTCACCACATTCTTTGGCATCTCGTAGTATTTTTTGAGAAATACCTCCTGGCATACGCTCATCATGAAAAATTAAACCGATCAACCCACCAGATTCGTGGATATAACGAATTTCCTCATCTGCAATATTGATAGACCAAGTATTGAAGTAAACATTTTCTAGCTCTCCACGTGAATCACGGCTGTCGGCTAAGTCATTTAGAGTTGCCTTTCCAGTAATGGCAGTGTGGCTACAAATGATAGGAAAGTTGTCTCCTTGCTGTTGGTAGCTTCGCCAAATACCAAAAAATTCTTTGCGGGTTTGCACACTCATATGCTTGATGTCGGGTAGAATCCGACGACCATTTTCCCGGCTTAAAAGTGTGTGTAAAACTGTTTTTCCTAACTGAGAAAAGCCTTTTCCAAGGTTTTGCCTTTGGCTCAAGGCCGGAGTATCCAACGACTTGGCGTGCCCACAGAGCAAGTTCCAAAAGTAGTGAGTATAGGTAATAAACAATGGCGCATGACGACCATCTCCCCATTCTTTTACTCGCTTAATGTTAATTTTAAACTGCAAGGCAAAGTGTTCATAATAAGGGTTACTGGTATCGTTAACAGCCTCAAATGGAACGTTTTGTTGCTCAAAATTGCTAAATACAGTCAAGGAGTGCATGCCTTCTATTGTAGGAATGGCAGCAACAGTGTCGTCGCTTTCGGTCAGTACTTTTTGCAGTTCGGCGTAATCGCCTACCAGTTGAAAGCCTTCTGTTTGTGCCGATTGCTGCACCATGTATTCGTACTCTTTTTGAGTCTCACTAAAGTGATCAATGGGTTTGTCTCGGTTTCGATCGTGAGCATCGACATATTCTTGTATCAGTGCTCGGCGAAAGCCAGTCATACAAACACCTAACTCTACGGTTTGACTTGGTGCAAAAGTATCAAGCAAAAACTCAAAAAGGTTGGTAAGGTCAAAAAACTTACGTTCGGGAGTGTATATGGAAGCCAAAACAACTCGTAGCCTGCCTTGCTGACATTTGCTGATGTTGGTTTGCGATTCTTTGACTATATCGCGGGCGGTAGGCCGGGTAAAAATATTCAGGTTCTGACAAGAGGGTTGTATCTTGATCGTATCAAAAATGTTTGTTACTTGTTCCTGACGAAAAGGTTTCATGCTGGGATGGCAATGAAGGTCGGCAAAATAAGGAATAGCCATAATTCTTCTTTTAACTGTTTAATGAATATAATTTTGATGAGCCTATTACATCATTGTACATGGATAGTAATTATCTTAGATGACGGCCAATCAAAATGGTCGAATGAAAAAATTTGTTCTAATTGATATACCCCTATTTGAGGAATAAGCTTATAGTCTAAATTTTAGACTAAATAGTTTGGGGTTAGGAAAAGTGGTGTTTAGCCTAAGCTATCAATGCTAAGACGAAATCTTGATAAATAATGTTTATAAAAAAGCCAATCTATACTAGAAAGGCTTCAATATTTCTTATGTAACCGGTCGAGCACTCTTTTTGCGTGCTTTTTTAGCAATTTTTACTCCTTTTTCTGTTTTAGAAGACTTTTCTTCGTTTTGCTCGCCTTTTACATCCTCTGCCTCGATTCTATCTCTTAGTCGGTCAATGTAATTTTCAATAGGAAAAAGTGTTACTTCGGCGGCTCCTTTAGCGCGATCTTCCTCATACTCAAAAGGATCGTCAATATCATGAATGAGCATATACATATACACATAAATCAACTCAATAATCACAATAATGGCCAGCTCAGAACCCAATGAATTGAAGTTGGTCATTAAGAGCAAGGTGGTCACAATAACAATGAGTAACTCCAATAATGCATACCCCGTGCTCAAGAATCCAGTTTTGGAAATCACGTTGGTACGGGTAACCAACTGACGAAGGTCTCCCAGACGAATCAATAAACGCCCTACAATCGGAGGAGCACCACCAGCTGCTTCTAAAGTATGAATGGTTTGATTATATTCGGAAAGTTTGTTGTGGACATCCTTCTCGGTTTGCTTGCGATAGAACCAACTATGAATCATAAGACTCATCTCCAACACCTGAAGGCGGATTTCTTTGATGTGTCCCTTCGTTTTAAGCGCAAGTGCTACACTTGTTTCCTCGATGGTTTCCAGAGTAGTGGCAATTTCACCCGGTATTTTTTCACTTTCTTTGTAATCCGAGAGGGTTCCAGCCAACATAAAACCGATCAAAAACACCCCTGACGTAAATACAAGGCGGATTTCGTTAATGTCTAGAAATCCGTGAAAGTCAAATGCCCTGATTAAGAAAATCTTTATTAATAAAATGCCAATTGCAAATGGTAAAGCCTGAATAAATAACTTCCATTTTAGTAAGTTTAGAGAAAAAAACTTCATCAATCTACTTTTAAATGGTTTGAGGTTTTACTGCACAAAATTCTAACCACTTATGGGTAAATCGGAAGAAGTTTTTCTCCGGGTAATTGTAAACTTAACCCAAAAACTAACATTGAGCGATTTTATAGATGATTATCCACCAAATCCAATAGACTTGGCATTTTCGCTTTTATCATACACCCGAAAGGTAGCCATGATGTAGGTTTCGGTTTGATTGATCGTAAGTGAGCGGAGGTCTATTTCTTTATCACCAATTTCGTCTTTGATTTTTTCGATGTCCAGTGTATTGAGACTATTGCCGTTTTCGTCAAACGTAAGCGGGATTTTCTTGGTAAATAATTCTATTTCCTTGATTTGTTCCATAAGAATTGGATTCATTTTTAGGTTGTAAGAGTATGTACCGATATATCGGCATTTTTAATCTAAATATTAATTCCAAGTTACAAAAAAATAACAGCAGTAAAGGACAATTAGAACCCGTGACTGTAAAGTTTCGTTATGGATGCAGGTTTTCAATGCGTAAGCCATTATATTTGATAAATGAATACTTGCCCTAAAGAATAGGATCAGAATATTTGTAGTCTCATGAAAATATTTGCAATTACACTTACCTCTTTATTTGTGTGTGGCCTTTTAACTAGCCAGGCCTCGTTTGCACAAACTTCTAAAAAGGATCGTTGTGCCACGATGCCTATGTATGAAAAACACCTACAACTCAAGTGGCGCACCAAAAAGTTGGGTAGTTTCGAAGATTGGATGGCCAGGAAAATACGAGAGAGACAGTTTCAACGCACTACTGAAACTATTTATGAGATTCCGGTAGTGGTACATGTAGTGCATTCGGGAGACGAATTGGGGCGAGGAAGTAATATTTCTTATGAACAGGTACTCTCTCAAATGATTGTGCTTAACCAAGATTTTCGCCGAACAAACCCCGATACTACAGGCACTCCTTCCGTTTTTGCGAGCATAGCCGCTGATACCAAGATTTTGTTTAAACTGGCGGTGTTAGACACCACTGGCCAACTGCTGAAAGAACAAGGGGTACATCGTTATGTAGATGCCTCTCGTGAGACTTGGTCGATGAGTGAGATTGAAACCGTTTTGAAACCAGCTACCATTTGGGACCCTAATAAATACTTAAATATTTGGGTAGTGCCTTTTTCTAACAGCAATACTCTAGGATACGCTCAGTTTCCAGAACAGTCTGGTTTGCAGGGAATTACGATTGATCCCAATACTGACAAGCCAGAAACGGATGGGGTAGTGATTAACAATAAATTTTTCGGGTCTAACTTTACCAGTGTTGGCGCTGGATTTTCGTTGGCGGCTAACTTTGACCGAGGGCGAACTGCCACCCATGAAGTAGGGCATTGGTTGGGGCTGCGTCATATTTGGGGCGATGGGGGCTGTGGTCAGGACGATTTCTGCGATGATACTCCTGCTGCTGGCCGCGATAATGACGGTTTAGGGGATTGTAGCTTTCCCGGACCCAATTCCTGTACAGGTGATCCGTTTGACGATATGTTTCAAAACTACATGGATTATACCAATGATATTTGTATGAATTTGTTTACCAACGACCAGAAAGCCCGGATGCGTACCGTTTTAGAAAACTCTCCTCGTCGTAAAGAAGTCATCGCCAATGCCAACGTGGTGCTATCTACGAATCAGTCCCAAGTATTGGCTAATACCACGCGATTATTCCCCAATCCAGGAGGCAGTAACTCCCAGTTACAAATCAACAATGAACTACAGGGGAAGATCATTGTCACAATTACAGATTTGAGAGGAGTGATATTGCAGAAAAGTACTACCACAAAGTTGAATACTCAGCTACAGCTTGATTTGCCCATTCAAAATTTACCCAAGGGAGTGTATGTGGTCAATGTTCAAATGAAACAAGGAAACATTAGCAAGCGCTTGATAAAAAAATAAACCTTATTTGCTTACACAAAGACGAAATGGATTTCAAGCAAATAGAGCCTGTTTATTCAATAAAAACCATGCATAAAATTCCCGTAATTGCTACCCTGCTTTTGGCTACCTGCCTGGGTTTTTGCCAATCAATACTTGCCCAAAATCATCAAGATCGTTGTATTACTTCCACGATGCATCAAGGAAGTAGGCAACACAACCTAAGCGCAAAAAATCTAGCGAGATTTGAGACTTGGATGGCTCAAAAACGCATTCAGCAAACGGCTCACCGTGTACAAGAAATCGTATACGAAATACCAGTGGTGGTGCACATTGTGCATTCGGGTGATGCGGTAGGCCAAGGGAATAACATTGCTCGCGAACAGGTAATTGCCCAAATGATTGTACTTAATCAGGACTTTAGGCGTACCAACCCAGATGCGGACAATACTCCAGAAATGTTTGCGGGGATTGCTGCGGATACCAAAATTCAATTTAAACTGGCCGAGCTGGACCCAGATGGTGTAAAATTAGAAGAAGCAGGGATTCATCGTTATGAGGACCGCTCAAAAGAACGCTGGAGCCATAGTGACATTCAGGATATTTTGAAACCAGCCACCATTTGGGATCCCAACAAATACCTGAATATATGGGTGGTCCCCTTGAGTAATAGTCGCGATGTGGGATACGCCCAATTTCCTGAACAATCGGGACTACCTGGAGTAGAACCTCTACCCACTGATAAACCAGAAACCGATGGGGTATACATCAATGTCCTTACGTTTGGTTCTAACTATACGAGTATTGGGAGCGGTTTTAGGTTAACATTCAATTATGACCGAGGACGAACGCTTACCCACGAAATAGGCCATTGGTTGGGGTTGAGGCATATTTGGGGAGACGGAGGTTGTGCGCAAGACGACTTTTGTGACGATACCCCTTTGACGGGCCGCTCTCACTTGGGGCTAAGCAATTGTGCTTTTCCAGGGCCGAACACTTGTAGTAGCGATCCATTGCCTGATATGTTTCAAAACTATATGGACTATACCAACGATGCCTGCATGAACTTGTTTACCCAAGACCAAAAAGCACGTATGCGCATTGTATTGCAAAACTCCCCGCGTCGTAAAGAAGTATTGGCCAACGCTCAGTTGGTTTTAAAAAACCGTCAAACCCAAGCCTTGGCCAATTCAATCAAGTTATTTCCTAACCCAACAGGAGAAAAAGTCCAAATACAAATGCAGAATGATTTGGAGGGAGAAGTAAAAATTACAATTCATAACCTAGTGGGAGTAGTACTACATACTCATTTGGGAACCAAGACCAAGGCGGAGTTTCAGTATGTAATACCTATTCAAAACCTTCCAAATGGGGTTTACATTGTGCAAATCCATATGAAAAATGGCAAAGGCCGCAAACGTTTGGTTAAGCATTAGGCTGCGACTCGAGAAAATTAATATTCAGAATAGCCAGAACGTACTGCTCAAGCGAAAAAGTGACCTATTTAATGTACAATTGGGTCACCAGCCAAAATAGTTAATAAATTTTTCTTGTTTCTACGACTGATAGGTATTTTATAGGACCCCATTTGAATTAGATTATTTGCTAAGTCTACTTTTTCTATCTTTTGAATATTTACTATAAATGACCGATGTACTTTGATAAAATTCCGAGAAGCCAGCTTTTCGTGAATGGTTTTAAATGTAATTTTTGCATCTAGTTGTCTGTCCTCAAATCCAAGTTTTACCTGTTTTTGATTTACTTGTATGTAGTAGATGGATGAAATCAGGAATTTTTGTATCTGATACCCTATTCTTGCATACAAGGTTGTATCGTCTATCCATTTGAAGTTTTTACGCTGATTTTGGGTTTGTTGGTAGGTAGCTAATTGAATAGTTCTTTGTAAAGTTTGGCGATCCACGGGCTTGTTTAAATAAGCAAATGGTTGGGTCTTTTTGGCTCGCTCAAAGATTTCATCTTCTTGCATAGAACTAATAAAAATCACTGGGATTTTATTTTTTATTTTTTCCGCAATCTCTATTCCATCTATCCCTCCTTCAGTATAAGTATCCATCAATATAAGGTCTGGATGAATAGCTTTTACCAAACGAAGAGCCTCAGTAGAACTATCGGTAATAGCAGCCACTTGAAAATTCATTTCTTCTGCCATTGCCCCCAATGTACTGGCTTGGGTTGCATTATCTTCTACAATTAATAACTTCATGGGTTGAGGTAAGTAAAAAAATGTTATTTAAATAGTATAGATTTATTATGGTGGTGAAGCTAAGAGAGGAGAAGTTCATTTACCAGAATAAATGATAGATGTATTGGTATACTGGGTGAATGATATCAAAAACAGTGTAAATGTATTTAGGTGTGAATAATAGCCTTGTTTTTTCAGGGAAACCTGAGGTAGGTTATGTGTATCAATATCGCCAAGTTGCCTATTGTTTGTATGTAAGGTTTTGCCAAAAAAAAGATTTGATAGGCCATTTATGAAAGTAAAAAAAAATGAGATAATAGATAGAAAGGGGCATAATTCAGAGGGTTTTTATTTTTGATAGTAGGCAAGCCAAATGATAAATTATTAGTGCGCAAAAGTGGTAAGTGCCTAATATTTAACGACTTACATTGAGAATAAACCTGAGTGTTGTCCAAAAGGTGAGTTGTTTATAGCATAAAATAGAAACCGTTTGACTGATAAGTTATTTTAAGCCAGGATACTACGGTAGTATCCCGGCTTGGGTATTAAAAAATGGCCAAAATTTTATTATTGGAGGTCAATGCGGGTGATAGTACCATCGCGTAAACTGGTTACCATCGCTTGATTAGATCCAAAGGGAGTTGCCCCAGAGGGGAAATTCAATCCAGAAGCGAATGTCTGTGGCCCTTGCGTGGTTTCACCTACAAGGGCACCAGTGTTGGGCAAAGGACCAAACTGCCCTAGTTCACCAAACTGTACTCCAAGTAGTTTTCCATTAGGCCTTCTTGCCAAATCAACCAAACCAGTATACCCACTTTGCGTATTTACAATTTTGCCCCTGTAATCAAGCTGGATCACCTGACCACCCAAAAAAGTGCTCACATACCAATACCGACCATCGTAAACAATTCCCGTGGGTACTGGCTCTAAGTCATCCCCACCGGATGGATTTGGAACCGAAGGAAGTTTGGCAAACACACTTAACTCACCATGTAGACTACGCTTGATGATTGCATTGGCTCCGCTATCCACGATGTAAGCATTAAATCGAAAATCAAAAGTCAGATTGTAGATGTTACTCTCACTGGCATCGTTTACCAAGCCAGACTTCAAGACAAAGGCCCGGATATCATCAGAGAATATTTCGGAGGCTTTCACTGGGCCATTTTCGGGATTGAAACCTATCAAATCATAACGATAAATCAAACCCGATACACCATTTGCAATCCAAAGATGAACGCCAAAAGGGCTTCCCATATGAGTAGCTCCCTCGATGTTTCCATCTGGCCTAACACGGGAAGGAAAATCAGTAATCACTGGAAATTTGGTGCCATCTTGCCGAATGAAGATAACCCTACCATCATTGTTACCAGTACCCGTTTCGACTACAAAAAAACCATCAACATTTCCCCGCTGATATCGGAAAATGCCAGTAGGACTATTGAGTCCTGAGGCAAAAATACTATTGGTAGGGTGTTGAATGGTTGAGGGTAAAGCTGTACCTTTTGTTTGCACAACTGCTGGATTGACTTCATCAAGGTTTTGGTTGAACTGACAACTGGTAATAAAGAATAGCATAATTGCTACACAAGATAAAGTGGTAAAACGCATAATATTCGTGGTTTTATTTAAAAGTGTGAGTGAAATACAATGGAGCTTCCTTGAAAAATTATCAAGAGAAGTTTTAAGAGAGGAATCCAGAAAAGATGAAGTATTCGCAAAATATTACGAAAGCTGTTTGGGTTATTTTCCATTTGCTTCCTCAAATAATGGCGAATTTATTTTTTCAAGTAGTACTGTCAAAAAAACAGGAATGAGCGGTTGTTTTTTAGAAACTTAGGCTAAAGTTAAGCTTTTGCTTGGCTCTGGTAAGTGAGGAAGAGTTGATGTTAATAAAAATGGAAATAGCTCGAGATCTAAAAATAGCTACAGTAATTGACCTGAATGTTTGGTAGTACTATGAGCTTTGAACAAGACCATTGGCTTTAGGAACTGGATTTTCTCAAATAACCAATCGGATGTTAACTTTTGAAATGTCCAAATGGAAAAGGCCATAGATAATAAAAACAGTGCGTTGATCACTAGATATGATGTGATTTCAATTGTCTTAAACACATCAAATACAGGCTATCTTTAGTTATTAAAGCGAAAAATTTCAAGAGGACACTTCACATTTGGGATACAGAGAATAAAGAAAGTATAAAGGAAACCTACAATTGCCTCTTGTAACAAATCAAACAATTGAGGATTCTAGCCTTAGAATATGAAGTAAAGAAAGATATGCTGAGTGTTTTAGTTGACGAGGGAATAGCCAAATTAGGAGAACGGGTAAAGGCTTCGCTCTCCTAAAATATCAGTGCACATAGTTCAATGAAAAACCTCTCTAAGCTACATCCAGCTAGCTTCCAAAACTATGATGGATCATTGGTTTATTTTCCAGGTTGAACTGTTTCTTGTATCTTTTCGGCTTTTTCTAAAGCATCATTCAGTTTTCTTAATTCGTCAAGCGAGCCTTGTGACTGTTCCTGATCTATGTGTAGCACTAGTTTACAGCCTGGACATTCAATAGGTTCTGCCGACAAAAGCGAATGAATCGTGATAGGGATTTTGGTTCCACATTCCGGGCAGTTAAGCCCTTGTTGCGGTTGATTACTCATTTGTTGTTCCATTTGCTTTTGGGCCGCTCTCCAGGCTTTTTCGGCTTCCATTTGTTTGGCGAGCAACTCTTGCTGTTGCTTTTGTTCTTCAGCAGTAAAATCTAGAGGAGGAGCCTGGGGAGATGCTTGCTGAGTAGGCTCCTGTGTTTCATCCTCTGACAATACTTTTACCAAATATTTTTTGAGTTTTTTCCACTGTTTTTTTATTGGTTTCATATATCTCTAATTTTTTATGTTGGATAATGGTCTTGTTTAGATATTAAGAAAAATACAATTCGTAAAGAGCATCGGCCATGGCAGCTCTTTGGGTTTCGGATAATGGTTTGGTGATGATCAACGCATCCAGATAACCATGAAGTGTATGGTAATAGTTGGCACCATCCCGATAAGCTCCAGTCACCAGTTTACGCTTACTGCCCAATCCTTTCTGAAAATCGCCCAGAAAATCACGGCCATTCCCTAGTGACTCATACAAAGTCGGGAGGTGAGCCTGTACTAAAGTGTTGGGAGGGTTCACTGCATCCGTTTTATCATATAAATCGACTTGGTCTTTTCGAACAGTTTGCACTATGACTCGTTTTCCAGGAGGAACATCATTTGCGTGAGGAACTCTATTGGATAGGTAGGTAATGTAAGAATACAGGTTGGTGTAGATTTGGGTAACCGATACCAGCCAAGGGAAATAGTATAGATAGCTATTGGGAAATCTTGTAGGAGTTAAAAATTCTCCTACACTATATACATCGAAGCCTTCAGCCTCGCCAAAAAAACTAGCAGTTTCCATATGGGCTTCTTCATTGTAAAAAATGCCTTGTGAGGTTACCTCAGGTAAATCTCCCGTAACTTTTAAATCTGAATCGTCGCTTTTGGGTACTTGGTCATATATTTTGCGCACAAAAACCTTTGCCCCAAAAGAACTTGCCTGACTTAGGGTTCGAACATTGGTTGTGGCACTATCCACCTCTCTTTGTACTTCCATAATATCTCCAGTGTATCTAGGGTTAATACGCCTAGAGCCATAGGCACTTACCAGCATTTCGGGAGCCAGAGAATTGAGTAAAGTAGTCATTTTAGGCACTAAAGGAGTTTGTTGGGTGGCTTCTTCCATTGTTTTATATAACAGTGCCAATCCACTGGCGGCAGGAGCTTGTTCTATTTCCACCCCAATTTTCATCTGTAGATTAGTTTGGGTGCTACTACTCGTGGAACTTTTCAAGTTTCCCAATGTACTGTTAAATTCTAATCGGCGAGGAGCCAACCAACCACTGTTAGTGGTTTTAGAACTTAAGGTAGTGGTAGTTTCGGTAGATTGAAGATCCGCTATTTTAATCTGATAATCCATTTTGGCATGGTCTATCTGAATACTGGGTACAGTAATAAGCGATAGTAATGGTATTTCTATTTTGAAATTTTGTGTTACACCACCTTCTCCAATTTTTTCATAAGAAAAAGTCACCATTCGCAAGTTACCAAAATGGCCGCTGCCATCGCCTTTAGTATGAAATCCTACCTGTTCTATAAATTCGGCAGTGGCTTGAGCTGCTTGAGTTTGCCCTTGCACAATGGCCAGGAGAGGAGCTCCTATCAAGTTTCCTAAGGGTACCGAAGTAAGTTTACTTACCTTGGAATCGTCGTTTGTTGTATTTTCAGTGGGCATAGGACTTAATCATTAGAAGATTCAAGAATGTACAATTTGTATAACTCGGCTGCCAGCAGGTTTCTCTGAGTTTGATTCAAGGGTTTTGTAATTATCATAACGTCCAAGGTTCCATTTAACGGATGTACATAAGTGCCAGAGGCTTCTATATAGCTCCCGGTATAAATTCTGGCCGTGGCAGGGAGGGTGTGTGCTTGGCTGTCATCCTTGAGCAGTATTCTTGGGGTAATGTCTAAACTTGTTTTTTCGTAAATGGCTAATTCGTTTTTTCTTACCGTTTGCACAAATACTTTTCTTCCCGCAGAAAGCGGTGCGCCTACCATGTCGTCAGGAGTATGTGGATAGTGGGCATAGGCCGATAAAGGAGTATAAGACGCTGGAGGTGATTGGCTACTTCGGGAAATAGAGGTAAGGTCTTCTACGTAATATAAATAATCAAAATCGGGTTGATCTTCCAGCAAAAAACTCCCTACAGTGTATATATCAAAACCCTCTTCTCCCAAAGGCAAGGCCTCACTGGTCATCATCATTTGATCATTGTCATATTGAATGCCAGATCTTTTAAAGTTTGGATAGTGAGCACCTTCCCAAGCTCGAACTTTGGCTTCGTGAAATTGCCCATTGGTGTTTTTATATCCCTCAGGGTCATTTTCCCTATCATAAGTACGTACCCTTGATTGCAATACTACATCTTGGTTGTTGCCGGTTTGGTTGTACATTTTTCGCAAATATGCCGCGCCATGTACCCAGGCTTCATAAGGTTCTTTGATATCTTTGATGACCCTATAATTCACATTGCGCTCCACTTCCATGACAAAGCTGTTGTAATTTTTGGTGAGTTTGAGCGTACCATAGGCCGCAATTACGTCTTGGGCATCCACCAAATCCAAGGGCCTAAGCGGGATGAACTCTGGAATGAATTGTGACTGTTTCAGTGCATCCTCCATTGTATTATACAAAAAGGACAAGCCGCCAGGTATAGGTGCAGGCTTTAATCTAATGTCCAGGTTCATTTGCGAGTCAGTTTGAGTACTACCTTGAGTAGTACTGTTTAGATTACCTACACTCGTGCTGAGCTCTACCCTTTTTTTACCCAACCAACTTCCTGCTTTAGATTTAGATACCAGCGAGGTGTTACTTTCATAAGATTGGATATCAGCCACTTTAACTGAGTAATTGAGGTCGGCTTGCTTCACTCGAATATTAGGAATAGTTACTAATGACAACAAAGGTATTTTTACTTGCTGTACTTCTTCGGCATCTTTGCCCCTGCTTTTTTCATAGGTAAAAGTCACCATCCGCAATTTGCCCAATACGCCCTCGCCAGGGCTGGCTTCAAACCCCACTTGTTCTATAAACTCTGCTGTAGCTTGAGCGGCTTGAGTTTGTCCCTGAATAATAGCCAATAATGGGGCTCCAATGAGGTTTCCCAAAGGCACAGAAGTAAGCTTACTTACCTGGGGGGCATCAGTAGTGGGTTCTTCGTTAGGCATAAGTTTTTTATTTTAGGTTCAATACTTTTATTTTCTTCTTGGTATTCCAGGAACTAGTTTAAATTCCTGATTACTAGTCTAATAATCATTGCTGTTTTACTGACTGTTCCATTATATTTTCCAGAAATACTATTCCTGCAGGAACTGAGGCCTGCCCAGCATTCATGGTAATCTTCATCTGCACATTAGTTGATGTAGGCTCATTGATTGTACCTGGCACAGATTGAAGCTCAACTTGGCTTGTAGAGGAATTCTTTGCCTGAATACCCGTAATTTTTATGGCATACTCCAAAAGCGCTTTTTTTACTTGAATGTTGGGTACCGTAACCAACGACAACAAAGGGATTGATACTTGCAAAGTTTGTGGCTGATCGATGCCAGGGTAGGACTTTTCATAAGAAAAACTCACCATTCGCAACTCGCCCAAGGTTCCATTGTTGGCTAGCTCAGCATCAAATCCAATTTGTTCTATAAATTCCGCCGTCGCTTGAGCTGCTTGGGCTTGTCCTTGTACCAAGGCTAGCAAAGGGGCTCCTAACAGTTCGCCCAAAGGCACCGAGGCCAGGGTACTGAATCGGGTCGTTTTGTTGGTAATACTATCAGGCATCAGTGCGCTCTTTTAGGTAATGTTCTTTGAAGTTTCGTCGATACTTTTTGTAGAATCAAGTGTCAGGTTCTTGTTCGGTGAACTGTCCCATTTCCTGATTAATCCTTTCATACAAGGCCGCCACTGGCTCCGAAAGCTCAGCTTTAGCCACCCGCATTGTTATTTTCATTTGTAGGTCTTCTTTGCCTTGTTGTTGCAGGCTTTTTAGAGAACCTAGGGTGGTTTTTAAAGCGGTCTTGCTTGGTGCGAGTAAACGGCTTACTCGGGCAAATGAAGCATCTGAACCATCCATAGGTTGGAAAGACTGGCTTTCTACCGAAGCTACTTTGATAGCGTATTCCATTTGGGCATCTTTCACTTCTATATTGGGAATGTTGACCAATGACAACAGTGGAATTTCTACTTGTTGTTTTTGCAGGGTTCCCTTAGCATCCAATCGGGTATAGTGAAAGGTAATGGTACGCAAACTCCCTAAATCGTTTTCAGTAGCTCCTTCAAAACCGATTTGTTCTATAAATTCTACTGTAGTTTGAGCTGCTTGGGCCTGAGCCTGAATAATTGCTTGTAATGGGCCACTCATCAAACTACCTAAAGGCACCGCCAGACGTTTACTAATGGCCTGAGTATCATGTTGTTCAGGAGTATTTGCCATATCTTTTGATTTACTCTGGGATTAATCGCTTGGTTTTATTTCCTTCTTCATCTTCTATGTCAGTCCATACATAGTTTCTGACCTCAGAAGTGATTTTTACCGACGATAACATATTGGCAGGCATATTTGCCAGGTTATTTTCGGCGACCTCTATGTTAAGTACTTGGCTACTAGTGTTGGCAAATGCCTCATTCAAAGCATTTCCCATAGCCTCCAAGGTAATATTGAGATTACCTTCAACCACATTTTCTAACTTGGTATTAAAGTCGACAGATATTAGGGCCAATATGGTACCCATATACTTGTTCAATCCTTCTTGCAATACCTCTTTGGCAATGGTAAGGTCATACACTCCTTGTGCATTCAGATAAGCGTCTTTTTTGAGCAATAATGCCTGATGAATGTATGCCTGAAGGTCTTTTTGTGTTATTTTACTACCTTCCTCAAAATTTTTGGCATCAAAGCTTTTAGCCAGGTAGGGGACTGCTTCGGTCGCCAGTAGGTCAGCATAATTGCTAATAATGGAGTACACTTGCAGATTACGATTTTGAGTTCGTTGCTGGGTATCTACTTCGGTAATAGCAAAACGCATATCAATTGCTATGTCTTTGATTTCGGTACGAGGTACTGGAAACAATCGTAGCAATTGATCTTTCTGATACTCTTGACTTACCTCTCGGGCATACAGGTCAGAAGCAATACGTGCTTGAGCAATTTCTTTGAGAATTGCTCCTACAATGTCTTGAAATTCAGCCATGTGTTATCAAATACTTAATGAATTGGTTTTCTTTATTCTGGTATGAGTGTCTCAGTAATGCTTCCATCATCACCAGTAGCTTCCGACCACATATAGTTGCGTATATTAGTATCTATGGTGATAGAGGAAACCGCCCCTTGATCAAATGATTTAAGCTTGTCTTCTTCGGTAATCATGCTCAAAGTACTGACAGTTGTTTGACTAAAAACAAGTTGGATATCAGTTACTAAAAACTCTATAGTATCTTTTACATTCTCTTGAGCTTGGGTAGTGAGTGAGCTGTTCTCCAGGTCTTGTATTACATTGGGATACGCATTCCACCAAGTGGCTACACCATCCTCGAGGGTATATACTTTTTTTCTGAGGATTTCCAGCACTACACCTAGCAGATAACCTGGTAAGTTTTCTGAGTGTGTAGGGTGGGGTAGTGGCTTATCAATGGTCGCATATTCAATAATGGAGTAAATGTTTTGATTTAAAAAATCCAGGATGGCTTGCTGTACTTCAGCCAGTGTAGATGTGCTTGTTTGACTCAGTTGAGCAAATCGGTTGTGGGTGATTTCCTGAGATAAATTTTTGATAAAATCAAACCATTGCCCGCTAATCAATACTGCATAACTTCTAAATAAGTCTCGGACGGCATCGATATGAGCCACTGTAATGCTTTGTGCTACCTGAGTAGGCTTCATCATGAAATTTACCTGAAGTTGCAAACTATCGACCGTGGCACTAGGAATCGGAAAAAGCTGCAACGCCTCTTCTTTACGGTATTTTTGAGCAACTTCCTGAGTATATTTGTCAGATTGCTGCCGAGCTTGGGTTATGTTTTTGAGCATAGCTCCTATAATATGACGAAATTCAGCCATGGATTTTGAATCAGGGTTTACAAAAAATTATTAAAATCGAGATGACTTCATTGACTACTCTGGTATCAAATGATGGATAGTATCACCATTTTCAGCCTCAGACTGCGACCACAAGTAGTTGGTTACAGAAGCCTCTACAGCAAGCGATGATATCGCCTGGGCAGGCAAGTCTTTCAATTGTTCACTAGTAGTAGCAATGTTCACTTGCTGTGCCTCTCGTAAATTATAGGCTACTTCCATTTGCAAGGCTGCTGCTTTCCAAAGGCTAGCCCCTTGATATTGAAAGAAAACATCAATCACCTGATCCAATGCTTCCAGGTTGGTCCCGTTTGAGGTTAAGTAACCAGGTAATGTATTCTTAAGTTGGGTAATAAAAGAGGCCTTAGTATTATCTGAAGTAAAATTGGTATACTTGTTTCCAGCAGTATGCAAAACATAGTAACCACTGGCCAAACCTTTATCAACTGCGATAAAAGCGAATAATTGACTGATCATATCGATCAACAACTGTCCACCTCGGTTATCAATTTCTTTTTGCTGGCGAGTATTCAAGCTCTGA
This sequence comes from Microscillaceae bacterium, assembly GCA_003483885.1. Taxonomy (GTDB): domain Bacteria; phylum Bacteroidota; class Bacteroidia; order Cytophagales; family Microscillaceae; genus Microscilla. The sequence goes on from DMXI01000666.1 coordinate 20,729, forward strand.
GCATTTACCGACTTAGTCGCAAAGCGTAAATTCAAGGCTATATGCTTTATTTCAGTTCTAGGTACTGGAAAATACTTCAGCATATCGTCCTGGGCGTATACTGCACTGATATCTCGGATATAAGCATCAGCACTTACTCTGGCCTGAACAATACCTTTTAATACACCGCCTACCGAATGTTGTAATTCGGCCGTATTATCAGATGTTGGAGGTTCTATGGCTGCCATAAATTCTAATTATTGAGTAATTTGAATGCTTGTAATATGGTTTTGAGAAAAATGAATCTGGGCTACCCAGCAAAAATCAGCACTATGAATGCCCATTGCCCAGCTTTGGTGGCGTATTGCCTGAAAGTGTGCTGGTGAGAGCAATTTGTTGCCAGTTACTGGCGACAACGACACAAACGGTAAGCGAAACTCTAGAGCCAGGGACTTCCACAAGTCTTCTTGTTGGGCCAGTGAAAGTGATTGTGCTTCCAGGGTGCTCACCAAGTCATTCAACGGAATACCCTCACGGTTTTTCAGCTTGTTGATAGCGTACAGTTCATCCGCACTTCCTATAGTTTGATTTTGCTGCAATGACAAAGCAATGGCTTCTTTGGCGTGTATTCTCAGATTGGTCAACACATTTTTTTCAGCTTGAGCTTGGGCAAAGCTGTGCAAATCATCCACACTATTGAGCTGCTCATCACTCTTGCGTAGCAAAAAACCATTCGCAGTTACAGAAGTCATTACCTCTTCCCCATATATGGGATAGGGCTTAAAAAACTCCTGGATTTCTTGCGCATCAGTGAGCTTATCGAGCCAGGCCACAATCAAGTTATCTGCTTCAGAATCGCTTATGATCATTGGGTTGATTATAAAAACAAAACACTATAGTAAGATGAATAGGGCAACCACTATGGGTACATAGGATTGCCCATAAAATCTTTGTTGATTTGTAAATACAGGAAAGTACGTTAATGATGGTTAACCATTCACATTCACTGTTTTTTCTGTAATTGCTTTCTCCAAAATAGTGAGTACTCTAGCCAAGCCAGTAGGCATGTCGTCTTGCACTGCATGCAGCTTAATGTCTAAGTCAGCGTGGGTAGATAAATTAGAAGAATTTGAAGTAATGGTGCGAGCAGCACGTGTATAACTTCCTGACAAGCTAAATTTTTTCCCAAATTTGAGTTTGGCAGTTACCCCAAGTCGGGTATCCACTCGGCTAACCGTTGAAGTTCGAATGACTTCTGATATTTTAATACCAAAATCAATATTGGTAGAGGCAATCCGAATAAATGGAATGGGCACAATGGTAAGAATAGGTACCGAAAGTTCAACCGTTTCGAATGCAGGATTTGTACCACTGGGATCATCTGCTTCCTTTTTATATCTGAAAGTGACATTTCTCACATCACTTGCTGCCGCATCTTTAGTTGGGTCATCCAACAATATATTGTCATCATCCTCTTTCTTGGTTAGCCCTACCGTTTGGATAAAGTCAATGGTTGACATCGCAGCCATTTGTTGTGCTTCTACTACTGATTTGAGCGGGCCGCCCAATATCACAGAAAAAGGCAAGTTGTTGAGGTTATCTATGGCATAACTCATAAAATATATATTTAAAGGTTAATAAAATATAAGTATTGATTACTTAATAAATATGATTTTGTTAAGTGTTGATAATCAAGGGTTTGTGTTTTAGAAAGCACGTGTTTTCTCTGATACAATCTTTCGAATGATCATCACGGCAAACATTGATTATGGATAATGATTGGGTTAATCGTTTGTGGAAATTGTTTGCTCTATAGAGTTCTCCATAATATCCAAAATGCGGGTAAGTCCACGAGGTGCCTCATCCTGAATAGCTTTGATGCGGACATTCATAGTAGCCCTATTTTCCAGATAATACTTGTCTTCAGAGGAGGTTTTGGTTTGGCGGGCGTAAGATGCCTTAAAATTGTAATAAGAGTTACCCCAGCCTATTGTACGGCTATTACGTCCAACGCTGCCAGTTTGACTTTGGTTAACCGTACTGTTGGTTTCTGTAATTTTGAGGGTAAAATCGGTTTCAATTTCAGCAATTCGGAGGTAGGGAATAGGCACAATACTTAGAATTGGCATACGTAATTCTATCGTTTCGGTAGCGTCTGTGGTGCCTCCCTCAGTGCGGGTATATTTAAATACCACTTGTCTCATAGAGCCCAGGTCTGTATCAGCAGATATATCATCTATCAAGCCTGCATCACTGTTAGGGTCACTGGGTTTAAACCCTACCTGTCTTATAAACTCTACGGTGGCTTCAGCCGCCAGGCTTTGGGCTTCTACTGCTGACTGAAGAGGTGCTCCTACAATATAGCCTAAAGGAACATTAGTTAGGTTGTTGGTTACTTCACTCATACTTTATGAAATTGGTTGGTTTGAGAATATGTATAGCACTGGATATTTGATCCTTATTAAATTAAGATAGTTTGTCAGTTGAAATAAATTTCATTGGTTGGTTGACAGAACTAATGATTGATCACTTATCGATACAAAAGTAATGGTATTTTTGCTTACCAGCTTGGACATATCATTCAATATAACGGACATATCCCTCAAATGATTCCGATAAATTTGAAAAAGCATTGTTCACTTGCCTTTTGATTGATAACCAGATTGTTAAAATATTTTTGTTCACTGAATACGCTTTCTTAATGCGTTGTTTGAGACCTCTAAAACTCAGAAGGATACATTTTAATTTCGTGAAAACCCATCTTTTGATTAAGCGTTTTTATCAAATTATAATAGACTTATTTAGCTGCGTGATATGTTTTCCCCACATAGGAAAATAGAGAAAGTATTGTTTTTTAAATGAATAAATGAGATAGATTCTTCTATGATGCAGGGTATTATAAACACATAGAAAACTTGCTGATGGGAATCATTCACCCTGGGGAGGTGATAGAGGTTTTTCCAGGTTTTTTTCGGAGTGTAGATAAAACTACTTATACGTTTGAAAAAGAATAAGAGATTTTCTTTATAAAATACTTTTCAATCCCTTAAGTCAAATACTCAGGTTTATAATCAATATTTTGTTTTTTTGGATAGACCTCTTCAAGTCTTTGGTTTTAGTGTAGTGAGACCAAAGAAGGCATTGTATGGTCTCACTATCGGTAAGACCATACAAGAAGTGGAAATTTTAGAATAGTTGCAGAAATGCAAA
>DMXI01000193.1 GCA_003483885.1 Microscillaceae bacterium
CTTTCCGATCCTTTTTGGGTATCGGATTCCCTCGCAAATCTAACAACTGTAAACTTTTCATTTGGGCTATTTCTTTAGGAATGGACTTTAGCTGATTATGTGCAAGATTTAGCTGTCTAACCTTATAAAGATTTCCTATTTGAACAGGAAGCTCAGAAAGCCTATTATTGTTCAAATATAAGCGCTCTAAATTACTCAGTTCTCCAATTTCCTTGGGTAAGGATTTTAATTGATTGTAACCCAAAGATAAATTTTCTAATCTTTTCAAAGTTCTAATTTCCTTGGGTATCTGTATTAGACGATTATCTACCAAGTAAAGTCCATACAGTTTGTGTAGCTTTCCAATTTCTTTGGGTAGTTTGGTGATCCTATTTACATCAAGGGATAAATATTCCAATGACTGGAGTTTGCCGATATCAGCAGGAAGAGAAGTTAAGCGATTGGCTCCCAAATTTAAATCTCTCAATTTTGATAATCCAAAAAACTCTTTGGGTAATTCTACTAACTGGTTCTCAACAATCCATAGTTCATCCAGTTTTTTTAATTGTCCAAACTCAGGAGGTAAATGGGTTAAGCGGTTCTTTTCAGCAGAAAAGACTTTCAAATTTACTAACGCTCCTATTTCTTTAGGTAAAAAGCTCACTTTACACCTATTCAACACCAGCACTTCTAATGATTTTAACTGTCCAATCTCCTTAGATATTTCTGTTTGGTTGAACTTCACAATCGCAAAAACTTTTGCTTGATTAGGCTTTTTAAGTGCTTTTTTTATAGAGTTGAACATCTCACTCTTTTTGTAATCTTGGCAATGAGCACCTGTTAAAAACAAACTGCTCAAGATAAAACCCATTACGATTGTTTTCATCACTTTCAAAGTTTAATATTTGATATTATTTTTTACTACTATAATTCAATATAGTAGCCAATCCTGACAGCATTAATGGCTGCCTCTTTAATTCAATTTACCCAATACACTTTTATTAATCTAATTGAATATTTCTCCCCTTTACAAAACTTTGGCAATAACTTTTATTTCAAAAATTAGTATCTTATGGATTGGCTTTTATTGGCAGTATTTGAAAAAACCTTATTTATTTTTGCAGTTTTTAATAGATTTTAATCCATCATTTGAACAAAATCCCAAAATAAACGATGATCATTCCCGAAACGACTTTTATTAATCAAGAACCCCTATTTTTGCAAGTATCAATACATTTCGACAAAGGTTATTTGGCACCTTTTGAATTTGAGTTGCCACCTTTAGAAGAATTTAAGATTGGCTTGGGCAACCAACCCGAAGCCGACTATTTAGTAATTCAGTTAGTGAATGAAGCCAAGTATGAGGCGGAAATAATTCCCCGAGAAATTCAGCGAGAGGGCTATTTGCTCAATCATTGGCAGGTATCAGTCCTACGTGACCAAATCGTGGCCGATTGCGAAAGCACGTTTGATTTTACCCAAGCCATTTACTTTTATGTCCAAAACGAAGCATATGGAGAGTTTTCTAATTTTGCCGATTTTGGCGTTGAGCTAGACGGAAAATTTTATCCGACAGTAGAGCATTATTACCAGGCACAAAAATTCGAAGAAGAGGCCTATCGTGAAAAAATCAGGCAAGCAACTACCCCCAAGGAAGCGGCCGATTTGGGCAAAACCAGGGATTATCCCTTGCGAACCGATTGGGACGAAGTAAAGTCAGGTATTATGTGGCAAGCCATTCAACAAAAGTTTTACAGCCATTATGACCTGGCACAAATGCTACTGGCAACTGATCAGAAATTATTAATCGAAAACTCTCCCTATGACGAATACTGGGGCATTGGTAGTGCCGGTCAGGGTCACAATCATTTAGGTACTTTACTCATGCGCATGCGCAATCAACTTAAGCAACAATAAACTATGAATTGGATAAACCTGGCCTTGATTGCCTTGACTTTAGGCACTTGGCAAACAAGCAAAGCCCAACAAGTGATTGATTTTCAGTCTTCTCGCTGTGATTACAATAATTCTCGGCTTTATTTTCATAAAAAAATGAGAATTACATCTTTGGAAAGAAGCAATGACTATCTCAAGGTAGCATTCAACGCCAAAGCAAATTGTACTGTAAAATACAAGGTAGCCGCTACAGTTGATCACGGCACTTTACACCTCAAGTTTGTTCCCATTCCTGTGAGCGAAGTGACTTTGTTTGATGGCACCAAAGAGTATCACTATGGAGAGTCCATGTGTAACTGTTGGTTTACGTTTACAGTAGTGGTACAGTTGCCTTCTCCCCAAAACATTCAAAACTTTACCGCAAATAGTTATCCGCTTAAGCAATGCTTTACTCCTCGCTTCAAAGTTGCCAGAGCCATACGTTGCCGAGGAATTTACCAACCCACTCCAAAACTGTTACCCGACGTATATGTCGTGGCCAAAGGTGATACTATCAATAAGATTGATCAATATGGTGCTCGCCAGGGCATCCACTGGAAACCAGGCAGAATGTTTTTTAAATTTAAGGATGACAAATTGCAAAAGATGTGGTGGGTCAGGAACGATCGTTTTGTGGAAGAGGTTCACTTTTATAAAAATGGAAAAATAACGAAAAAGAAAGCTTTTGATTGAAAATAAAGCCACCTATCTTCTTTGTAAAGGATGATGGGTGGTTACCTTATCAGTATCACTTTAACCATATCTAAGCAATGATTATGACATAAAACATTGACAAGCCTTACCTAATATTACTCACCTTTACTCATCACTACTCATTCTTACCCACTTTCTTGCCTTACCTTTATCGCTCACTAATTACACTTATTAATCATTTTTAAATCCCCAAAACATGAAAAAACTCACTACCATTTTCACGGTATTGGCATTTGCATTGTTTTTTACAAATAATACATTTGCTCAATGCAGTATTTCAGGTTCTAGCTCTATTCCTGCAGGGCAAAATCGTGCTTATAATGTAACTACCCAAAGTGGTGCCCAGTATTTTTGGTCAACCACCGGAGGATTAACCATTATAGGTAGCAACACCTCTTCGTCGGTAACAGTACGTGGAAACTCAGGCAGTGGTGTACTTTATGTAACCCGTTTCCGAAGTGGATCTGCTCCTTGTTGTCAGTCACGATCAATTTCAGTAGCAAGTTCTGGATGTCCAACCTCTGCCTCTATCAGTGGTTTTGTAGAATGCATTGGTCGTGGTAGAGCCATTATTGATGTATCGGCCCTTGTAAACCCTAGCAATACTGCTGGTGCTGCTTCTTATAGCTGGACAAGAGTAAGTGGTTCAGGTAACTTTGTAGGTGGTACTACTTCTCAGTTTGCTACCTTGATTGCCTCTTCTAATAGTTCTACCAGAGTTAGATTAACTGTTACTTGTCAAGGAAACAGCTTTTCTGTAGAGCGTACTTTTTCTGTAGGTAACTGTAATGGTATTCCACTTGAGACGCCTAAATTGGCTCCTAACCCTGCAAATAGCTCAGTACAAATCAAATTGGGAAGTGCTGACACAAAAGCACAAGATTATGAAGTAGAAGTAATCAACCAATTGGGAGAAGTTGTAATGCGTCAAAAAATGACTGTATTAGACTCTAAGCTGAATATCAGCAAGTTAAAAGAAGGTACTTATTTCGTTAGAACAAGAGTAAACGGAAGAATATCTGGAAACACTCGCTTATTGAAAAAGTAGTGTATCACTGACATTTACAAATAACACAATATATACTTGGGAGCCATGCCGCATAATTACTTGCGCATGGCTTCTTTAGTTCTATGATCTTCTGAAAACTTCTCAAAAACACTCGATATTTCCCAATTTTACCCATAACTACCCATTTTTACCCACAATTGTTACTTAGCTTTGTCCCTTGTTAGATGTGATAATTCTAATATTTTTTTAAATTATTTCACAAGCTTAAATAAGTTTATTAATGAAAAGAATTTTATCAGTGTTTGCTTTGTTGCTCATCAGTGCAACGTTTTCTCAAGCGGTATATGCTCAGGCATCTTGTAGTGTATTTGGTTCCTCTGCTTCTCTTAACAATGGACAAACCAGAACTTACAGTGCCACTACCCAAGGTGGTGCAAGCTACTTTTGGTCGGTTACTGGTCCTTTAACCATTGTAGGTAGCAATACTGGTTCTTCAGTAGTTGTTCGTGGTAACGGAAGTGGTACCGGTCGTGTTTGCTATGCTCGTTATAGAACTGGGCAATTACCATGTGCAGCTTGTAGAACGGTAACCGTTGTAAACAACAATCCAAATTGTCCTTCTACTCTTCTTATCTTAGGTTCTATTCCTGAGTGCCTTGGTTTGGCTAATTTATTTGAGGTAAACCTAAGTGTTAGCTCAGCTTACTCTAACTACAACTGGAGCGTTTCAGGTGGAGGAGCAAGCATTATTGGCTCAAGTACTGGCAATAGTATTACTGTATTCGCTAGTGGTAACTTTACTGTTAGTGTAAGTGCTATTTGTAACGGACAAACAATTTCTGGTTCAAGAGGTGTTAATGCTCCTAACTGTGATGGTATCATTCCTCGTGATATCAGATTATCTCCTAATCCAACTAGCGAGCAGGTAACCATTGATATTGACGAGCCTAAGTCTAAAGGTATTACTTATGTTGTAGAGATTTTTGACAGCATGGGTAACAAAGAGGCTAGCCAAAAGGTACAAAACCACCAGTCAATAGACGTGAGCAAATTGAAAAAAGGTATTCACTACCTACGAGTGTATGGCAATGGACAAGTATTGAAAATGAACCGAATAGTGATCGAATAACCTCCTTATTCTCACTATTAAGTCCATATAAAGTACAAAAGCCGCTACTGGAAACAGTAAGCGGCTTTTTTGATGAGTAACTTCTGATAAGAAGCAATTATTCCAATACAAAACCTTCTATATCCCGTCCTTGTAAACTCAGTTTGGTAAGCTCAAAAATTGCCCACTCTGCATCTTTTTTACTCCCGGTTTTGGCCAGTTCAAGCAATGTTTCTACATCTACTTCTGTTTGTTGGCTCCAGCGCTTCTTCACATTTTCACGAGCAGTCTTATTGTGGTTTTTTCTTCGTAAGATAGACCGATCAAATGTTTTCACGAAAGGTTTTGGCGTAGTAGGTGGTGTATCCAACAATTTGGCTGATACATATTCCTGAATTTTGGCATCGGCATGCTCTGACAAATAAGCCAACAATTGGCCGTGCTTTTTGGCATCTAGTTCAATACTTTGCAAAAGACTCAAGCCAAACGCTCGGGTAGTCTCTACCGGGCTGTCGCACAAAGTGAGCAAATCATCTATCAAAGAATCTTCTCTCACGGCTGCATTTTCAAAATATCTTTGGGCAAAAGCCACTGCTTCGGGCAATTCAGACTCTAGCAAGCGTAGCGCAAAATTAGCACTTACTCCCAGCTCATTGGTACGTCCAAACCCCCAGTTGCGTACTTCGGGCAAACGATGAATGCAAGTCTCAAACAAGGTATTAGCTTGATAATCAATAGATTGACGATAATGATTTAACCAATCAATTAAAGTGGAGGTAAAAATTGGATGATTAATTTTCAAAATAGCACTGTCCAGCTTAAGCGCAACCTGTGCTAATACTGGTTGGAATTTATCTAAATGTTCATCAGAAACTTGCTGCAAAAACTCCAGCCAAAAATGACTCGGAATTAAGTGGCTATATTTGACCAATTCTAATGGCTTGCGAGAAATGGCTTCTATAAAATAATCTTGATTGGCGGTGCCCTCCATCTTAGTCAAAAACTGAATGAGCAATTGTGCCCGTTGGTCTTCCTTGAACATTTCCTCGACAAATAAACCGATTTCATCCAAGTCAGTTTGGCTATTGGCTACAATTTGCATCAAAGCATTCAAGCCCCAATCTTGCCCTTGCAATCGCCCCAGCAAATGAGGCAACATTTGATTATCGGCCAATACATCAAATAACACATTGTGATGGTGAAATTTGGGCAAGCATTTTTCCAAAATATTTTCGCGCTCCTGATGTGGCAAACAGGTAACTAAGTACAAGAAGATCAAAGGATTAAATTCAAATACTTGAGTAATTTGATTCAAGAGCAACTCTCGGATCGGAGGCAATCCTTCTTTTACAATAAAACTGATTCTCTCTGGAGCATAAGTGTACAAATGATCCATTTGATTGGCATGACTAGCCGTAAACCATTGTACCGCTTTGGGGCATTGGATATTCATGCGTAGCAAACCCCAAGCATTCTTTTTCCGATTGCGCAAGAGTCGTTGCCAAATCTGGGTGACTTCATACACCCTCAAATAGC
>DMXI01000192.1 GCA_003483885.1 Microscillaceae bacterium
AAAAAGGTAACCAAAATATTAAAGGTATATTAAATTTTTTTTGATATTTTTCTCTAACCTGCTGATTTACAGTAAGTTTTTTGTGTGAAAAAATTTGTTTTTATTCAAAAAAAATTCTAATACCGCTGCAAACCTATCAAATTTTGTTCAAAACTCCCTCAATTCTACCATTTTATTTTTGCTTTCATCGAATAGACAACCCATTGGGGCAAAATACTATTCTACTTTCTAACGTTTTTTGTTGATCCTTTATAAATTTGCGTGAGACGAATGATATCACCTCATTTTAGATTTAGAGGGTATCAAAACCCTCATTACATTCAAACCAATGACTAACTAAGTAGAAGGCACAAGGTCAACAGCCAATTGCCAGAAGCTTGGTGGTCATAAATAGCTTAGTAGACATGAGCGTAGAAACTACAAATACCCAGGCCACGCAGGTGCTTTCAGATCGCATCAATCGTTTGGCCGAATCTGCCACCATTGCTATGGCAAAAAAAGCCCGTGAATTAGAAGCTAAAGGGCATTCGGTAATTAAGTTAAATTTTGGTGAGCCCGATTTCCAAACCCCGGATCATATCAAAGCGGCAGCCAAACAAGCCATTGATGATGGTTATACTTTTTATACACCAGTGTCTGGTTATCCGGAATTGCGCCAAGCCATTGCTGACAAACTCAACCGTGACAATCAGTTAAACTGGAAAGGGGAAAACATTGTAGTATCTACTGGAGCCAAACAATCATTGGCCAATGCATTGATGTGTTTGCTCAATCCAGGCGATGAAGTAATCGTATTTGCCCCATATTGGGTAACTTATAGTGAGATCATCAAGGTGGCCGAAGGAACCGCTGTTGTGGTAGATGGAAGCTTTGAAAATAACTTTAAAGTAACCCCAGAACAACTGGAAGCAGCCATTACTCCCAAAACTAAAGCCATCTTGTACTCTTCGCCCAGCAACCCGACTGGTTCGGTATATACCAAAGAAGAGCTACGCGCGTTAGCTGACGTGTTAGCACGCCATGAAGATGTATTTGTGGTAGCGGACGAAATTTATGAGTATGTAACTTTCCAGGATGAATACCATAGCATGGGTGCTTTTGCCGATATGCACGATCGAGTGGTTACAGTCAATGGATTTTCTAAAGGATTTGCCATGACAGGTTGGAGGGTAGGATACCTTGCCGCTCCTGTGTGGTTGGCCAAAGCTTGCGATAAGCTACAGGGGCAGTTTACTTCTGCTACTTGCTCTATTGCTCAAAAGGCAGCCCACGCAGCTATTACAGGCGATATGGCATCTACGCAAGAAATGGCCAAAGCCTATTTGCGTCGTCGCGATTTGGTGCTGGAGCTGATGAAAGAAATTGAAGGTTTCAAAACGTATTTGCCCGAAGGCGCTTTTTATATTTTCCCTGATGTAAGCCATTATTATGGCAAGAGTGATGGTACAACTACTATTGAGAACTCAGTAGACTTATGTATGTACATCCTCAATGAGGCCCACGTATCGTTGGTGCCAGGGGTAGCTTTTGGGGCCGACAATTGCTTACGTTTCTCGTTTGCAGCTTCAGACGAAGATCTCAAAACTGCCATTGGGCGAATCAAAACTGTTTTAGAAAGATTAAAATAGCACAAGAAGATGAAATGATTCGTATTATGTGATTTTCTCAAATACGCTTATTTTGATTGTTAAATGGCTAAATTGTTATATGGTTACGCAACACATCGCGTAACCATTTAGTTGTAAATCCCAGTTCTACCGGGGCCATTTAATTGTAAATCCTCCGATAAATCGCGAGCTGTGAGCCGACTTTCATTGGGGCAATATAATCATTGTGTTTAGCTATGGGTATAAACAATCACTAATACTAACAGTCTCATCTTTTTACTTTTTTATGCAACACAATTCAATTGAAGATATTTTTAGCGATTTTTCCCAACAAAGAGTCCTGATTATTGGTGATGTGATGGTAGACTCTTACCTGTGGGGAAAAGTAGAGCGTATTTCTCCAGAAGCTCCAGTGCCCATTGTACACGTGCAAAAACGTGATAAACGATTGGGTGGAGCTGCCAATGTCGCCATGAACATCCAGGCCTTGGGGGCTGAACCCGTGCTTTGTTCCGTGATTGGTAAGGATGGCAGTGGTACTGATTTTATAAACCTTCTGGGGCAACATCAACTATCCAGCGAAGGAATCCTGCAAAGCGAACAGCGAGTTACCACCATCAAACATCGAATTTTGTCAGGGCACCAGCACATGTTACGTATCGACCAGGAAGATAATTCACTTTTAAAACCCGAAGAAAGCGAAGAATTACTTAAATTGGTCAAGCAACTGGCGTCTACTTGTCAAGCCATCATTTTTGAAGATTACGACAAAGGCGTGTTGGGGGAGGGGCTGATTCGAGCAGTGATTGATCACGCTAACGAGATAGGTGTGCCTACTATTGTAGATCCCAAAAAACGTAACTTTTTACATTACAAAGGAGCTACTTTGTTTAAGCCAAACCTCAAGGAGTTAAAAGATGGTTTGAAAATTGATTTTAATGCGAAAGATACCCAAGAACTAAAGGCTGCTGTGGCTGAACTTAAAGAAGTACTTCAGGTAAAGCAAGCTTTGGTGACCTTATCGGAACTGGGCGTGTATATGGATAACGGAAAAGATAAAGTGCATATTCCGGCTCACCTACGATCTATTGCTGATGTATCGGGTGCGGGAGACACTTTGGTAAGTGTAGCGGCATTGTGTTTGTCTTTGCAAACATCGCCTGAATTTACAGCGGCTTTGTCAAATTTGGCAGGCGGACTCGTATGTGAACATGTAGGGGTGGTATCTATCGACAAACAAAAATTAATGGAAGAAGCAATCAAACATAATATTTTCCAGCAATGAATCGAAGAGCAAGGTTTATAGAGCAACTGAATCATTTGCTATACGGTAACCGCGAGCGGGTAGCCCGGGTGCTACGCGTGATTGGGTTGATGAATACCGTTACCATGGTAGTGCTATTGTTGTATGCTTATGGGGCAGACCTACAAGCCGACGATATCTCCTCTACCTTCAGTTGGTTAGAGCTTTCGGTTGCCGTATATGCCTTGCACTTTTTGGTAAGATGGCTATATGCCATCAACCGTCGCACATTTCTGCGGCAAAACTTATTTGAGTCTATTTTGGTAGGGTTCTTTCTATTTGTGTTTTTAACAAACGCATTGGGGATTTACCTTTTTTACAATATATTTTTATTCCTTGATTTAGCCGATTATCGACTCTTTTACGAATCGGTCATTGCCACCTATTTGGTGGCAATACTGGCATTTTCGGTGGTGCGATCCAGCCAAACCATTTCTGATCTTAAAGTAAACCCGGCTACTACTTTTATTGCCAGTTTTATTTTACTGATCTTAATCGGAACTGGGTTATTGATGATGCCAGCCATGTCTACGGCTCCTGGCGGAGTTAACTTTCTAGACGCTTTATTTACCTCTACCAGTGCTTCTTGTGTAACAGGTCTTTCGGTCATCTCTGCTGCATCTGATTTTAGCATAAAAGGGCAGATTGTCATTCTGTTTTTGATCCAATTGGGAGGAATCGGGATTGTATCGTTTGCTACCTTTTTTGCCACTTTCCTGAGTCAGGGGGTAGGTATTAAGCAGCAAGCGATTATCCAGAATGTACTCAGTAGCGAAAACTTATCATCGGCACGTAACCTATTGAAGCAGGTAATTGTGCTGACCTTCATTATAGAGTTTTTGGGGAGTATCGCCATTTTTATGACCTGGAACAAAGATGTAGAGTTTTATACTCCCCAATACATAGAAGCCAAACCCAAGATACTGACTCAAATAGATAGTTCTTCTACATCGTCTGATACTACCACAGTATCCGATACCAATCAAGCTATAGGCGAAGGTGGCCTACCCACCAACGATGGAGGCGTAGTAGACAACCAAACCGATTCTACCCAAATAGGTGAGGGAGGCTTGCCTACTGCGGGAGGCGAAACCCAAACGGTTACTACCAACGATACCACCCAAACCGACAATAATGAGGTAGTTGTAGCGAGCAATAATACCTCTCCACCAAGCTCCGATTTACCTCCTAACTTACGAGTAAACAATAGTTTAGGGAATAAGATCTATTACTCTATATTCCATTCTATTTCGGCTTTTTGTAATGCCGGATTTAGCCTTTTCCCCGATGGACTTTATCAAAAAGGAGTGCGTAGCAGTTACATTTTACATTTAGTGTTTGTGCTCATCATTACCTTTGGTAGTTTGGGTTTCTCGGCCATTCAAGATATTTTTTCTCCCAAGAAAATGCGTGAGCGTTTGGCAATGCCCTGGAAGCAATGGTCGTTGAGCACCCGCATTGCCGTAAATATGACCTTATTCCTGACCATTTTGGGAATGATTGGATTTTATTTACTGGAAAGAAACAAGCCTGCCTTGCAGGATAAGAACCTACTGGAAGCCCTCATTACTTCCTTGTTTCAGTCGGCTACTACCCGTACTGCTGGATTCAACACGGTAGAGTTAGGTTTATCTACCCCTTCGTTGCCGAGTTATATCATGATCATATTCCTGATGTTTATTGGTGCGGCGCCTGGTTCTACTGGAGGTGGGATCAAAACTTCGACCTTTTTATTGTTGATTATGTCGGCTTTGGCCAATATTCAAGGTAAGAAAACAGTAGATTTAGGTAAACGTCAAATTGCTTCAGATGTAATCTCCCGAGCTTTCTCGATTGTGGCTTTTGCCATCATGTACAACTTTGTCTGTATGTTTATTCTGGCCATTACCCAACCCAATGCCCCACTGATGCAGCTCTTCTTTGAGCAAATTTCAGCTTTTGCTACCGTAGGGCTTAGTACCGGTATTACCAGTAACCTGACCGAAGCCAGCAAAGTAGTCATTATTGTGAGTATGTACATTGGTAGAGTAGGAACCCTTACCTTGGCACTGGCATTGAGTAAAAAGGTAATCAGTACCTCTTATAACTATCCTACTTCGCACGTAATGGTGGGATAATATCACTACTGGTTATGTTGATTATACCGCCTTTTGCGTATAATAAAAACTAAAGCACCAGCTAAAATTAATAGGCTTAGTAACAAAATGATTCTAAACCTGTTTTTGGCCTTGAGGGTGGCTTGGCGTTCTTGGAGTTGCTTCTTAAGTTCTTCTATTTCCCTTTTTTTGTCTTCCAGCTGGTCTTTAGTTTCTTCTTCGGAGAAATCTTGGGATGCTTGATAAGCCTTTCGTTTAGCTTCTAATTTGGCATAAATTCTAGGCGTTATTTTTTTTAAGGCAGAGTCTTTTTGGGCTATTTGCTGCCTGCCTAGTGGGTATTTCTTGATTTCATCCTCTAATATAAAAGTTTCATAATCAACTCGTGCTTGGTTATCCGTAGTCAAAGCCAATTGATACAGTTTTACATATTTCTTGAGTAAGCTATCTACTATTTGTTTTTCGCTCTGAGAGGAAGTAGAATCTTGGGCGAATGCATGAGCGAAGTGCAAGCACAAGCCAAGTATGATCAAGTATTTGTAGTATCTTTTCATAGTATGAAAGTTTTGATGTTTACCCAAGGTCATATTTTGTGATAAAACATGCAAAGCCAGTTGGGCAAAATGCGCTCGCTTACCACGAAAGTTTCACATACTTTTTTGTACTGCTAATATCAAACTCAATAGTGAACTTGCCTTGATAAGATAAATTTACCGGTACTTTTTCACGTGCCAAATCAGCGCTAATCAATGCTCTGGGGTGTTTACTCCATTCTCTGGGAGGGATGAGAGGTAGCATGTAAATTTCAGGGAATTGGGCCTTAAACTGGGCTAATTCTTTGCGAGGTAAGGGATTATCATTTACCCTCAAACATTCCAAACTTGCCAATAAACCAATGGTAGTAGGCGTTAGCCGAGTCAATTGGTTGTCGCTTAAATCCAGCCATTTCAGGTTAAACAAGGTATGACCAGAAAAATGCCAGTATTTCAAACAGTTGTTGCGCAGGTCAAGATCGGTGAGGTTGTGTAATTGGGAAAATCGTCCTGGAAGCCGTTCTATTTTATTATTGGCCAAATTCAAGTGTGTAAGATTAGTAAGTTTGATAAAGCAAATGGGTAATTTATCAAGTTGGTTATTACTTAAGTTTACCTCCTGAAGCTTGGTTAAATGCCCAAATTGTCGTGGTAAACTATTTAGCTTGTTGTAACCTAAATCAAGGTTTTCTAAACGACTCAATTGGTTGATAGCCGCAGGGAGTGTTTCAAAACCCCCATTTTTAACCAAAAGGGTATGTAGGTTTTTACAAGATAAAACCTCGGCAGGAAAGCTTCCCAATGGATTGTGGTTAAGCTCTAATCGAGCAAGGTTGGCCAACTTGGCAAAGCTCTCGGGGAGGCGATTAAGTGCGTTGTGGTTCAAATACAAATAGTTAAGCTTGGTCAACTCACCTATTTCTTCTGGGAGTTCAGTAAGCTGATGGTTATCCAGTATCAAGTGGGTCAAATTGGTCATTTGCCCAATTTCTTTGGGCAAGGTTTGTAGAGAACGTTTGGGAAGTTTTCGGTCATATTCATATCCTTGGTGGCTATTCAGGTAAAAGCTCATCTCGGTGCAAGCCGTCAACGCAGGAATATCCTGCAACGAAATTTGATGCTTGACACAAAATAAAAACACTTGTCCAGCTCGTTGTTCAATATTGAGTTTATGGAGAATTTTATTTAAAAAATCAGCATTGATAAGCTCAAAACTGATGGGTAATGCTTCCAGCCAATCCAAAATCAAATCTATTTCTTTAGAAGAGTGCCAAAACCAATCTTTTTCAGGTATTTTTTCCCAGGTCTTGGGGGGGACTTTGCTCAAGTCAATGTGAGCGTGATCATTCAAAAATTGGAAAGCCCGCGTATTGACTTCCTGGCTTGGATGAAAATAAGCCAAATGAAAAACTTCTTCATCAATTGACTCAGGACTGGTAAGGCCACTGGCAATCTCCAGGCCTAATAAAACATTGGCATCATCTTCATGCGCCAGTAATTGTAAGATTTTTTGATACATTGTTAGCGTGTTAGAAAGTGTTAAGAAATATGGTTGGGTTTCCCATATTTGGGAATCAGAGGAATCATATAGGTATCAGGGAGTTGCGCTTTCAATTGTTTTAAATCAGAGGTAGATAAAGGATTGTGCTCTATCCATAAATTATGAAGATTAACCATTTGGCCTAACCCTTTTAAACCATGGATAGATAATTGATTATTGGTCAAATCCAGATAAAGTGGTTTGGGGAAATAAGATTTGGATACCTCATAGCTTTTTAATTGATTTCCCCTAAGGTTAAGGTGATCTAGCGCTGGCCAATCGTTGGCTTCAATCATAAAATGTTCGAGATGGTTATGCGCGGCTTCCAGACAACGAAGCTTAGGCAACTTTCGTAGCGAACAAGGTAAATCAGTCAATTGATTATGATCCAAGTACAGGGTATGCAAATTGGTTAGCTGCTCGAGGCTGGATGGTAAAGATTGAAGCTGATTATGAGTAAGCGATAAAGTGTATAGGTCAACCAACGTTCCTAAGCTTTTGGGAAGGGTTTTCAATTTTGAGTTATGATTTAAACGAAGCGTATGCAGCTTTTTCAACTGTCCAAAATTTTCAGGCAGTTGAGTAAGCCCACTATTTTCTATAGTCAATACCTCTAAACTGGAAAACTTGCTCCAGTTGGTGGGTAGAGACTTCAGTTGAGGATTATTTTTTAACTCAAGGGTGATGAGTTGTTGTAATGAATAAATATGGGCTGGTAATGAAGTGAGTTGGGTATCATTCAGGCATAATTCAACGAGTTTTGGCCAGTGAATGGTTTCAGGAAGTGAGTCTAGGTTTCGACAGCCCTCAATCTTCAAGTGAGTCAGCTGAGGCAAGTCTCCAAAACTCTCTGGCAATTCCCTCAAATGAGGGTTATTTTTAAGTAAAAAGCGGGCAAGGCCTTTCAATAAACCTAAATTAGTCGGTAAATATTGAATGCCACAATCTGATAAATGAAACTTGTTTAAATGACTGAGTTTGTGGATACTTTCTGGCAATGATTCCAGCAAAGGTTGTTTTTCAATAATTAGTTCTTGTAAGCTCCACAAATCCCTTATACTTTCTGGTAAATGGGTAATGCCATTATCAATCAAATGAAGCTTTCTCAAATTGGTAAGCGCTCCAATGCCTTCTGGCAGTGTTTTCAGCTTTTTGTTATGTGCGATGTACAAGTACTGCAAATGATTCAAATCCCCTATACCCTCAGATAAATCAGTCAAACCGTTGTTTTCAAGATGCAACTCTTCTAGCTTTTTCATACCATCTAAGGATTCAGGTATAGTTTGGAGAGCAGGGTTGTCTTGAAGGGTTAATTTTTTCAAATTTTCCAATTGGCCCAAACTATTAGGTAAGCAAGTGAGTGTCGTATTTTTAATTTTTAATTCCTTGAGCTTTTTTAGCTTCCCCAGACTATTTGGAAGGCAGTATAGCTTTTTACAGTCTTCCAGGTGGAGGTATTCCAATTTGTTGAGCAAGCCCACGCTTTCAGGGATTTTTTCAAGTTGAGGGGTATTTTGCAGAAGGAGGTGGGTTAAATTTTTGAGCTTTCCGAGGCTTTTGGGTAAATGTTTAACCCCTGTTTGTTCGATGTTTAACCATTCGATATTAGATAACTCTCCAATACTTTCGGGTAAGGTAGTGAAGTGGGGGTTATGATTGATACTTAGTTGGGTGAGGCGAGGAAAATTTCCAAAGTTATCGGGAAGCTTCTTTAGTTTTGGTACATCTTCTAGCCCAAGATGATTCAAAAAAGGCAAATGCCCCAAGGGTAAATGGTCAATCTGGGTACCGTTCAAGTTTAGGTAAGTCAAGTTTTTCAGGTGACGAAGCGAATCGGGCAAATGCCTTAATTGAGCGCATCCGCCTAAGTTTAAACATTCCAGGCTGACTAAATTACCTATTGAGTTGGGCAATGATTGTAGTGGAGTACTACCACGAACAGTAAGCACTTTTAAGTTTTTGAGTTGCCCAATGCTTTCTGGCAAAGCTACTATTTGATTATAATCTAAATGTAATTCTTCTAAAGAATCAAGTGCGCCAATTTCGTCGGGTAAATGAGTGAGTTCTGTTGTATCAAGTTTGAGTATTTTTAAATTTTTTAAATGTTGAATATGCTTGGGAATTGTTTTAATGGAGTTATTGCTAAGTTCTAACCTTTCCAGAGCGTGGCAATTGAATAACTCTTCTGGAAATGCTTCAAAAGCATTATAGGTCAAATTACAATCCTGGAGTTTTTGGAGCTGAGTAACCCCTTGCGGAAGTGCACTTACTTTTTTAGCGTTGGTATGCCAGCCAAAGTTGTCAGTTCTTATTTCTTTAATTTGGGTAAATTCACCAATTTCTTCGGGAAATGCATCTTTATCACAAGGTAAATCTATTTGAGTAATTTGTTTGGTCCATTTGATTTGCTTCAGGGGTACTTCAAGTTTTTTAGAAAGCTTGATGAGGGCCCGATAAGACCTAAAATAGATACAAAACTGGCCAATAGAATTCACCAGTTCATCAGCGCTAATAATGCTTAAAGCTGCTACATCCTGTAAAATATTCAATAAATGGCCCTCATCGCTCCCTCGCAAACCTAGAAAACCATCAGTAAAGAATGGCCAATTATCCATATACAGGCGATAGACTTCATCTGGGGCTTGTGCGTTTACAATGGTGATAATTTGTCTGCGAACCTGCTCTTGGGTGGTGAACAGATACAATGCAATCAAATGACTAAGCAGACGATCAGAATAAGCCCAGGATTTGACCATTTCCAGACCCAGGTAAACATTCGAATCATCTTTGTGTTCCAATAATTGTAAGATCTTATTTTCCATAAAATGGAAGAGATTAGGGAGGTATACAAAAACTTTTTTAGGTTATTGAGCATCCCATAAAAACAACACCAAGGCGAAGAAGGTGACAAAATTTACATTTTCTATAGATTTTGTTGAACTAAAATATGTCAATGTGGCCGATTTTCTTTGGTTTTGTAAGTCTTTTGCCGAAGAATTGACATATAAGCAAAAGAAAAATTTGTATATTTACCATCACTCGATTGTGTGGAGAAACCTTTAATTTTGTGGAAAACCTCCACTTATCCAGAGAGGGTGCGTATATTATTTTATGAAACAAACAACCATATAACACATACCATGGATTCAGAAACAAGACAACGGATCATACAAACAAGTGAAATAGCCAAAACCTACCACATGGGGAGCGAAGTAGTACGTGCGCTCAAGTCGGTCTCAATCGATATTTATCAGGGAGAATATGTAGCTTTTATGGGCCCTTCTGGTTCAGGAAAATCTACCCTTATGAACATCATCGGTTGCTTGGATACTCCTACCAGTGGAACCTATATTTTGAACAACAACGACGTAAGCGACTTGACCGAGAATGAGTTGGCTGAAATTCGAAACAAAGAAATTGGTTTTGTATTCCAAACCTTTAATTTGCTTCCTAGAAGTACCGCTTTAGACAATGTAGCCCTGCCTTTGATTTATGCTGGGTATCGCAAATACGAGCGGGAAGAGAAAGCTCTGGAAGCATTGACAAGTGTAGGGTTGGGTGATCGCTACAAACACAAGCCCAACGAAATGTCGGGAGGGCAGCGTCAAAGGGTAGCCATTGCCCGAGCATTGGTGAACGATCCCAGTATTATATTGGCGGATGAACCTACTGGAAACCTGGACTCCAAAACCTCCTATGAGATTATGGATTTGTTTGATGAATTGCACCAAAAAGGCAATACGATCATTATGGTAACGCACGAAGACGATATTGCCCACTATGCGCATCGCATTGTAAGACTGAGAGATGGCTTGGTAGAAACCGATATTATCAATGAAAATGTGACGCGCCCCGAAAAACCACATTCGATAGAAGAGTAAGCCATAGATGATGATTGTAGGATACACAGATATTAAAAACCTGTGTAATATTATAAACAGCATATAGGATAAGTGATCAGCCAATTAATAGCAAAAATGATTTTGAAAAATACGATCTAACCCAAGCACAACCGATCATTATAACTTAATAATTGAATGACACCATTAGTAGAAGAAGCATTTGATGTAAAAGTGCTTGAGGATTTTGTATTGCAAGAAGCCAATGCTCTTGAGCAAATCCAACAATACCTCAATCGTTTCAATGTATTTGAGGTATTAGGCATTGAACACAATACCAGTCAACATACCCATTTTTTGGCTTGGTTGCTCAACCCTAAAGCCTCTCACTTGGCGGGAGAGCATTTTTTGAAGCTGTTAGTGCAAAAGCTTTATTTCCTCGATACCTCCACTAAAATCAAATATCAATTGGCTGATTTGAGCCAAACCCAAGTGCAACTAGGCTATCAGGGGATTGATATTTTGTTGATAAATGATGACATAAAACTAGTCATCGGTATCAAAAACTTTGGCGAAGCTAACACTCCTGAACTAGATACGCTCAAAGAGAGTCACCGATTGATAGAAAACAAATGGAGTAGTGATGAATATGCCAAATACTATCTCTATATTACCACTCGGCATCCCTGGGGTATGTTGGAAGACAATTTGGATTTTCAGCATCTTACCTATATTCACCTAAAGCAAATGCTCTCGCAGTTGTTGAGTGAGCAAGACCTGGATGCTCAAGTGACATTTTTTATTCAATCGTATATAGATAGCATGGAAAAAAACATCAATCAGGAAGACGAGTTCATCCGATTGGCTCAACAAATATATCAAAAACATCAACAAGCGATCGACTTCATCGTTCAGCACAAACCCAATTATGCCCAAGTATTTGCCGAAGCAAAACAATACTTGCTTCAGGAAAAAAGCACTGAATACAAATTATTGACCCTCAACGATGCTCAGGTAATACGTATCTTACCTCAGGAGGTGTATCCCATTTTTGTACGAGATAAATTTGCTTCCTGGGAAGGAACCGACGCCATGTTTGCCATTGAACTCTTTTTCGAGGCCGATCATATTTGGGCGCAGTTTTGTTTTGGAGGGATTTGGGGCTTTCAGGATCAGCCAGAAGAAAAGGCTCGATTACAGCAGATCAAAACCCGTTATTTTGAGCGTATGAAAAGCTTTGCGTCTTTACAAAGTGGTTTGGTGCGGCAATCAAAAGCTACTGCAAGTTATCCTTCAGTGGCCAGGTTTACACTTTTAAAAGCAGGGAATGATACCCCCACTCAAGAAGACTTGTTTGAGACTTTTTTGGAGCGCTTTAAACGCTTCGAGCAAGAGGTGATTCATCATTGGAAACATGAGGTATTGATGAATCTACCCTAGAGGCTATCTCATAACGTACCTCAAGCCAAATAATATTTTATACAAAGTAAAATACCTAACAGGTTTTTAAAACCTGTCAGATATAAATAAGGGTAAAGCGACTTTTTCTTAAAGAAAATTTGGTAGCATTTGGCTTTTGATATAGGCTTTAAGAGAAATTAGAAGAAAAGAAGTTTTTTAACAACAAAATTTTCTTTTTGCTTAATATCCTAACAAATGCAAAGATTTTGTACTTTATAAAAAATAAGAATTTATATTCTTAGAATTGCAAACTATGCAGTGCAACCAAATGACAGCTCCCTAAGAGAATTGATATTTTAGGTAGATATAGTTATATTTGTACTGCAATTTACTAGGCTAAATGAAGATATACACTAAAACCGGAGACAAAGGAAAGACATCATTAATAGGAGGAACCAGGGTTCCAAAATCACATCTGAGAATCGAAGCCTATGGAACCATCGATGAACTCAATTCATACATTGGGTTACTCAATGATCAACCAGTAAATACTGCTCGCAAATCTATACTAAGAGAAATTCAAGATCGTTTATTTACTATTGGGTCATCTTTAGCATCTGACCCTCAAAAATCAAAAATGAAAATCCCCGATTTACTCGAGGAGGATGTATTGCTTTTGGAAAAAGAAATTGACAAAATGAACGAAGTCTTGCCTGAACTACGCGCTTTTGTGTTGCCAGGTGGGCATCAGTCTATTTCATTTGGTCATTTGGCCCGAACAGTTTGTCGGAGAGCAGAAAGAACGGTGATCGCTTTACAGGAATTAGATTTTGTGGTCGACTTAGTAGTTCAATATCTCAATCGTCTTTCTGATTATTTATTTACTTTGTGTCGCATGATGCACCAGGAACTAGAGGTAGAAGAAACCCCCTGGAAGCCCCGAATGGTGAAATAACCTGTTGATACAGTTAAACCACACCTTTTAGCCTAAGCTGAGGAACGTTTTCAAAACGAGTTAGTTATTGCAAATATGTTCCTAAATCAACCGAAGTAAGCGTAGGACCTTTTGAAAAGGAATTACCTTCGCAAGCTTTTACTAAAATGTAAGTACTCATCTACTCATTGGATGAGATACTATGTTCTCACGCAAAAAAAATCACATGATGGCAGAAGTTATAGAAGAAAAATTGAGCATTCATACGCAAAAAGTTGAAAAATCACGTTTACCTGAGGTGGATTTCGAAAACCTACCCTTTGGTCGTGTCTTTTCTGATCACATGTTTATTGCTGACTATAAAGACAACAAGTGGAATGACCTGAGAATTGTTCCTTACAAGAATATTTCATTCAGCCCCGCGATGTCTACATTACACTACGCTCAGTCTATTTTTGAAGGGCTCAAAGCCTACAAACGTACCGATGGTAGCGTGTGGTTATTCCGTCCTGAGGACAATTTCAAACGAATGAACATTTCGGCAGAGCGTATGTGTATGCCTGCTATCCCCCGTGAAGCTTTCATGGATGGTCTACTTGAGCTCATTCGTTTGGATCAAGGCTGGGTGCCTGATCAGGAAGGGAGCACCTTGTATGTACGCCCTTTTATGTTTGCTGCGGATGATTTTATAGGTGTACGTCCCGCTGATACTTATAAATTTATGATTTTTACCTGCCCAGTGGCCAGTTATTATTCAGAGCCAGTAAGGGTACGCATTGAGACCGAATATACCCGGGCTGCTCGAGGAGGAGTAGGTTATGCCAAAACCGCTGGAAATTATGCAGCTTCTTTGTTTGCCGCACGCAAGGCTCAACAAGAGGGGTATCATCAGGTAATTTGGACCGATGGTGCCGAGCACAAATACATTGAGGAATCGGGCACCATGAACTTGTTTTTCAAGATTGATGGTACGTTGATTACTGCGTCTTTGGGAGATAGTGTGTTGGATGGTATTACGCGTAAAAGTGTTATTCAACTAGCCAATGATTTTGGTCAACCAGTAGAAGAACGTCGCATAAGTGTAGCCGAAATCGCTCAAGCGCTCAAAGAAGGCAGAGTAGAAGAGGCATTTGGAGCAGGAACTGCTGCGGTAGTGTCATCGGTAAAAACCATTGGACATGAAGGTGTAGACTATGACTTACCACCTATGACCGAAGGAACCTTTGCTTACAAAGTGAAAGAAACCTTGTATAAAATTCGCCTGGGAGAAGCTCCTGACACCCACAACTGGATGGTAAGAGTAAACTAGGTGAGTATACTGACTTAGGTCAAAGAATAAAAACGAAACACCAAACCGCAGATCCTGGATTTGCGGTTTGTTTGCTTTAGTGACAAGTATCAGCAATTAAAAAAAACTACTGGGATATTGTTTTACGAGTATACTTTTATAAATTGTAGTCGGTATATGTACACTATACAAATACTAAAACAACCAACCAAACCTCTAAAAATCACAA
>DMXI01000703.1 GCA_003483885.1 Microscillaceae bacterium
TTCCGCTTTACTCAGGCTGGTTCTGAGGTATCGGCTCTTTTAGGTCGTATGCCTTCTGCGGTAGGTTACCAACCAACCCTTGCTACTGAGATGGGGGTAATGCAAGAGCGTATTACTTCTACTAAGCGTGGTTCTATTACTTCGGTACAAGCGATCTACGTACCTGCGGATGACTTGACTGACCCTGCTCCTGCAACTACGTTTGCTCACTTGGATGCAACTACTGTACTTTCTCGTAAGTTGGCTGCTTTGGGTATTTACCCTGCAGTGGATCCATTGGATTCTACATCTCGTATCTTGACTCCAGATATTTTAGGAGAGGATCACTACAATACAGCTCAGCGAGTAAAAGAAACCCTACAACGTTACAACGAACTACAAGATATTATCGCGATTCTTGGTTTGGACGAACTTTCTGATGAAGATCGTAAAGTTGTAAACAAAGCACGTCGTATCCAGCGTTTCTTGTCACAACCTTTCCACGTAGCAGAGCAGTTTACTGGTTTGCAAGGTGCATTGGTAGACATCAAAGATACCATCAAAGGATTTAAGATGTTGTTGGATGACGATTCTTTATTGAAGTATCCTGAGCCTGCATTTAACTTGAAAGGTACCATTGAGGAAGCCATCGAGGCAGGTGAAAAAATGTTGAAAGAAGCAGAGAATCGTTAATCGTTCTCTGAGACAATATATGAGGGGGCTTTTGGTCCCCTTTTCTTTACATTTCCTTTCCTTTTGTTCTAAAAGGCACATTTGATAACTCAAATTATGCAAGTAAAAATCATTACTCCAGACAAAACTGCTTACGAAGGACAAGCTCAGGTGCTGACTTTTCCTGGTAACAGTGGAGAATTTGAAGTACTAGATAATCACGCCGCCATGATTAGTTTGCTTAAAGCAGGTAACCTGCGCATGAAAGCAGATGGTCGTGACCAAAACTTTACGATTGATGGTGGAGTAGTTGAGGTACTCAATAACAAGGTGACTGTTTTGGTTGAATCATTGGAAGAAACTGCTGCGGTAGTAAACGCCTAATCGATCCAACTTTATAGATAAGAAATGATGTGTTTAAGTAAATTAGGCACATCATTTTTACCTTTAGGCCTCCTACAAAATCAAACAAATATCTACCTATGGCTCATCTAAAAGACAAACCTACGCTGACTGACTTACAGCAATACATGGATGCTGTTTGTAAGGAAAGAGGCTGGAATACGAATAATCCATTGGAAACTTTTTTATTGTTTTCGGAAGAAATAGGAGAATTGGCCAAGGCCATTCGCAATCATCGGGGATTGTATCAAGAAGCAGCCAAGGCTAATCAAAAATCGGTCTCCATTCGCCAAAATCTAGAGGAAGAATTTGCCGATGTACTAGGCTATATTCTCGATTTGGCCAATCAGCTTGATATAAATCTAGAGCAGGCATTTCGTGACAAGGAAGCTGTGAATGAAAAAAGAGAATGGAGTTAATAAATTAAAAGCCTGGCTTGAAAAACCTTAATCCAGCAACTTGCAATAATACACAGAGCCACTACAGTCAGTTACTTTGTAAAACCCAGCTTGTTTTTCACGTTGGCAAGAGATACAATCCACTTTTTTTGGTGGATCAGCATTTCCTATAAAGTCTTCGGGTACGTATTGTTTTTTAGAATAACTTTCAACATAGAAATGTAATTTATCATACTCTGTTTGAGTATGTGTACATCTCTTAATAGGTCCCCACGGTTCATAAGATATAATTTCAAACTCCCTTAAGCTACTTCCGCACGACTCTTTTTTGACCATTTTTCCCGTAAATCGGCCTTTTATTTTCCACTTACCATCAAGCAACATATGATATTTTAATTGCTTTACGGGATTATTTTTACCATTAGGCCATATATACTTAAACTCTTCGTTTGGCTTGGCAGCAATTTTTAAGGTAGAGTAGCCACAGGGTTCGGCATATTTGGCATAAAAAACCTGAATATTATCTGCAGGTTTTGCTGGAGAATTACAAGAAAAAAATGCTCCTCCAATGCAGCTCATCAACCCCAGTTTACACAAAAGCGATATTTTTTTGCGCATCATCATAATCAATTCCTACGCATTTACCGCTGTACAAATGCCATAAATAGCATTGATGCCAATCCAGCCATTAATACCTCCTACATTATTACCAATTTGATAACGGTTCCCTTGTATGGCTTTGATCAAGTGTAGATATTGATTCCCGCTCACTTTGCATAAGACAATGTCTCCTTTTTTTAGCTCTCGATCCCCGATAGGCTCTACGGTTACCAATTGCCCTGATTCAACTTTTCCTTTCATTGAGTGACCTCTTGGGCGAAACTCTACGGTTTCACCATTCTGAAGCTGTGCTATATAATGTGTAGCCCATCCCATAAGTTATCTGATTTAAAATATTTGAAAATACTTAGTTTTGGTAAGAAATATCGCTCACCAAAGAAGTATTAAGATACGCAAATAGGCCCAAAAAAGAAAGGAGAATAATGACCACCATATTCTCCTTATACAATCACTCACAATTGTTTACTATTCGTATCCTTTTCCTTCTAGTACTAACGCCTGGTCGCCTTTAACTACGTTTACAAATGCCTCACTGGTCATAGGCTCGCTAAACATTGGAAAGTCCTTCTCAATGGCGTTGTTGTGCTCTTCTATGCTCAATCCTGCGCAACAATCAGTGAGCGTGATTACATTATAACCATTCTCATAGGCGGTACGCATCGTAGATTCTACACAACAGTTGGTCAAGAAACCGCTCAATGCTACATTTTTGATTCCTTTACTTCTTAGAATAAAATCAAGGTTGGTGCTATGAAAACCACATAGGCCACGTTTGCCCTCTATCACTACATCTCCTGGTTGGGGTGTCAACTCCTCTATGATCTTTACTCCCCAGGATGTTTTTTTGAAAGCACCATTATCTACTACTCCTTTCAAGATGCCATAAGGTGTGCTGGTAAGTTCACTGTAGTTTTCGGCAAAAGAAATAGGGATATAAACAATCTGAATGCCTTCTGCTCTGGCTTGTTCTACCAGTTTTACCGTGTTGGCCAACATATTCGTTTTTTCCATCACGTCTTTTACTGCATTGTGAAAGATACCACCTTCTGAAGTAAAATCGTTTTGAAATTCTATCAATAAAATCGCCGTTTCATTTCTATTCATAGTATTACAGTTTTTAGTTATACAATATAATTAATTGAATGTAATTAAGAATGTATTGCAATTTATTGAGTAGCCTAAAAAAGAGATGTCACTTTCTTGGCAAAGAATAGCACTATCTTCCCAAGGCGAGAGAAAGGGTTATTTTGAAGAGACTATTTGGGTATTTTTTAACTAGCGTGGAAAAATTATGAACCTTTAGGGAAGCAAATAGAATTGTTTAAGAAACGCTGGAAGCAATTGCCATCAAGACAGCAAGCTTGAAAACGTTACTTAATTTACCAATGTTACGCACAAATGAATCTCGAACACTGATTAACAAACATCGATTTTTGAAAATAGAAGTCGTCTCGACTTGTAGTGTGAAAGTGAAAAGTTTCGCTTTTGAGTTCTAACGAAGTCATCTCCCCGATTCCATCGCATTGGCGTCAACTTAATGATTAACCTATTTGAATGAGGAAATCTGTAACTAACTGATTTAAAGTTTACTAACTTGAAAAACATAAGCTTGAATTAGCTTCGCAGAGCTCCCTTTGGTCGGTTCCGCCTTAGTACGTTACCGTTAAAAACTTGAGAAACGGAGGCGTTAAAACTGATCACTGAACGAGGTACGAGTGAATGTTTGATATGTTTAGCCGTAGTGTAACAAGTTTAGGTAAGTCGTACTACAGCGGTGG
>DMXI01000702.1 GCA_003483885.1 Microscillaceae bacterium
TTCGATTGTAATCCTCATAACGTTTATAGATTTTGAAATAGAGATTCATCGCTTGTTTTTGATCATTTATAAACGAAATACCTATAATTGACTGCTCTTTAGTGAAAGCTCGGTAAGGAAAGTACGATATATGAGGATGTTTTTTGATTTCCCACTTCAAAAATGATGATGTTAAACGTCCTTTTCGCTTGTAATGATAGAACCTAATTTGATTGTTGAGTTTTGCAGCCAGCACATCATAGTTTTTTAAAAAGGTTTCTTTTGTTATATCACTGGCGCCTAAATCAATCAAAAAACGTTTGGAAGAGCAGCTAGCACCGTTAAGCAATTGTTGTAATTCGTCTCGTTTTATGCTATTTTTTCGCCTATTCCCAACATAAACCATTCGCTCATAAGATGGCTTGCTAGTGTATTTACAGTGGCATAAATCATAAAAGAAATCACCTTCTTCAAATGCCAATCCATAGATGTATATTTTATTATGCCTGCGTGTAGAGAGAGGTTCACCTAATCTGACAAAAATATTCATGACTTGTTTAGTCTTTTTGTGTTCGAGGCTAAGCCCAAGCAAACTGCCTTTAGGGACAAAACGCCCAAACCTCCAGAAATCCTGGACAAATAATCGGGTGTATGTTATCTTTCTTTTGTTTCTTTTTTTTCCAAAAGAATAATCATGGTGGAGGTAAGGATGCTTGATGGACGATTTTTTAGTAAAACGAATAGTGTCTCCTTTAGCAAAAACATCTGCGCTAAAATTATAATTATTGACGAGGGAATCTCTAAGCATAGTGTGAGCAGGAAAACAGTTATATTTTTGTGGTTCACTGTAATCTATCATAAAGCTTGGAGGAGTATGCCCAGGCTGAGCCACTACAAAA
The DNA here is from genome assembly GCA_003483885.1 of Microscillaceae bacterium. GTDB lineage: Bacteria > Bacteroidota > Bacteroidia > Cytophagales > Microscillaceae > Microscilla. The sequence goes on from DMXI01000702.1 coordinate 879, forward strand.
GTGATACTGACCAAAAAAACGACTAAATGAATCAGTTTTCGCATTTTCAATTGATTTGATGACTTCTAGAATAAATTTAGGGTAAAGAATGCCTTGTTGGCTATTTTATTTTCAACTCTTTAACCTGACCATTAGGCGTAATCAGCATAATTTGCTTTTGGGTCACAATTTTGGTGGTGCCAGCTTTGGGATCTTTTTTCTCTACCTTTTTTAAGGTCAGGTTTACCTGATACATCACTTGTATTACGGGTTCAGTAATGACTGGATTAATCACCAGGTCAAACTCTTTGTCAACAATGGGCTGGTAATATTGAGTTGTCGTTTTGTTAATTTGATTTACCTTGGCATTGCGCCGCACGTGGATAGAAGAACTGGAGTGTGCCTGATAAGTATTATACATTTCTACAGGATAAACTACTTTGAATCCATCGGCTATTTGCTTTTGGTATTCCTTCATATCTACCCCCAACAATCCTTGGTAGTTGAGCAGCTTTTGCTGGAGTTGGGCAATGACTTTGGCTCTCAGGTTACGTTTGATGTTCATTAAATTTTCCGAAAAATAATCTACCCTTACCAAATCATAAATACCTGCTTCGGCGCATTTGGCAATAATCTGGTTTAACTGGCTGGGTTGAGTGTATTTGATGTGAATGTTTTTCTTGATTTCAAATCCTTTGGGGATTTCGTGGTATGTTTTCTTACTAAAAATCTTCTTTTCTACTTCGTATTCATACTGGGGTACAAACGAAATCATATCCAGGTGCAACACGGTTCCTGCTATTTGTTTCACCCCACTTTTGACTTTATCCAGACGACTATCTATAAGCTTGTTTACTTCCTTGACCGTTTTGCCTGACTGGGTAAGGCTAAAAATAGCCACGTAGGCACTGGTTTTTACATTATGTAAGCCTTTAAGAATGAGCGTGAAATTTTTGTCCGATCCATAGCCAGCATTCAGGTTGTTGCTGTGAATGTTTTGGGTAGGAATATGCACCTTTTGATTATAGTTGGCATTGCCAGCTACCTGAGCGAATAAAATATTTGAGATGAATAAAAAAGCGTTGAGCATTAAAAGCGTTTTCATACTATGTTGGATTTGATTTACAGCAGCAAATCTATATACTGGGTGCTCAGAATCACTGTAAAACCTTTGCAAAGGCATTGTAAACCGTTTTACAAGGATTTTACAAAGGCTTGGGAAGGTAAATGAACCAATCGTCCGTTATTTTTGAAAAAAGTGCTAGATTTATGGAAGATAGTCTGGACAGACTGGAGGAATATGCAAAACGAAGCACTACAACATTTTAAAACCCTAAAGGTCAAACTGCAAGCAGAGATGCAAGAGCAGCACCCTTATTTTGCAAGCGAAATCCACGATTGGAAATCGCAGGAAATAACGGCGCTACAGGAGGCACTGAAGCAAAAAGTACAGGGGTACGTGAGCGAAAAATGGTTTTATACCCATTTGAAGCCACGCCAAAACGAAAAGCTTCCCCGGATAGACATGCTCAATATGCTGTCGCGGTTTATTGGGTACGAAGGCTGGCAAGACTTTATTTTTCAGCACTCTGTTGCTGAACAAGTAGAAATATTACCCCAGAAAGACGAACAAAAGCTTAAAAAATCAAATCGTGTTGTATGGAAAGGAGTTCTGGGAAGCGTTGTACTGGTGACGATAGGAATCTTGGTGTGGGCCATGATTTCTAAACCTAGTGATTTTGAAGTGCGTTTTTGTTTTCAAGATGCTGATACCCAACAACCAGTGGCCAAAGACATAGAAGTATTATTGTTGAAAGAAGGGGAGTCACCACAATTACAAAAAGTAAACCGACAAGGTTGTGTAAAAATCACCAGTCAACAAAAGCGACTGGTACTGGTAGTAAAGGCGCGCTATTACCAAACCGATACCATCATAAGGCAGGTAAGCCGCCAAAAAAGCGAGGAATTAATCAAGCTCAAAAAAGACGATTATGCGCTACTCATTCATTTGATCTCGAAACCAGGAAAAACAGCCAGGGAAAAGCAACAACGACGTAAACAACTAGAAAAAATGATTGATGAAGAAGCTCAGATTTTTCAGGTAGATGAATCGGGACTGGGCGTGGAGCTATACAACAAAGAAGAATTCATTGACCAATTATCGTTGCCTATCCGAAGTTTGCAAAACCTGGAAATCATTGAAACCAAATATCGTAATAATCGGATTGTTTTACTTCGTTTTTTGCAGAAAGAAAATTGATGGGTATGATAACGAAATATAAATGAATACCCTTGTTGGTGTTTAAGCGAAGCGTCA
>DMXI01000578.1 GCA_003483885.1 Microscillaceae bacterium
TTTGCAGCGTCTTTTTTTTGTGCCCTAGTCAAGTCAATTATGAGTTATGAATTGATGAATTATAAATTATCTTCTCCGCTAGTGTGTGCATTCTAACCTAGTCAATATTTAGCTCGATCACAGGTGTGATTATATCCATTATTGTATTGGTCTATTGTTCCAATGTACTTATGGTTATCGGCTCCGTTCCGGATAACGTGTTCCGCTTTCGGCTGATTGTTAATTATTGATTTTGCAAATGTGATAATAGACTGTTGGTTATTAGCTCTTGGCCTTTAGCTGCGCTTCGCGCCACCCTTGTTCCCTGATCCTTGCTCCTAAAATCGCTTTGCGCTCATTTTTCATTTTACGTTTTACATTTTTAATTTAAAAAGTCTCGCTTCGCGCCAACTTTTCACTATTCACTTTTAGCTTTTCACTCCCTTTAGTCTCCTTCATCAGGCAACACCTCTATATCTTGGATCAATACTTTTTTAGCAATGCTTTTTCCGGTGAGGGTAGCTGCCAAACCACCCAGTGCCGTTTCTTTGTAGCGAGTCTCCATACTTTCCCCAATCTCTCCCATAGCAGCTACACATTCATCTACAGGTATTACTGCACTTACATCGGCAATGGCAATTTGTGCCGACGAATACGCAATGGCCGCGGCACTGGCATTGCGTACAACACAAGGCACCTCTACCAAACCTGCTACTGGATCGCACACCAACCCCAGCATACATTGAATCGTAATAGCAACCGCGTTGAACACTTGGTCTACTGTACCGCCCAGGCAATATACAATGGCACCCGAACCCATAGCAGCAGCGGTACCTGTTTCGGCCTGACACCCCCCAACTGCTCCAGCAATACTGGCGTTGCGTTCAATGATCAAGGCTATGCCAGCAGCCACTAACAAACCCTCACAGATTTTTTCGTCAGAGAGGTGGTGTAATGTCTGTAGATTGGTCAAAATCCCTGGTAAAATGCCCGAAGCGCCTGCCGTAGGAGCCGCCACTACCCTTCCCATACAAGAGTTCACCTCTTTGGCTGCCAAAGCGCTGGATATCACCATTGTAAATTCTTTGGAGAGTACCGTAGTAGGATGATTGTACACCTTTTTAGCTCCGTTGTTAATCATTCCAGAGCGGGAAGTCATATCTCCGGTTAGTCCGGTTTGAACCGCTTCTTTCATCACTTCATAAGCCTTGAGCAAACCTCCCCAAATTTCTTTTTCGGTTCTTCCTTTTTGCTCCATTTCGTACTCTAGTACTGGACGATGCAAGAGCATACTTTGATCTTTGCAGTACTGTCGCCAGCTTTCAAAATTTTCGAACAATAATGCCATAGTATATTTTTTCTAAGTGTGTTTTGTCTTTTTCTAATAAACATTGGTATCTAAAAGTACAAATAAAACCGATGAGTTCCATCCCAAAACACCAAAGGTTAAAAAGTGATAGATACTGGCTAAAATAAAGTCATTTGCTCATTGGCGACAGTCACCAAATAAAAGAGAGGCAAATGAGTTTTCAATAAAAAACTGTTTGGATTTAGGAGCAAATACAAATTTTAAATTAGTTTTACTCTCATTTCTGTCTCAAAAAATAATTGAAGCTTTAGAAACAATGACTACTGAAAACTTTACCTGGAATCTTGACAAAGCCACCATAGAGGGGAAAATATGGAAAACAAGCAATGCTCCTAAAGGAGTAGTGGCCTTGGTGCATGGCTTTTTTGAGCACATTGCTCGCTACCAACATGTAGCTGAATATTTTGACCAACATGACATTGCGCTGGTGGGGTACGACCAACGAGGCCACGGCAAATCGAGCGGAAAAAGAGGACATGTAAAAAAATACGAATGGTTATTGGAAGATGTAGAACGCTTAATTCAAAAGGCTCAGGAAGTTTTTCCTAATACTCCGGTGGTACTATATGGACACAGCTGGGGGGGAAACATTGTTACGAATTATTTATTAAAAAGAGATACTTCAAAATTGGCTGGGGCGGTAGTATCTTCCCCTTGGTTAAAATTAGCCACTGACCCACCAAAATTTCAAGTGGCTTTAGGAAAATTTGTCGGTAAATTATTTCCTGGATTTACCCAAACTGGCCCTTTGAACGAGGCAGATTTATCGACCGATTTATCAGTAGGTAAGGCTTATAAAGCCGATCCATTGATCCACAATAAAATATCGGTTGCCACTTTTCTTAGTACTATAGAGGCTGGTTTATGGGCTTTGGATAATGCCCAAAAGCTTCAGTTGGATACTTTATTAATGCATGGAGACGATGATAATATTACTTCTCACACAGCATCTCAAGCGTTTGCCCAAAAAGCTCCTGAAAAAGTAACGCTTCAAATTTGGGAGGGCATGCGGCACGAAACCCACAATGAAGTAAAAAAAGAAGAGGTTTTGAAAAAGGTAACGGAGTGGATTGTAGGTAAAGTAACGAGTTAGATAAATACATAATCGTTGTTGGTGTTTTAGTAGCACAACACCAACAACGATTGTTTAATTGTATTAAATAATTTTACGGATGCGCTGCTACCCAGATTTCACCATCTTCGTATACTTCTTTTTTCCAGATGGGTACTACTTGTTTGAGTGTATCAATGAGAAACTCGCAAGCCTCGAATGATTCTTTACGATGAGGGGTAGATACTGCGATTACTACTGCCGTTTCACCTATGCCTAGCACTCCTACGCGATGGTAAATAGCAATTTTATCGGTGTTCCAACGCTCTTTAGCTTGTTCAGCAATTTCTTGCATCTTTTTCAAGGCCATAGTTTCGTAAGCTTCAAATTCCAGGCGAACTACTTTTTTGCCTTTGGTTTGGTTACGTACCGTGCCTACAAACACAGATAGCCCTCCACAGTTTTCGGAGCGAGCCAGCTCTAGTACTTCTTGTTCGTTGATGGTTTGGTCGGTAATTTTAAAATTCATAGGAAGGCTTAAACAAAGTTGAGTTGATCAAACAGCTAAATTAACTGAATGTAAAAAAACAGGTTATTTTTTTGCCCAAGTAATTGTTAATCAATGCATAAAACGCATTTTCTTATCCAAATGGATTATACGGGCTTACCCCCCACTTACTGGCGGTATCAGAGCTATTTCGTCATTTTCTTGCAAAACCCGGTCTCCTTTGGCGTAGTCCGAATTTACCGCAATCATGAGACTGGCCAATCGCTCAAAATCAGGATAGGTTTGCTGTAAGTGTGCCATAAGGCTGTCTACGGTCGTTTTTTCTTCCATTTCCAGCGTCAGCGCAGAACCTCCAATAATATCCCGGGCAATACCAAAAAGCATAATATTTAGTTTCATACCAATTGTGGGCTTGAACTTTTTAAATAAAATTTAGTTTTTGAATATGAAGTCATCTCAACTTTTAATAATGAATTACAAATAACTCATTTTGTCCACTAACTTTGCAATTTTTTAGCTTCGCAGAGCTCGTCACAGCAAAGCTGTAGACTCGGTTATCGCCGTAGCGCTGCTATGCCTCAAAAAAATCGCTTTGTTATTGAACAAAAGCAGCTATTCTCAACAACATCCTAAAAGTCGAGACGACTTCTATATTATATTTGCTAAGTTACAAGAGCATATTTAAAAAGTACAATCCAGGTGGAATATAATCTTTAGCACTTGTACTCACAAAATTAACAACAAACCCTAATTTAGAGTTCTTATGCAATTACCTTCTCAAATTACAGATAACCACGGCCGTCCTATCAATTATTTGCGCCTTGCCGTAACCGATCGTTGTAACTTGCGCTGTTTTTACTGCATGCCCGAAGAAGGTATTAAATATTTACCGAAGAAACATTTGCTCTCTTATGAAGAAATGGAACGTTTGATTCGCCTTTTGGCAAAAATGGGCATCAACAAAATTCGAATTACCGGAGGAGAGCCTTTTCTACGCCGCGACTTGATTGATTTTATGCAAACCATTTCTGAAATTGACGGCATTCAAGAACTCAACATTACCACCAATGGGGTTTTAACGGAGCAATATATTCCTCGGATGATTGCTATGGGAGTAAAAGCAGTCAATCTTAGCTTGGATACCCTTGATAAAGAACGATTCAAAACAATCACCCGTCGTGATGAATTTGATAAGGTCATGCACTGCTTAAATGCGCTAATAGAGAGTGGTATGCGCACTAAAATCAATATGGTGGTTATGGCTGGACAAAACACCGAAGACATTATTCCATTGGCCAAACTCACCGAAAATGCCCCAGTAGATGTGCGCTATATAGAGGAAATGCCTTTTAACGGAGAAGGTTTACGCAACACTGAATTTACCTGGAACTATCGCCAAATCTTATCCACGCTTACTCAGCAATATCCCGATATTGAACAACTAGTTTCAAAACCCAATTCAACTTCTACCAATTACCAAGTACCAGGCCACCAAGGTACGCTCGGAATTATTGCTGCTTTTACGCGTAATTTTTGTGGTAGTTGTAATCGGATTCGAATTACCGCACAAGGTACCCTTAAGACTTGTTTGTATGATAATGGGGTGCTGGATATCAAGCAATTGATGCGCGCAGGTGCCAAGGATGAAGAATTGGCGAAGGCTTTATTAGGTGCTTTTAATAGCCGTGCCAAGGATGGTTATGAAGCGGAAAAAAGACGAAAGAATAACTCGCCTGTCACTGAGTCTATGTCTACAATTGGAGGTTAATTTAAACATTTTATTCCACTTCACATTTCAACTTTCGGTAGTGAATCTCAATGCTTTAATCAAGGTATTGAAAGGCTATTTTTGCATTTTTTAATGTTTTGCTTGCAAATTGAATCAATGTAAGTTTTATACTACTTTTTAAATAATTCAATCTTTTCCTAACAATAAATCAATAGGTATATACAACCATTTTTCCTTCCAAAAAAAAGATTTAGATTTAAAAGCCTGAAAATCAAGTCAGAGTATAATTTTAGTTATTTTTATTCTAAAAAAAGTTTTGTTTTTTCAAGCAGACCTATAACTTTACGCTCAAATCCTCACGATAAAATAAATATCCTACTTTGTAACATTTATCAGAAAAGTGTCGTTTGTACTGTGCCGTTTATAGGTATTATTTTATGTGATCAAAATACCAATACTTTTAAGTGACGATTAAAATCAAACTTTAATGATACACGACGCAATTGAGTTCTTGAAAACAGTACTCAACAGTTATCTGGTACAAAAAATACCAGATTCCACCGCCAGCGGTCCCAAAGTAGACTATCCCAAGATAGATACTGACCCTCCTACGTTCAATCTAAGAACAGTAAATCTCCTATTGCTTAATCTTGAAGAAGAAAGACTTAACAGAACTGCCAATCCTTTTGTTCAGGTAAACCCTGATGGTAGTCAAAATACAGTCAGTCCTCCCCTTCATCTATCATTGACTTTGCTTTTTTCGGCTAAGTTTACCGATTATCAAGCTGCCCTCAAGCATTTGTCTTATACCATGCAGTTTTTTCAAGCACACCCAGTGTTTATGCGTGGTGAGTTTCCGGCTTTACCCAACGATGTAGATAAGCTCACACTTGAGTATTTATCGCTTAATAACACGCAAAAAAACGAAATTTGGAGTTCGCTTAAGGTGGCCTATTTGCCCTCAGTGGCTTATCGGCTCAAGATGATGGTTTATCAAGAAGACAACCTTGATTTATCTACTGAAATTACCCAAGTGAACAACCAAAATAGTCTTTTGCAATGATTTACAAAAACTTATTCTCTGTTGCTGTTCTCCATGATTATTTTTCGGATAATACCAACTACATCCCCGAAATAGATCAATTTGTAGGCTTGATACCAGATCCAGCAACTCAAGCATTGATTAAACAATATCGGCTTAAGCTGTATACCAAGCCTGGCAGGCTGTTTTTGAGTACTCCAGAGCGAGCGCCTTCTCAAACTTTTTTGCCTCAGTCCAACGTTACTTTTCGGTTCTTTCTGGAAATACGTAATCCAGTATTTTATCATTTTACGGATCTACAATCACTTTCAGGGATTGCATACCCTCGCTTTTACGTTACAGGAAACAATACAGCGCTTACCACTGGAAACTATCAACACAAAATCACGGATGTATTTAGAATTTCTCAAGTGAGGGATGTTCAAACTTCATTTTTTCTGCAACGCTCCCCTCTCAATACATCGCTTGAAGTACAAGGGCTTACCCCTGCCCCTACTTTGACATACGATGCAGCACTCAATAAAATAAGCTTTGATACTACTCCCGAAACTTACACTGATAATCAAGCATTTGAGGTTAGGTATGAAATTGCCCCTCCCTGGCCCACTACTACTTTGGGTCTGGTAGAGATTGGCGTAGATGGAAGTAGCATCAGTTATGATCAATCTTATACCCTGTCCTGGGCCCGAAAAAGCCAAAATTGGAGCTACTACATTGTAGCCCCTGATACCGTAAGTGCCGCAAATCTGGCCATCACCAATGGAGTATCAGATCCTGCCTGGGCTTTCGCCAATACGGTAGAAACCACTAGTGGAGACGTGTTTCAACGCTTGAAAAACACTTTTCCAGCAGCCAAAATTTTCAATATCACTTCGGTCAATCCGCTCCCCTATCAAAAACAAGCCAAGGCTGGTTTGAAACTACAGCAAAGCGGTGAAACCATCATTAATAATTTGCCTAACCCTGCTCCTGAAAACGAGGGAGTAGGTATTCTAAATATTTATTCTTAAACGAATTAATTAATATGGATTACAATGTACCCGGCGTATACGTAGAAGAAGTTTCTACGATACCTCCTTCAGTAGCAGGGGTTGCCACTGCCATTCCGGCCTTTGTAGGCTACACAGAAAAAGCCCTGGATAAAAACGGCACATCTTTTCCAGCAAGTGAAGTAGTGATCAGAAGAGTAGATACCATGTTGGAATATGAGCAATATTTTGGAAGCAAACCAAGATATGCCCGATTCACCATGGCAAGTGATGGAACTTTACAAAGAAAACAAGCAGATGGTACCACCGATGCTGCCGAACTTCATTCTCATTTGATGTATTATGCCCTGCGGATGTATTTTGACAATGGTGGGGGAAGCTGCTACATCGTATCAGTAGCAAGATACGATGCCGATGCCGCCGGAGCAGTAATCAGTACCACTGATGGCAACACTGCAATTCAGAACGGTATCCAAAAGTTAGAAGAATTTGACGAGCCCACCTTGTTGGTACTGGTAGATGCAGCCAACTTAGCCCCAGCTGATTATTATGCCCGCTGTGTACAGGTGCTGAACCAATGCGGGGAATTGAAAGATCGTTTTGGAATTTTTGATGTATTGAGCAGCGATGCTGATGCGGCTTTGTTCCGACAGAACATCGGAAGTAACCACTTAAAATACGGAGCAGCCTATCTGCCTTATTTGAAAACTTCTTATAGCTACCAATATGAAGATAAGGATGTAGATGTAGCGGCCGCAGTTCTACGATATAACAGTGGTTCTAATGGTTTTCAAGTATCTTACCTTGCATCAACTGTAGGTGCAATCACGCCTACAGTTGCTGTGACTAAATCAACTGAAGATGTACCAGTTGCCATTACTTTGGTAAATAGTAGCGCTGAAATCAGCCTTACGATTGATGTAGGAGTAAATGCCAAAGCTGTGGACGTAGTAAATGCTTGGGCAGCCTTCACTGGCGATAGAGGAGGTTATAATTTATTACAGGTAGGTGATGGTTCAAGAACTGTGGTGAACAAGGCTATTACTCCATTGGACAGCTCTACTCCACTTTCCTTAGCCGATATCAAAGAAAACTTTACCGCGCTTTACAATCAGATCAAAAATACGATCAGAGACCAGAGAGTAGTATTGCCAGCAAGTGCTGCTGCTGCAGGTATTTATGCGGCAGTAGACCGTGATCGTGGTGTGTGGAAAGCACCTGCTAATGTAAGCATTTCATCAGTGATTGAACCCACTGTAAAAGTAACCAACAGTCAGCAAGGTCGCTTAAACGTAGATGCGACTTCTGGTAAATCCATCAACGTGATTCGTAGTTTTACCGGACGCGGCACTTTGGTTTGGGGAGCCCGAACTTTGGCTGGTAACGATAACGAATGGCGCTATATCAACGTACGTCGTTTGTTTAACTATATGGAGGAGTCCATTCAGAAATCAAGTGCTTTTGTAGTGTTTGAACCTAATACTGCTACGACTTGGCTCAAGGTAAAAGGTTTGATTGAGAGTTTCTTGTATGGTCTTTGGCAACAAGGAGCCTTGGCAGGAGCCACTCCTGAGGCAGCTTATTTTGTAAATGTTGGTCTGGGCAAAACGATGAGTAGCCAGGATGTACTGGAGGGTAAATTGATTGTAGAAGTAGGCGCTGCTGCTGCACGACCCGCTGAATTTGTAGTATTACGCTTTATGCATCAACTACAGGAATCTTAATTTAACACAACTGGGAATTGCTTTCACAACTGAACTAGTTCCCAGTTGTCTTACACTCTCAACAAATTATTTCTAAATACTGAAATTAAGTTCAATTACCATGGCATTAACCAAAGAAGAAATAAAGAATAATTATCCATTACCCTCTTATAACTATAGGGTATTGATTGATGGGACATCCCTTGCTTTTTCGCAAGTTTCTGGGTTGAACATGACTTTTGAAACCACTACTTATAAGGAAAGCCCGGTAGACGGGAGTGCTCCTGGCCCAGTAACAATGCGTATGCCAGCGCAGCATTCAGACGTAACCGTAACCATGCAAAAAGGTGTGGTACGTGGCAAAAGTGCTCCTCTTTATGACTGGATCAATGGCACTCAGCTTAACCTGGTAGAGAAAAAAGATGTAAGTATTGAACTCTGCGACGAAAATGGTGCAGCCGTTTTTGTTTGGAAAGTAATCAATGCTTTTCCTACTGGCTTAGAAGCTCCTACGTTTGACGCAAGCTCTAATGATGCTTCTATCCAAAGCCTTACACTGATGGCAGATAGAATCACCATGGAAGAAATCTAATCTATGGCTATTTCTAAAGAAGATATTGCCAATAGTTACCCCTTACCCGCTTACAACTATCGGGTAGACATAGGTTCGGAAAGTTATGGTTTTGCCAAAGTAACTGGCTTAAGCTTACAATACGACACGGTGACCTATCGACATGGCTTGAGTTCCCTCGAGGGAACTCACCATTTAGTGGGGATTTTGCAACCGGTAAATATAAGTCTACAACGTGGTGTGGTACGCAGTGGCAGTGTATTATTGGACTGGATCAGTAAAACGCCCATGAAACAAGACATTACCGTGAACCTGTGCAATGAACAAGGGGAACCATTGGTAAGCTGGTGGGTACAAAACGCCGTTCCTACGAGTTATGAAGCGGGCGATTTTGATGTCAACACTCAAGAGGTGGCGATTGAAACCTTGTCTTTGATTTCTGACAATATGCGCATTACTTATCACACTTCGGGACAAAGAGGAGGAGCCAGAAGTAGTATTTTTAACATTAACTAATGTAAGTTATGATTTCACCCAAACCACCCAGCCCAGGAGATTTCTTGAATCCGCCACCTTTGATGTCTTTCAATTTTTTGGTGGTGTTTTATGGCATTGGTGGAGGTAATGGAGTACCCAATACGTTAGACATTCGCTTTCAAAGAGTCTCGGGTTTGGGATTGTCGGTAAACAGTACCGACAAAGTAAGAATGGGAGGGCATACCGTAAACCTGCCCAATTACCCGGAACACTCAAATCTGACCTTGGAGAGGGGGTATGTATTGGGTAGTCCATTGCGTATTGAGTTGCAGGAGACCTTTGCTAATTTGCAATTTACCCCTCGCGATGTGATGGTGATATTACTGGATCCTCAAGGGCAAGCCCAAGTATCTTGGTTATTTATGGATGCTTACCCTACCAAATGGGTGATGGGGGATCTTGATGCCAACCAAAGTAGTGTTTTTGTGGAAACCATAGAATTAAGTTACACTCATTTTCAACCTGTTTCTCTATAAATATGGCCGTAGAAATCAAGGAACTCATTATAAGAGCAGTAGCAATAGATGACGTAGATGGAAACCAAAAAGTAGACTCATCTGAAGTGCTTACCGAGGAAATGACCAGTCAGATTGTGCAGACTTGTGTCAAAGAGGTGATGAAGATTATAGAACGTAAATCATCCAGATAAAAGATAACCTATGCTTAGCAAAGATAACATATTGATTATTCAGTCTTATCAAAAAGAAGCGCGTAAAGGTACACCTGAAGAATTTAAGTCATTGGCTAGTGTAGATGATGTATCTGTTCAGTATGGCATTACCTACCAAAAATCGAAAGTAGTTGGTGGAGAAGCTAATAGTGTACAACCTTCTCAGATGCTCCCACCCAAGTTGAGCTTTACCTTAGTATTTGACAAGACTCAGGTGTTGGCCAAGAGCTATTTGGCAGCCAAACTAAATACAAACGAAACGGTAGCCGAACAGGTCAATAAATTTCTGGATATTTGCTATAAATATGATGGTAGTACCCATACTTCTCGCTTTTTGAAAATAAAGTGGGCAGATATCAAAGCATATAGCTGTAAGCTACAATCTTGCAATGTTCAATATGGCTTAATAAACCCCAAGGGTATACCTCTAAGAGCCATTGTAACCGCTACTTTTATCTACGATGTTCCTAAAACAAAAGCGGATCACGAAAGTAGTAAAACCTCTCCTGACGTTACCCATCGTAAGCAGTTCAAAGCAGGAGATTCACTACCGATGCTTGCCAAAGAAATGTATGGCTCGTCGTCTTATTACTTGTTGTTGGCCCAATACAATGGATTCGATCATTTTAGAAACATACCTGCCGGTACCGAAATAAAATTACCATCTATTCAGGAACTCAACAAAACTAAATTGAGCTAAAATATTAAGAAACTTGGCAATTAAATGGAGAATTATACAATTACCATATTGAGTGAAGGAACAGTAGTGGATGCTCCCTTGGTTGAGGTTGATATTCAATGCGAGGTGAACAAAATTCCCTACGCTCGGCTATCTTTTAGAGATGGTAATCCTGCCAAACAAACATTTGACCTTAGCAAAACATCATTGCTTACTCCAGGCAAGCAACTAGAGATCAAAATTTATTACAATGAACAGGCCGATGAGGAGGCTACCCTCTTTTCGGGCATTATTACTAAGCATAGCATCGAGGCTAATATTCATTATTCTTACCTGATAGTAGAGCTTAGAGATACAAGTTTTAAAATGACTGCTACCCGCCGCAATAAGTTGTTTAAAGAACAAAAGGACGCGGATGTATTCAACGAGCTCATTAGCAGCAACAAACTAAAAGCTGGGCAAATAGATTCTCCCAGTGATGAAACCCAGGATCTGATCCAATATTACTGCTCTGATTGGGATTTTTTGTTATCTCGAGCCGACCTTTATGGCTATTGGGTTACAGTTAGCCAGGAAAAAATCTCAGTACTGGACCCCAAGCAAATCAGCACCTCAAGGGCCAAACACCTACTTTCTTATGGCTTGAGTCAAATCTACGATGTAAATCTAGAAATTAACGCTGAACATCAAATAGATGCCCTAAGGAATATTACTTGGCAAAATGATTCCAACGAAATTAATTCAATCACCCAAAGTGTTAATTTTCAATCTAACCCTGGCAACCTGGTGCCAGAAGATCTTGCTCAGGTAGTAGGCCGGGATACAGTAAATATTCAGAGCTTAGTACCTTTAGGCCTCGAGGAACAACGAGGTTGGGGCATTGGCAAAATTAGCAAGACTCGCTTGGCCATGCTACAAGGCTCAGTAACTATTGAGGGTAATCAAAAAATTCAATTATTAGACATTGCTGAATTAGCAGGAATTAGCCCTCGCTTCAACGGTAACGCTATTATTACAGGAGTTCGGCACCGCATTAGTATCAATGGTTGGTCAACTGATTTACAATTTGGCGTATCTCCTCAAAGCTATGCCCAGCAACATCAAATGACAGCTCTGGAAGCAGGTGGACTCCTGCCTGGGATCAAAGGGTTACAAATAGGTATTGTAGAAAGTTATGAAAAAGACCCTCAGGATCAGTTCAGGATGCGGGTAAACATTCCTGCTCTTGAAACTATCACTTGGGCCCGTCTAGCTACCATTTATGCAGGTGAAAAAGGGGGAATTTATTTCCATCCAGAAACAGGTGATGAAGTAATTGTGGGTTTTTTGAATGATGACCCTCGCCAAGCCATTGTACTAGGGAGCCTTCATAGTACTACAAATCCTCCTCCTGTGGCTGAGGGTGAAATCAACGCTGAAAACCCTGTCAAAAAAATTCAAACCAAGGCTGGTTTTCAGATTACCATTGATGAATCCAACGAGTTTGTATCCATTAATACCCCTCAGGGGCAACACCTGAAGATGGATGACAAACAAAAATTGATTGAATTACAGGATGTTAATAATAATCAGATAAAATTGAGCGAAAGTGGGATTTTGTTGAAAACAGAAAAAGAGATCATCATAGAAGGTAAAACTGTAAAAATTACAGGCAAGGATTCTATAGATATGAATTAATTTTAAAATAAATAATATTAATAATATGCAAGATATTAAGCAAAACATCAAGTTAGAAATCACTTTGGAAGAAGCCAATTTATTGCTGGAAGCATTGGGAGAAATGCCCTTCAAAAAGGTGTTTGGGTTAGTAGGTAAGATTCAAAATCAAGCGGCTCCCCAAGTGAATGGACAAAACGGACAACAGGCTCATCAAGAGGTTACTAATCATAAATCTGAAGAAGTAAATGTCTGAAGAAGAAATTCCATTTTTAGGCACCGGATGGGGTTTCCCTCCTCAGTTTAGCGCTGGGGGGAGAAACCTCGGAATGGCCAAAAATGCCCCAAATGTCCACAAAAGTATTCTTATTCTTTTGCAAACCGATTTGGGTGAACGAGTCATGCAAGAAGATTTTGGCGGGAGTTTGTCCAGATTTCAATTTGAGGAAATTAACAATAATCTACTATCAGAAATCAAAGACCTGGTAAGCGACGCCATTATTAATCACGAAACAAGGGTAGCGCTAGACAAAGTAGAGGTTGTTCAAGACAACCAAGTCGAGGGACGTTTATTGGTAGAATTACAATATACAGTGAGAGCTACCAATACCCGATATAATATGGTGTATCCTTTTTATATCAATGAGGCAACCAATATCAACTAATGCATAATGAGTGATTTTGTTATTATAAATGATGATGAGGTACATTTTAAATCTAATTTTTCGGGGGCAATTATTATCCCAGAAATTGGATATATCACCGGCACTGGTACTGCTACTTTCCAAAACCAAAAGTTATGCATTCTAGATGATGCAAAAGAAGTAGCAGTACCAAATGTTACTTATATAGCTCCTCCCAGGTATATGATTCCTGGAAAGTGTACACTTAAAATTGACCAATTAAGTGATAGTCAAAAAGCCAAACACACTCATACTAAAGGAGGAAAATTGGTGATTTTGAAAGGCTCTGATTTTAAAGCAAAGTTTGAAGTAAATGTGCCTGCAAAGGATCCAAATAATGGTCAAACTGACTCCAAAACAACTTATGACAATGGAGCTGGAAGTTTTAATACCAATAACACAAAATTTAAAGGAACCTAATGTCTGAAAACCTAGAGTTATTTTATCGCGACGGAACCAGTCAATTGCAGCGCATCCAAGCCGCCTTGCAAGAAGACTACATCCGTATTGAAGAAAGAACCATAGAGGATTGGCTAAAGTTTGCTCAAAAATATGCTGAAGAACTGAACTATTATGATGCAGATAATCAGCTAAACGGCAACTGGCAGGCATTTTTGAATGGTTCGGTTGCGGTAGAGGATATGTTGCATTATTTGCAAAACCCAACCTTGTTTGAGAGTGATCCTAACAAACAAGAGTGGCTATCACGTCCTCACTTTGTGTTGTTTCTCACTTTTTTGCAGCTGTTAGAGCAACACTTAAAGCCCTCGCTTAATAATATACTGCCAAGGCACCTTGAGTACTATTACAAACAAGTACTCAAGTTTACAAATAAAGCAGCACAACCTGATAGAGTACACGTGATTTTTGACTTGGCAAACAACTATGCCAACAACCGTTTTTTATTGCCCGAAAAAACGGCCCTGTTTGCGGGGAAAGATAGTACTGGGAAAGACTTGGTATATCGCACTCCAGAAAAAATGATGGTGAGTCGAGCCAAAGTGGCACAAGTCAAAAGTACCTTTGTGCATTATCAAACCACCCAGTTTGATAGCTACAATTTACCAGCTCAGTTTGTGGATATGCTCAGGCTTTCGTTGGGGCAAGAAACCATCACTGTGGGTAGTTCTAGTAAGCAATTGCTCAAACCAGGCAACCCTCTCCCTTCTCCTGGTTATTTTGGATACACGGATAAGGAACCCGATATCTTATTTTTTGAAAAAATACAAACACTTACTGCTTTTGCCAAAAAGGAATTGTATTTATCGTTTGCTGATTTGCGCTTATTGATGCGCCTCAAGCAAAATCGGGACAATGATGCCAATGAATGGAATACGATCAATGCCGAATTACAAAAAATGAAAAGTGGTGTCTCGCTCATCATCGATGCCAACAACCTGCGTAATTTTGTTACCAACTTTACCACTGCTACTGGACACTCTCCTCTCAATGATACTATTTATGATGAATTGCAAAGTGTTAACAATATTTACAACCTTTACGAAGAACTTAACTTTGCCACTACTGGCGACTATGAGGTTTTTAAACCTTTGGTGGAGCCACTAGATCAGCAGGGATACTCAGATAGCCATCGGGTAAGGACACTACGCAAGTTTATTGCTGAGAAGTTTTATACCAATAGTACGGTAGATGACGCTACACAAAATCAATATGCCAATGACTTTCACACAATGGTAAAAACCCGCCAGGTAATTTACCGGGAATGGCGTGACATGCAGGAAATTCTCAACAATATCCCTCAGCTTAGTAGCAAAGCTATCTTTAGCAATCTGGAAACTCCCATTTTTGATGAACTACTCATTAGCAAATACGGAAGTTTACCTGCTTTTACGAGTATAGATTCCAGCCTTACAAATATTGATGTGTACTTCGATACCATTATCAAAATTGAGAAATATTTTGCTTTGTTTATAGAGGAGGTAGAATCCTTGTTGCAAAATGCCTTGACGCTTAAGAACAAAAAAGTAGTCTATCAATTGTTGGAAAACGCCCATCAGAAAAAGAAAATCATTATCCGACAAGCAGAGCTGGCCGCTATAACCCCCAAAACTTCGGATGATTTATTTAAAGAAGCACTTGGTTTACCCAATCCTGGTAACAATTACCTGCCTTTGCCCACTGGAATCACCTCTTTGGAAGATTTACTAACTCAGGTAGAAAACAATACTACCAACGCCGAGGTGGGCGTTCAATACATCAACGATAAGCTCAAGCTCACTACTGAGAATTTTAAGTTTATTATCAATACTTGCCAGGATTATTTGGTAGATGAACAGGTGCCTGCTTGGAAATGGGATCGTACATACCTATTATTAGAAACAGCCGAAAGGCAAATGCGGGGTGAGCATTCGTCCTCTTCTCCTATGATTCGCCATCGGAATGGGGTATATGCATTCAACAATGCTCAAGAGGCAACAACCAACGACCAGGAAGAATCGTTCCAGCGTTGGCGTACTTTTGGAAGGGTAACAGATGACAAACTCTCTCCTTTAGGATTGGCTATCCAATCTCCTATATTGGCACTTTCGACGGGCGAAAGAACGATTGAACTCGACCTTATCCTGAGCGATGAAGTAACTTCTACCGAGATAGCTGCCTTACAAACGATTAAAAATGAGGAAGACGGTCAAGGCAATTTGCTGCATCCTTTTAAGGTGGAAATCACGGGGGAAAATCGTTGGTTAACAGTGACTAATTTCAACAGCCTTGCCTATGACACCCCTAGTAATGTATTAAAAATCCACTGTCAGTTGGCCTCAGATTTTGTCCCAGTACAAGCTTACAGTGAAGCCGACGAACTATATGCCCGCACCTCTCCTACTTTAAAGATTTCCATTGAGCGTCCAAGCTTGATGATGGGGTCGCTTACGGCGCAAGATTTGTTTAGTCAAATCCAACTAAAAAAGGTAGAACTCAAGGTACAAGCACAAAATATACGCCCTACGCTGGCAAGTAATGATACTACAATTCTCAACTCTCAGAATGCCTTTACTCCTTTTGGCAGTACACCTAATGCTCAAGCTAAGTTTTATTTTACGCATCCGGAGTTGGTGGATAAAAAACTAGATAATGTCAGCCTCCAGCTTAATTGGTTGGGCAAACCCAGTAACTGGAGTAGTCATTACAACTTGTATGGAGCCAATTATCAGAATGCGGCACTGGTTAAAACTACCCTGGATTTGCACGACCAAGGCATTATCCGTAGGTTTTCGCTCAACGATACAACCGAAGAATTTGAGTTGTTGAATTATACAGGTGCTTCACTTACTCTGGATACTTCACAAGAGGCTGCAAAGGCTTTTCCTTATCTACCCTTAATGAATACCAATAATACCAGTACTCAGATTTTTGAGCATCCACGGTATTTCATTGTTCAGTTGGGCACCCAAGATTTTGGACACGCCCAATATCCAGTATTGGCTTCTCAAAAAGCTTCGGAACTGGCCATTCGCATGAAAGGTAGTATACCCGAATCAGACGCGGCTGCTTATCAAGTAAACCCGCCTTACACTCCTGAATGGCAAGATTTCAGTTTTAATTACACTGCCAGTGCCAACGATATGGGTGAAATTCCCAATCCTAATGTTAACCCTGATCCCAATTCTCCTCCTCCCCCCCCCATAAAAATCAATACACTCACAGTCATGCATGTGCATCCGTTTGGGCATACCACTATGGCTCAGGTAGAGGCTACTTCGTTTGTACCCAGCTACCCTCAGGAAGGGTATCTTTATTTGGGCATCAAAGATTTACAAACACCTTTTGATCTTAGTCTACTTTTTAGAATGGCTGAGGGTAGTGCCAATCCCGAATTAACCCCTCCGGCTATTGACTGGCGCTATTTACAAGGCGATCAGTGGCAATTGCTTAGCCAAAAAGGGCGTATCATCACCGATGGTAGCAATGGCTTGCTCAATACTGGTATCATCAAAATGCGCATACCGACAGAAGCCGATATGCAGCACCAAATACTGCCCAGTGGCTATCATTGGCTAAGAGCCAGTGTGAGAAACAATAGTTTGGGACTAAGTGATACGATTGACATCCACGCACAAGCTATAGAAGCGGTGTTTGAGGATCAACAAAATGATCCCAATCATTTGAAAACTCCTCTTCCAGCCGAAACCATTACCCGAACTTACGAACCTCGGCCTGAACTTAAAGCTGTGCAACAACCTTATAGCTCGTTTGGCGGACAAGTAATGGAACCTGAAGATCAATTGAATATCAGGATTAGCGAACGGCTTCGCCATAAGAACCGAGCATTGACGGTGTGGGATTATGAAAGATTGGTGTTAGGAGCTTTTCCAGAAGTATATAAAATCAAATGTTTGCCCGGACAGTTACTCACTGATAGCCAACCAGGAGAAGTGGTACTCATTGCTGTCCCTAATATTAGCGGTATTCGGCCTTATGATCCATTTAAGCCTAAATTATCAGTGGATATTCTCCAAAAAATTCAACAATACTTGATTGAAAGGGCAGCTCCTCATGCCCAGGTTACGGTACGCAACCCTACCTACCTGGAACTCAGGATTTATATGCAAGTGGTTTTTCATCCTGAATATCAGGCCGATCATAAGTATTATCTTGAATTGTTGCACTTGGCTTTGCAACAATACCTGGCTCCCTGGGCCTTCGATACTGGGGCCGATATTGCCCTCGGAGGCAAGCTTTACCCCAACTTAATTGTAGATTTTGTAGAACGGCTGGAATACATCGACTATATCAACAACTTTAGTCTGGGCTATATCGATGGAGAAGATGTGTATTTAGTAACTCAAGACGAAATGCAGTCGGGCTTAACTGCCCACCGGGCTGATGGAGTGTGGGTATCGGCCCGAGAACATCGCCTCTCTTCTATCCAAAACATAGGAGGTAAAAATACCGGCATCGGTCACATGATGATCGCCAATGATTTTACAATTGCTTAAACTTATTGATTATGAAATTTCAAGACTTAATCACCAATACCACCACCAAGAGAAATGAACTAAAGCCGTTTTTCAATACTGGAGAAACGCCCACCCAGAAAAACTTCCATGATTTGATCGATGGGCTTTTTCTTATTCAAGGTAATGGTCTTTTTAAGGATGATCAAAATGGGTTGAGCATCCAAACTAGTACCGAGGACCTTACCAAAACAGCCTTGCTGTTTTATGACGCCCCTGATGAGGAGCCCGTGTGGACGATGAGCACTTTGGATGGATTTCATCTAAAAGATGTAGCCAATAATGCTCGTTTATCGGTTTTAAATGATGGTAAAGTAGGTATTGGTACTGCTACTCCTGATGCGTTGCTACAAGTAGGCGATCCGACCACCAATATAGGAGGTAAGCATAATATAAGGCTGGGTAAGTATGTAAGTGTTGGTGAAAGCGGAGGAGGCCTATCTACCATTATAGGAAATAATGTAAAAGCTTCTGAAACAGAGGATAATAAGTCAGTTTATTTGAATAATACCGATCCTGGTCAAATGATTAGATTAAACTACACTTATGGGCTTTCTTTTCATACTTCTACTCAAGCAGGAACCGCTGGTGCGGAATATGATGAATTGGCCAATGAAAGAATGCGAATTACGACTGATGGGAATGTAGGAATTGGTATCACGACTCCTAATGCAAAGCTTGACCTCAAGGGGAAGTTTAGAATTTCTGATGCCAATACGACGGAAAGTCTGGATGCCTATTATCAAAACGCAGATGTAAATGAAACCAAATTTAACAATGTATACCCAGAGCAGCACGAACGAGCGGTCATGTTTAAGCCAAACGCTTATTTAGACGGATCGGGTGCAGGTGGAGCTGGTTATCAATTTTGGACTCACGGTATTACAGGTGGTACATTCCCCAACTATACCAGTGGCCATATTCAATCTATGGTGATCCGAAGAGATGGTAGGGTAGGTATTGGCACTCCAAGCCCTGCTGAAAAACTCAACCTATACAATGGAAACCTGAGAATGGATAATGGGTTTATTAGATTTGAAAATACCCCAAGCAATGCCAGTGGTATTACCGGATATAACTTGGTTTTCTACCGGGACAACACTTACTATAACTACAATACAGGGTTTGGTCAATCTAGTAATAAGGATGTTTGGTTCAATGTACATGAAGGATCATTTAAATTTTTATGGGCCAATAGCGATCGCCTTACCATCAACTTGAGGTCAAACACCAGCGCTTATTATGTGATAGATGCCAATGGTAAAATTGCTTCTTCGGATGGTACCTTGTACTCTTCAGATGAACGCTACAAAAAGGACATCGAGACCATTACTCCAAATATGCTTGGCAAACTAGAACAGGTACGTGGGGCTACTTTTAAGTGGCGTACTGATGAGTTTGAACACAAAAACTTTTCGGAGGGTACCAAGATGGGCTTTATTGCGCAAGAACTTAAAGAAGTGTTCCCAGATTTGGTAAATGAAGGTGCTGATGGTTATTATTCTATCAACTACACCGGATTAATTCCACTATTGGTAGAAGCTGTGAAAGATTTGAATCAGAAAAATCAAGCACTAGAAGAGCGGGTAGCAAAATTGGAGAATTAATTCCAAACAACGGATTAAAAGTTATTGAACTCTAAAGATCAAAAGAAATGAAACTCTCAGATTTATTAAATAATACTACTACCAAAAGGGATGCTCTCAAGCCCGCCTTTAATACAGGAGAGATTCCTACACAACAGAACTTCAATGAACTGATTGATGATTTGTTTCTCATTCAGGGTGATACCTTATACAAAGATGCTACTAGTGGCCTGGGTATTCAGGCAGGTACCGATGCTGCAAAGTCAGTATTGCATTTTTATGATGATCCCACCCAAGAACCCGCCTGGAGCATTGGCATTCAGAATGGCTTTGAACTGAAGGATACTACAGGAGCTAGCAGGCTATTGATTACTCCTACTGGACAAGTAGCGATCGGCACAAACGCTTTGGAAGGTAAAAAACTATTGATCAGTGGGGAATCTAGATTTCGCGGTTTAGTAGATATCTGGGGAGATCATAATGAAGACATAGAGAGTAGTTGGCTATATAATTTAACTTTAGTAAATAATCAAAATATAGATAACACATTTACTCGTTTATTCTTTAGTTCCGACTCAAGTGGACTAGGAGCAATAGGTGTGAATCGTATAAGTGAATTTCAGGGAGATTTGCATTTTCAAACTAGAAATGGACCAGGTTATCTTACTACTAAAATGTTTATTAAACATAATGGTACAGTAGGTATAGGGACAACTACCCCTAATTATACACTTACACTAAATGACGCAACAGGTGGTGGAGGTTTGATAGAAATGAGACGTGGTACTGGTACTGCACGATTCCTGATGGACAATAATAAAGACCATATTTATATTACTACCGGAACTTCCTCAGCCACCAACGGACTCTTTATCCACAGTACCGGAAATGTAGGAGTTGGCACTACCAGCCCTTCTGAAAAACTCCATGTCAATGGCTCTATTATCATTCCTAGTGCTAGTAATACTAGTAATCATGGTTTAATCGCCGTAAGCAACGATTACTTCTTCTATGATAGCAAACGTATCAGTAATTATGGTGTTGGGTTTTATGGCTATACCGGTTCTGCTATTTCAGGTGGTATCAATACCTATGTATCCGGGCATTTTGGAATAGATTTTTTTACAGCAGGGGCACATCAAATGAGGATTGAAAGAGGTGGTGCGGTAGGCATTGGTACTAAAAACCCTAATTATCGTTTACATGTATACAGCTCTACTGAATCTTGGCTTGGTGTAGAAACTCCTAGTGGTACTAACAATGTTGGTATTTTATTAAAAAAAGCAAACTATACCTGGCAAATGTATCAGCCAGCTAACAGTAATAATCTCAATTTTTGGAACTCAAGCAACTCTGTGGTCGGGGAGCTTACTCCTGGAGGAAATCTTCATTTACGCGGTCAAGTAGGAAGCCTATCTGATGGACGTTTCAAACAAAATATCCAACCCATCTCTTCGAATGCCATTGCTAAATTAACTCAATTGCAAGGTGCCACTTATCAATGGCGCACCGAGGAAGGTCAAGATTTTGACGAAGGAACTTATATAGGGTTTATTGCTCAAGAAATGAAGAAGTTATATCCTGATTTGGTTTCAGAAAATCAAGATGGGCACTTATCCATTAACTATACAGGACTCATTCCTATCATCGTAGAGGCCAATAAACAACAACAACAACGCATTGAGGATTTACAGACTCAAGTAGCAAATTTGACCGCAATCGTATCTAATATTAACCAAGCTTAATTAAAAGGAAGCCTAAACGACCAATCATATGACGCTTTCTAATTTACTAAACAATACCACTACCAAAAGAGATGCTCTGAAGCTTGCTTTTAACGTGGGGCAGGTACCTACCCAGCAAAACTTCCATGAGATGATTGATGGCTTGTTTCAAATTCAGGGTACGACACTTTATAAAGATGATAACAGTGGATTGGGCATCCAGGCAGGTACTGATCCAACCAAGCCAGTGCTAAACCTTTATGATGATCCAGCTCAAGCTCCGGTCTGGAGTGTAGGTATTCAGAATGGTTTGGAAATAAAAGACGCTACAAGCGTTACCCGTTTGACAGTAGCCAACGATGGAAACGTAGGAGTGGGAACCACTAGCCCTACTAGTACACTCGAGGTATATGCTGCCCCTGGAAATACGGCTACTGGGATGGTGATTAGCCAGGGAAATGACGGAGGGAACACCAATAGTGGTTGTTTGTTTTTTCATAATGCAAGCGATCCCGGGAATGCTTTTACCATTGTGAAAACCCTCAATCGTTTGTCTTTTATGTCTAATGCTACTCCTGGTACTAACAGTGGTACCGAACGTATCTCCCTGACCAATCAGGGAAATGTAGGCATTGGAATCAATGTGCCCCAGTCAAAGCTGGAAATACAGCAAAATCAAGTTTACACCAATGCGCACGAAGCCAATGCGCTGGTAGTACGTACTCCCACCGCTCCATCTCCGAACGATGGACGTATGGTAGGCATCTCGCTTACTATTGGAGAATCAGCGGATGTGCATGATGTAAATCAAAAATCGGCCAGTATTTTTGCTCAGTCCACCAACCAATACGCCAATATTGTAGACATGCTCTTTTATACTAGGGGGTCTTCCAGCCCTTATTATTCTGAAAAAATGAGAGTTACAGGCAATGGAAATATAGGGATTGGAACTGATGGCCCTGAAGCAGCGCTGGATATTAATGTCCCACCTAATACATACGATAAACTATTACAATTTAGGAGAGGTTCAGGTAGAGTAAGGTTTTTAATGAATAATAATACCCATGACCTATATATTACCACAGGAACATCTTCACCCACCAATGGGCTTTACATTGGCAGTAACGGGTATATAGGCATTGGTACTGCAAGTCCTCAAGCTAAATTCCATATACATGCCAACCCCAGAGAAAACTTACGTGTTTATAGTACAGAATCTGGTGCTGCAGGAAAATACCTGAACATGTGGCAAGGTACTGGTGCAGCTGTGGTAGATGCCATAGGCAGTTCAGCATTAATAATAGGATATGATAATCCGACAATAAACCTAGGAATTGGCACTTTAACACCAAGTGAACGCCTTCATGTCAATGGTAATATAAGAATCCAAAATACAGGGACTGGTTATGAAAACAATTCTGGGTACCTTTACCTCCATTCGGTAGACGGAGATTATGCTAGAATTTTTTCCGAAAAAGTAGCGGATAATCAGATTCGTTTAGTACTTGAAACAGGTGATGATGGAAATACTGATTATATGGTGGTCCGTAATCGCATATGGAATGAACCAATAGGCTTTGATGCATTCGAGGTACACCGAACTTGGGCAAGGGTGAATGGTGATTTATATGTCACTGGATCTATCAACCCACCATCAGATATTCGCTTCAAAAAAAATATTCAAACATTAGATGAATCATTTTCAGCCAATCTCTTTCAACTACAAGGTAAATCTTATGAGTTTCGTGTCGATGAGTTCAAAGAAAAAGGTTTTAAGGAGGGTAGACATATGGGGTTCATCGCAAGCGAATTACAAGAATTCTTTCCTCATTTAGTATCTGAAGATGATAAGGGATACCTGGCCATCAATTACACTGGACTCATTCCAATCATTGTAGAAGCCAACAAACAACAAGAGCGACGCATTGAAGCGCTGGAAGCCAAATTAGCTAAATTCATGAACCAATAAATCTTCACTGAAAACCTGTAACCAAAATGAGTGTAAAAACCCCTGACTTCGATACCCTACGCCAAAATGGGTTAGAGCTAATTCAGAAACTAGCCACTACCACCTGGACCGACCACAACGACGTTGACCCAGGGATTACCCTACTAGAGCAAATATGTTATGCTCTTACCGACTTGGGTTATCGGGTAGACTTCGACATTGTAGATTTATTGGCAGGAGGCAGCGATGAAGCCTATCGTTTATTGTATTCTCCCCGAGAGGCTTTGAGCACTCAGCCGGTAGTGTTTGACGATCATCGTCGTACTTTAATAGATTCGAATGAAGTAACCAATGCTTATCTGAGTAAAACCCAAAATCCGGCACCTCAACTCTACTACGCGCCCTTTTCTGAGGAATTATTGTTACAGGAACACCGCAATGAGCTATTGTCAGAGGATACTTACCGTTTGGTACAACTCAAGGGGTTGCTAGATGTAGAGGTACAAAAGGCACCAGATGCTTCTACCAACGATGTAGCGCAGCAAGTAAAACAAAAGCTACATGCCCAGCGAAATATGGCCACTGATATTGAAAATATCCATATTTTACCTGAGGAAAAAATCAAGATTCAAGTAGAGTTAGAACTGGGCTTTACTAAGGATGTAGAAGCATTGGCTGCTCAGGTAATGTATATTCTTTATCAATATACCAATCCTCATTTCAGTTTCGAAAAGTTACTGGATTTTCAACAAAACCAATCGGTAGAAGAAACTTTTGATGGCCCCTCTATGCTGCGAGGTTTTCTTACAAAAGCCGCTTTGACCCAGTTTCAGAAACGCGCTGAATTGAGACGATCCGATTTGGTACAAGCGCTTATGAATCTTACTCCAGAAGTTAAGACCATTCGTAGCCTGGATATTGCCCGAGAAGGGGAAGCTTTTTCTCGTTCTATCCTAGATTGGTTGATTTCTCTGGATGCTGATAAGGCCGTGGTGTTTGATCTGGATGCTTCTAATATTTTATTCTTTACCGACGATCTTCCTGTATCTTATGACCTTACAATGGCCAAGGCAAGATATAACACATTACTCGAGCAGAATCGTCCCCACCCTCTCGCCAGCACAGAATTAGATTATGCTCCTCCTCAAGGCCGCAATCGAGAGGTAACCCAATATACTTCGGTACGCCAACATATGCCCGAAGTATACGGAATCACCCCTTATGGTTTACCAGAAAAAGCCAGTAATGTCCGTAGAGCCCAGGCTAAACAGTTAAGCGCTTACTTATTGTTTTTTGAGCAAATTTTGGCTGATTTTTTTGCTCAGTTAGGCAGCCTCCCTACCTTGTTTTCAGTCAATCGCAACGAAACCGATTATCAAACTTACTTTGCCCAAACACTGAGCGAAAATCAGGTTCCTGCGTTAGAGGGTATTTATCAAAGTCCTGTTGAAGACATTACCAAAAGTGAAAGTTTTTTTGGATTAGCCAATGATAAAAACCGCAATACACGCCTGTTGGATCATTTTATGGCGCGTTTTGGTGAACAGTTTTCAGATAATATTTTGGGGCAGACTCCTACCAATGTCAATACATTTGGAGATGCCATTGCTGCCAAGCGTAATTTTTTACAGGAATATCCCACGCTTAGTGCAGGCCGGGGTGTAGCATTTGATTATACAAACCTTCATTGGAATGTTTCGGGTACCCAAAAACGCATCGCCCGTTTGTTAGGGTTGCGCGTTCAAGATAAACAGAACCTGGCTTTTGGTGCAGGGATAGAAGGATTTTATTTGGTAGAGCATATTTTGTTGCGTCCACGTAGTGGCGACCGGTTTCAGAATGGTCTTTTGATGTCATTTCTCAAAACTGACGACCCTTATTCTTTACAGGTTTCTTATGTATTTCATAAAGTGGGGCGTTTTACCGATGAAGGTATCCGAAGGTTTACCGAGCGCTTGCTGCGGGCTGAGACTCCTTCTCACATACAAATCAAGACTTATTGGTTAGACATTGCCCAAATGGCTACTTTTGAAAAAGCACAAGATGCTTTTCTTCAAGAGCTCAACCAATTGACTTCTTCTATGGCTGATACCGATCACCAATATAGCCTAAGAGTAGCACGCGATTATTTACTTGATTTATTGTATATGTATCACTCGGCCTACCCTAACCCTTATAACCTGGGAGTACCACTACCCATGCGAGACTTACCTATTCCTCGTCTTGCTCCCAAATACGAAACAAACAGTGCTCAACAACAAGATGGAAAATGGGTAGTGCAAATACAAGTTTATTACCCACAGGTAAATGTTACTTACCGTTTATGTGATCGTGACCGCCAGCCTATAGCCAGTGTGCCACCATTAAAAATCACAGCCGATACTATCTTGAAAACTGATCCCCAAGCCAATAATCAACCGTATGAATTTATAGCATCCCCTCCTATAGACCAGGATCAGTTGTATTGGATACGAGCCGAAAAAGAAGTAACTGCGATTGATCCTCAAAACAATAACGAAATTACGAAATCGCTGAAATATGTCTTTCTTGCTCAGCCAATTCGGGTAAGAGTAGGTTTAAGTTTAGTAATTGCCAGAGGTGTGCCTGACGAGATAGACTTTGGAACTCAGGCTGATATTGAATTGTCTGAAATTCAAGCCAATGTCGAGTATCGTTTGTATGCTGACCTAAACAACAACGGTACCTTAGAAAGAATAGATGCGGGTGGCTCGTATAGTGGGGTAGAAAATGGCTCTATTACGATCCCTACCAATGTCACCAATGGCTTTACAGAGGATGTCCTCATTATTGTACGCGGCTCTCGTGACGGCTTCAGTACCGAAATAGACGTAAGTAGCTTTTTGCTCAAAGTACGTGCCTATACTGGTCTTATATTAACTGCCAGCCAAAGCATCGTAGATTATGGTGTCACTACTGGGGTAAATGTAACCGTTAGTAATGGTGCATTGCCTACGCAAAAGAGTGTAGATTATCATCTATTTTATAGACCCATTAGTGATCCAGAGTTTGTCCATCATAAACTTACTCCCCCTCCTGCCAATGAATTGGTGACAATGGATAATGGTTTGGGTGCTAATGTATCTGTACTTAAACCTGCTGTTCCTACTACTGCTGACAATACACCTCAGGCTTATAATGCAGCTCCAATAGAACCTATTAACTATCAATTGGTTTCTACCTTGAGCCCTGCCAATGATGGTGATAATCTAGTATTTGATATCAGTGCTTTAAACTTACCAGAGGATACTTTATTTATGGTAGTGGCTTCTAAAAATGGGCATACAGCTCCTCGAATATTAAATGATGGAAGCAGCTCAACTATAGCCGTAATTTTGACCAAACCCGACCCATCGCCTACTTTTGTAATAGATCCTAGCCCGGTAGTATCAGGTACAATTGCCAAAATAACTGTACAAAATCCTCAGAATGGTGTAAAATACTATCTGGAATATGAAAGCAATAAAAAGAAACAAGTCGCCAAAATATTCCACGATCGTACCACTAGTCCACGTAAAGATGGCGTGGGTTATTCTAAGATAGAAGTTGACTTTGCCACGGGTGAAGCAATAGGTACAAACTCCCTTACCGTGGAGACACGTAACCCTATTACAACAGCCAAAGTTATGAATCTGATTGCCGAGAAACCTCAAACAGGCATAGAGCTTCAAATTGCGCAGTTTACCTTTAATGTAAGTTAATGACCCAACCTAGAAACCGACATATTATCAAAAAGCAAATCTTTGAGGTGGAGGTAAAAGGGCAGGAAAAGGCTTGGGATATTCAACAAAAACTGGGAGAAATTTTTCAAAAACAGGTTCTCCCAGCTTTGAACCAAGCCCTCAATAAACTTAGTCCTCCCAATGTCATTCATCGCATTGATCAACTGGAAATAGACCTGGGAAAAATAAGGTTGGATCACTTGGAAGAAGATGTGACTCAAGTTGTACAAAAAGTGATACAGCAATCATTTCAAAAAGTATTGCCCAAAGCTGATATTCATCCCAATGAATTGCTTGGCCAACTAGATAGCCTTTCTTTGGATTTAAACAAGCAGCAACTAGAGGACTTAGAAAAAGACTGGTGGCAAAAGCTCAAAACTACTTTTCGCAAATGGCTCAACGAAGACTCGAACGCACTCTCTCTGAATGCGATGCTAAAAAAAATAGACGCCATACAAGCTACCAATGAACTAGAAAACAAGATTTTAAAACAATTCAAAGCTCTAGTACAATCTAAATGGGATCGTATCGATACAGATAATCGTTTGGATAAATTGGTAGAGGAAATAAAAGAAGAAGAAACACTTAATCAATTAGAAAAAGATATTGCCCAAAAGCTAAAATTGGCTTTTAAGCAAGCATTACTCAAGCAGGGAAGTACTCAACTGACCGATATATTACAATTGGTAGATACCCTGGAATTGGATGATAATTTAGAGGATTTTGAACGCGACCTCATTCCTCATTTAAAAACAGTTCTGAAACAACAAATTCAGCAAAAATGGGGAAGCAATCAGGCTTCTTCATCACTGGTCGAATTACTTATTTATTTTTTAGATACTGGACGTCTCCCCTGGTGGGCCAAACCAAATCCTAAATTACTTGATCAAGCCTTGGAAAATGCTTTTCTACATCATCCTACCTGGTTAATAGATCAGTTTAAAAAATACAGTAGGTATGACACTTATCGTAAACGCATCATTAATTCTTTCCAAAATGAGGAATTATGGCAACTAAGCCAACAAGTGTTGCCCAGACCATCTACCAAAACAGCTAACCCACTAGTGCAGGGCCTGATACAAGCCCTGCCCGAAATGGCTCAAAAACTCTCTATATCTTCCAATCAGGTACGTTTTCTTTTTTGGGAACAAGTGCTACTCACCTTTTCCGAGCCACCTTCCTCTGAGAGGTTTAATCCTTTGCTTTTGCAAAACTTGAGTCTCTCGCTTGCTAAACATGCATCTCCCAAAGAAGTAAACACATTACTGGATACAGTTTTAGAAAATCGAAATCTGAAAATTTCGTGGCAGGCTAACTTGGCATTGCAGCCAACTAAACCCTCGCAATCATCTGAGCAAAAGCAGGCACCTGTTCAAAAACAGTTTTCTCAATCGGAAGAAATCTATGTAGACAATGCTGGGTTGGTGCTCTTATGGATATTTTTTAGTAATTTCTTTAAAAACCTGGACTGGCTAGAAGATAAATCCTTTAAAAGCCCTTTTGAACAACATCGGGCTACCTGG
Organism: Microscillaceae bacterium; assembly: GCA_003483885.1. Lineage (GTDB taxonomy): Bacteria > Bacteroidota > Bacteroidia > Cytophagales > Microscillaceae > Microscilla. The sequence continues at coordinate 28,661 of DMXI01000578.1, forward strand.
ATGCTGCAATACCTGGCAACTGGCCAAACAACGTTTCCAGAATATGAGCTCCCGCTCAACAAGGTACTTTGTGGTTTGCACGTAAACCAATCTCTAGGACCTTTAGAAGCACTGACGGAAGAAGAACAAACCGCTGGAGATCAATTATTAGAGGTAGTACTCAGCTATGCTCAAGGCTTGGGTAATCTTTCTAAAGAAGGCTTCCAGCAGGCATATTTACAACGTGAAGGAGTGCTCACCCGACAAAATAATGGGTACTTGCTTCAGGTAGAAAAAGAAACTTTTGACATTTTATTGACTCGCCTGGAGTGGACCTACCAAATAGTGAAGCTTCCCTGGATGGATCAAGCAATTTTTGTAGAATGGTAAATACAACAATCATTGAAAATGAGTTGCTATGGCTAGAACAAGTCATTGACTTACGCTTTAAAATTTATTTTCAAACCGATCAAACCCTTGAGGTTGATGCTATCGAGGCTTTGGAACCTCCCCCACTCATCGAGGGTAGTGACTACGCTCAAGTAGTACAATCGCTCCAGTTAGGTTTTGCCGAAAGACTAGCCATCGCTTTATGCCTTGCGGCTCAGGTTCGTCCTCAAATGTTGGATGCCTTTTTTACTAAAAACCAGTCTTTTCAACGTCATTTCACCGAGTTTGGGGGAGTCATTCTTTCCGACCATAGTGCTTTTTTGCCCACAGGGGAAACCTTTGTATTTATTTTAACTGGGGAAAACCTGGGTGCTCGCTTAAAAGCCCTGGATATTCTCCATCAAAGTAATCCTTTGTTTACCCAGGGAATTTTAGAACTAAGCCCCCACCAGGAAAACAAGGTACTCACTCGCCAAAATGGCGTACTCAGCCTCACGCCCGAATACGAATCGCGTTGGATTTACGGGCGTTCTTACCAGCCCGAATTTAGCACTCGATTCCCCGCAAGCCCCCTCACCCCTCCTAACATAGATTGGCAAGATGATTTGGTTTTGCCCCGTGCTACTAAAAAACAGCTGGAAGAAATAAAGCTATGGATTGCCAACAAAGAGCAACTAGAGCAAGAATGGACCGTGGGTAAGCAACTCCGTCCTGGGTTCCGGGCATTATTCTATGGCCCTCCTGGTACTGGCAAAACCCTTACGGCCAGCCTTTTGGGCAAAGAAACAGGCAAAACAGTATATAGAGTCGATCTATCTATGGTGATTTCTAAATACATTGGAGAAACCGAAAAAAACCTGGCCAGGGTATTCAATATCGCCGCTCATCAGGATTGGATTTTGTTTTTTGATGAAGCCGATGCCCTATTTGGCAAGCGCACCCAAACCCAAAACTCTCACGATCGCTATGCCAATCAGGAAATTGCTTATTTGCTACAGCGCTTCGAAACTTTTGATGGCATTTCTTTACTGGCCACCAACCTGCGCGATAACATTGATGAAGCCTTTACCCGCCGTTTCGAGTCCATTATTTACTTTCCACTACCCGAGCCTGACCAACGCCTCAAGCTTTGGCAAAAGGTATTGCCTATCACCGATGATAAAAAGTTTGCTAGCGACATAGACCTGCATCAAATTGCCCAAAAATACAAGCTTTCGGGAGGTGCCATTGCCAATGTAGCTCGCCACGCCTCACTACACGCCATTGCCAATGGAGGGTGTATTACCTCTCCCCTATTGCTAGAGGGTATTCAGCGAGAGTATTCTAAGGAAGGGAGAACAGTGTAGGGTTTATTGCTAGGTTAAAAATTTTTGATAACCTTCTACCAATCGTTGCATGGCATTTTTCACATCAGGGTCTTTTTCTAGTGGGATGAGCTTTTCGAGAAAGGGTACAAATTCAAGCCAGTTTAAATAACTCAGGGCAAAAATGGTGTGGAAGCGCACCAGTTCACTAGGGCTTTTCAAAGCGGTACAAAACACCTCAAATAAGGCCTCATCATAATCGTGAGATTCTGAAAGTGTGACTGCCAAACGTTTGATGAAAAGCGCATATTCTTGTACACTTTTTTGCGTATCTTTTAGTTTATCCAGGATTTGCTCCTGGGTAAAAAGCTTGATCTTGGTTTCTATATTGGCAATGGCTTTTTGCACATGGGCTTCTTGGGCATACTCAATGATGAAATAGCTCAAATCAATGATAAAATCATCTACATAATAAATCGTGGTTTGGGTGGTATCATTATGCCATACCAACTGATTCATTTCTTCGCCTGGTATATAAGATTCATACTTCCCCAGTATCTCGTTCAAACCTTGAATCTGGTCTACTACTTCCATTTCTGGAATACCTATGTCGTTAAGGGTGTATTTTTTGAGCATGGTTTACTATTAAAAGAAAATACCAGATAAGTCAGTAGAATAACGAACCTCAAATCTTGAAAAACTCCTATCTAAGTCAAAACACTTCTGATACCAATGAGGCTGTTTTTCATTTTCCATAAAGATTCCTCTTTCAGGAAAGTCAAAATAGGATAGAAAATTGGATGCTTTTGTTCTAACAATCTCCTCAGAATCTTTCTGAGCAACCATTTCTACCAAAGGCTTGAACTCATCCCACCATAAATAGTGCATAGCGGTCAATGCAAATGAACGAATAGAAGCATCACTACTATTTAATGCTATCTTAAACACTTCAAATACTTCCTCGTCATAGGTGTCAAACAACAAGGCTATGCAAGACAAAAGATAATCTAACTCGATATAAGGATCTTCACTATTATGCTGCTTAAAATAACTTACCAAATGTCGAATGTCATACCAAATACGACTACCTTCATCATCGCGATTTATATAATAATAAAAGCCTACATTAGTCTGCAAAGAATCAATAATGGCCTCTATTTGTGAACCTTTCACCACTATATATGTATTATTGATTACAGGGTCTTCTACCAAAAAGAATTGTATCATATCTGTTTCCCATTTTTCACAAAGGGCATATGGATATTTAGAATGATTTTTTTTTACTATTAGTTGTCGAGCGTTTATTAGTTTTAATGCATTTCTAATGATCTCATTAACATCAAACTGCCCTTCATAGGCTGCCCAGTCAATTACTAATCGTTTCTTTTGCATATTCCTTATTATAATTTATCACTCTTTGAATCGGATAAAAAGCTTACGACTTTATCCCTTAAAAACATCCTGATATACTCTCTTTTTTCCTTGGGCTTCGTAATTCCTTTGTCTTTAAAATATCTTGAGAGAGGCACTATATACCTTGCCAACCATTTTTTTGTTAGCCTAACTTGTGTGCCTTTAATTTTCTCTATGCGACTACTTACTGACTCTTCAAATTCTTGTCGTGATCTCTTTCTGGGAGGAAAGAACTGTCCGTTTCTCTCAGGATTTGTAGTTCCAACTTCTTCTTTTAGTTTTGCCTTGTGGTCTCTATTCAGTTCTGCTGTGATTCTACGAGACGCTGTAACAGCATCTTTCCCTGCCATAGAAAACTCCTTCCTTCGTCCTAATGCCTTTTTCCAGGTTAATTGTCCTCTAATTATAGAATTTAATACCATTGATGCATCTGCAATAGTTGCTTTACTTCTTCTTACATCAACCCCAAACATGGTGAGAGTCAAAGCTGCTACAGTATCGCTGGCCTTTTCAAACTCACGAGAAAGTTTACCTTTGCGAATAAACTTCAATACTTCCCTAGCCATTAATTTGTCACTTTCTAAAAATATAGGAAACAATTGTTCATAATATCCAGACCCGTCATCATTAGAGTAATGTCGTGCAATATTATCATCTAATACAGCAGCGTTTGACATCCCTGGGAGTTCTTTGAATCGGACAAATCTCTTTTCTGCTTCGGTCCCTAAATTGAAAAGTGAATAACCTCTTATACCTCCCAACCCTTTTCTATCTACGTCAGTATTATGTAAAACCTTACCTTTAAAATTTTTATCTTTAAGATTTTGAGATAGGTAACTTGCAATTGCTAACACACTTGTTGAGCGCTTACCAGATTTACTAATCATAGGAGGCACATCAACATCTGATATATCCTTAAGTTCATTTCTCGCTTTAACAACTCGATTGGGTTCAGTCAAAGTAAGGAATGCGGCCCTTCTTAATAAGATCAGTAAATCGTGATCTTTAAGTCGTCCGCCAAATTCAAAGAAGTTAAATAAATACCATAATTTATGTAAAAGCTTAGTTTCACTGGTTTCAGATAAGGTATCAAATGTTTTCTTTCCTTCCTTCTTTAAGATTGTTTTTGCATCTGATATTTTTCGTTTTATGCCATTATTCTTTGTTTTGGTTGCCCATTGATCTAACAAAGCTTCTACATCTACTAATTCATTAGAATCAAATGCTGACTTCTCAGGAATGGCAACTTCAGCAGTAGATAATTCCGCTACCAGAAATGGAGCCATTTCTTTTGTTTTATCCTTTAGTTGATCATTTTTGAATGAGAATTTCCCCTTCTTGTTTAGTATAATTTCAATCAATTTAGGATTGAAATTAAATCTATACATTTCTCGCTCTTTGCTATTCTTATCTTTTTTAGTACCGTGTGAAAACTTAACTTGGAGTTCATTTCCATAACTATGCAATAGGGTCTCCACAAACTTCTTTCTTTTCAAAAGCAATGCATTAAGTTTACCTGGCTCCATTTTGTTCTCATCATAACTGGCCTGTATGTATAACTTTAATTTTAAGGATGGGTAATTTGCTACAATACTTGCCTCTTTAAGTATTTCCAAGAGTTTTTCTTGAAACTCAAGTTTATTATCTTTTGATGTAACAGGTTTATCATAAAACCAAATAGGACTTGAATACCTTGATGAATTTTGTAATTCTTTAAATGAAAACTTCTTTTCTTTCTGTTTATTCTTCTCTTTTGTATTTTCTCTTAAATCAAAGTTCAAAAAGTCAGCATTTTCACCTGGTCTTTTTACCTCCCCTAAACCTCTAAAATCAAACATGTGGGCGAAGTTCTGTACATGATGTCCTCCTCTACTAGGAATATCTGCAACCTTCATTCTATGGTACCCCTCAGTTCTGATAATATTACCTGTATCATCTTTAATCTGTCTAAGACTGCTCAAATCTTCATTATCTTTCTTTGTAGTATATTCACCTACTATATACTCTGTAATTCCTTGAATTGGGGCCAATGTTGATGATGAAGGTATTGCAATTAATGTAGATTGATCAGAGGATACCCAATCGTTTTTGATAGAGTACTGAACCCCACGTATACCTTGTGGGTGTACAATATCACCTGGTTGATGAGGAGCCAAATAATAAATAGCATCTAACCGATAATCTATTCCCTCTTCGGCTCTTATTTCCAATAGTTTTTGCCCCATGCCAGCCGCAAATGCTGCCCCCATGCTATGTCCTACGATTGTAATAGGTTCATCAGGCGCATAACTTACTCTTTTCTCTTTAATTTCTCTATGTAAATAACCTGCCGCGACTCTTCCTCTCTGCATACGTACTGAAGCACCTGCTGTGGGAGAAGCACTACCATCAAAATACATCGCATTTCTATCTCCCAGTCTATCCATAATACGCTCATCCATTTTAGCCTCGTCAATCGCAGTAGATGTATTCCCTGTTTCCTTCTCAATCTCTTCCTTTGTCCTACCATTCCAATAAGATTCACTTCCCCACCTTGTAGTATCTTCATCACCTCTTACCACTCTATCAAAACTTGGATTTTTATGTCCTCCCCAACTTATCCATTGATCTGCCAAGTCTTTCACCGTAGGCAATAACTTAGGCAAATACCCATGCGCAAAAGCCACCAATCGCTGCACAGGCGTTCCTGAAGATACACTTTGCGAAACTGTGCCAGTACCACCATCTCCCGAGGACTCAAAGCTGCTTTGCATAGGAACACTGCTCAATTCACGGCCTATTCTATCAGCTGAACTCTCCAAACGAGCATCGTTGTTAATGGCTATACCTCCCAGACTTGCCGTGGTGCTGGGGGTTCCATACATTTTATTATGGATGGCGTGGCCAATTTCGTGGTTTCGGGTAGAAGCCCCTTCACCCGGTGCTACGTGAATATGATCTCCTTGTATGGTGGCTCGAGCGTTGAGTTGTATCGGCAAAGGTGAATTTTCAGTAATTTTTACTGAACTCAAATCCACTCCGTACTTTTGCTGAGCAAAACCTTGTATGTGAGAGGTTACTCCTACACTAGACATCGCCGAACCTTTGGCAAAGTGTTGCTTGGTTCGCAAAGCCGAAGTATCTTCTTTCCTTTGTAAAACTTTAGGTGGGGTCTGTGGTATGTTTGGAGCAGCAAATTTTCCCTGTAAAGGAATTGGATTATCGGCCAAGTCTATACCATAGGTAGGGGGCATCAATGATAACCCTTGGGGTGTTTGGGCTTGGTGAGTCTGATTACGCTTATTTGTATGAGTTGGGGATGTTTTAGCAGCAGTTTGCTTCATTTTAAGTAAGTTTTGATCAGGTCTTAATTTACCAAAACATTTCTATTTCCCCTAGTAATTATTCAACATTTACGAAAAGAAAATCCCACTAAATATTCCAGCAAGTTTATTACTAAAATCCTGTTTGTAAATCCCGCAGAGATGTTAGTATAAATTAATGCCATGAATACTAGAGTCTAAGGTTTAGCTGGTATATTTTTGTTTAACCAAAGCGCATAGCTATGCGTTAAGAAATTAAAACCTTAACATCATGAACAAGAAACAACCTATATATCTACTTATATTTATATTATTTGTGAGCACCTCGGCTTGTACGATGCAAGGCCAGGCTTACAAACCCAATGTGAGCCGTGATGTACGCATTGGTAAACAAGTAAGAGATGAAGTAGTTCGAAAAGCCCCTATACTAAATCGTCAACAATATGGACAGGCCTATCAGCAATTAGAAAAAATCACCAACACCATTTTACAGTCATCCCACATCCGTTTTCGTACCGATTTTGAATGGAAAGTATACATTGTTCATGATGATAAAACCCTGAATGCCTTTGTTACTCCAGGTGGATATATATTTGTTTATACAGGGCTCATTCATTATCTCGACACTGAGGACCAGTTGGCGGGGGTGTTGGGGCACGAAATTGCGCATGCAGAAAGGAGGCATTCTATCAAAAACTTGAATAAACGTATTGGTACCAGCATTGCCCTTACCATCTTGTTAGGGAGTAACAATACCGCCAATCTGGCCAATACACTTTTGGGTCTCACATTTAGCCGCTCTGCCGAACGAGAAGCTGATAAATATTCGGTGATGTATTTAGCAGATACACCTTACCGCTGTAATGCACTCTCTGATTTCTTTGATAGAATGGCCAAAGAAAGTGGCCAAAAGAAGGCAGCTTGGCTAAGCACTCACCCTGCTTCAGAAGACCGGGTAGTCAACATTAATCGTCAAGCCCAAAAAACAAATTGTGTAAAAAGTGGTACTGGACGAAGTTTGAATACCCTGAAAAATGCCTTACCCAGATAGACCTCCGTTTAGTAATTAGAATGGCCTAAATGTTTATTTTCCCCTTCAAGTCTGGATAAGTGTTCCTCATTGAGTTCTTCACCTTCGTAGCCACCTGGTTTGTGTTTGCGGATATTATCAGCTTTACGTTTAAAGTGGAAGAAAATTTTTGATTCTATTTTTTTCTCAAACATAGGTGGAAATTCAAACAACTTAATTGTCTTTTCCTGAAACTCAGTTTCTTTCTCGGGTAACTCAGTATTAGGATAATTGTTGCCCCAATCCAAATAATATAAACTTCCATTGAGATGCTTTACATCGGTAATTGTAAAGCTTAGTCCACTCTCCACGAGCTTTTGCAAAACCGTAACGGTGCGAGGTTTTCTTTGTCTAGTACGTCTCATAGCTTATTCTAAAAATAATTTTAGGATTAAACCAAAAGTTTTTATTGTAAATCAAAAGTTAACAAACTAAAAAGTATTTTGGCCAAAGTTTAGTTTTTGTATTGATAAAATTCCATCTACAAGTAGTGTGCAAAGAATTGTGAAGGAGGAAAAACAGGGATTATTTGATTGAATTTATGCTGATAAATCTATTCATAAATTTAGCAAAATTAGCCCTAAAAGCAAAAGACCAAATGCTATTTACTGATTGGGGGATAAGTAGATGAGTAGAAAATTAGTAACTCTACTAAAGCTGATAATTGACCACAAGAGCATTTTAGGGGCACAAAATTACAAGTTTTTTTTAAAGATACTAGGTAAGCAAATATATTTTATGTGCTAAATTAGTAAGAGAATGATAGAAACAAGATGTATAAAAATAGCCCCGACAGGAATCGAACCTGTATCTAAAGTTTAGGAAACTTCTATTCTATCCATTGAACTACGGGGCC
>DMXI01000362.1 GCA_003483885.1 Microscillaceae bacterium
TTTTTTCAGGACAAGACACTTAGTTGATACTTGGCCTCTTCGGTAAAAACATGGGGAAAAAATTCATCAATTCTGAACACCCTACCTGTCAGGTCGGAAGCTAAAAATAAAATATTATTTGGTTGAGAGTATATTTTTTAAGCAACTCCTTATTTTTGCAAATCAATTTTGTGCTCCAGCAAAGTCTTATTTTCCAAGCCTTTAACCTTTATAGTCACACTTGGTTTTTCTCCCCAATAAAACTCAAACAAGCCAAAATTTAACGCAATAATTAATTCTTCCACCCGATATTGGTTTGGTTCTTCCCACTTGCTGCTCCAGGTATGGGTAAGGCCGCTGGCTGTCATTTCATAGAGCGGATAATTGAGCGACGAATTTTCGTACTTAGAAACCTCCGCAATATGACGATCTCCACTCACCAACAATACGTTTTTGGCTTTACTTTTGGCAATCAATTTTAGCAGCTTATTTCTTTCTTTAGGAAAGTTAGCCCATTTCTCAAAACGATGGTCTTTGGGCAGAATCTGAATACCACTGCCAATAATATGTACATCGGCAGTACTGTTGGTCAACTCTTTTTTGAGCCATTTCCACTGGGCTTTCCCCAAGATGGTGCCTTTTTTATTAGGCAAATATACTCCTTTTACCCGCTTGATGGGATCACGAAAATAGCGGGCATCCAGCAAAATAATTTTAATGGTTTTGCCTCCTTGAGTAAACGTTTGGCTATGATAAGCACCCTTTTGTTGGCGCAGGGGCGTGTTTTTTGGGTATTGCAAAAAATCAAACATCAATTGTTGGCTGGCCTCCTTTTGAGGAAACTCAACCCCACCATCGTTTACTCCGTAGTCGTGGTCATCCCAAATACCCATTACCTTGGTGACTTGGGTCAATGCCCAGTAGTCGGGGTTGGCGAGCACCTGATCGTACTTGGCCTTCATCAATTGCATATCCTCGGTATCACCATAAATATTATCACCCAGCCAAATCCACACATTTGGCTTATTTTTGATAATTTCTTTCCACAATGGTTGTGGCAAATCCTGACGGTTGCAAGAACCAAAAGCAATGGTAAAGGCTGGTTTAGTTTGGGCAAAGATATCCTGTTGTACCCAGTTTACCACCAGGAACAAACCCAATATGAATTTTTTCATTTTTTTGTTTAACTGTTTTAAAATTTTGAAGCCATCTAGACTTCTTTACCTTTTGTAGCAATAAAATTAACTACTAACTTCAAGAAAATATGGGTAGGAGGTGAATTATTTATGGAGTGGTAGGAATATCTACTGCCAGGTATATTTTGCCTCGGCTTTTTACTTGTTGTATGACCCGATAAGTCCGGTTTTTTAGGATATAATCATACGCTTTACGGTAATTTTGTTCAGGAACATACAATAGCAGCGTAACAGGGCGAGAAGTGTGCACACCACCCTCCTCGATTTTAGACAGGGCTATGCGTAAAGTACCAGTAAAGTAAGCATATTGACCAATACGAGTATCAGACGCGGCAAATACTACGGGTTTGTCAGAGAGTTCTTTTACCAATTTAGGGAGTTCATCATTCACTTCCCATAGTTCGTCAAACAAATAATAAATGTTATAATTGTCGTGCTTGAGCAAACTAACGGCTACGATTCTATAGCTTGTATATACTGTGGCAAATGTGAGACTGATAATGAGAATGCCACGCGAAATAAAGCGATAGAGTAAAGGGAGTCCTGATTGAGTAGCTAAATACATAAACAAAGTGAGTATCCCCATCATAGCTGGAATATAATAGCGGGTTTCTTGTATGTAAGTCCAGCCATTAGCCCAGCGATACACCACCGACAATGCCCCCAAATACCCCAAAGAAAATATAATAGTGAGTACAACTAGCAGAAAATAGCTATTTTTTAAATAGTCATCCGAAAGCCTGGTAAGCACCTTTTGTCTCCCAAAAACCAAATAGCCAATACACCAAAGAATGACAAAAGATATGATCAATTCTCCAGTGACTAATGCAGCCTGAATCCAATGGCCAGTCATTTGGTGAGTAATCAAATACTTGTAGAGATTTTCAGTAAAAAATAAACTCCTGGTACCCAATGCATCTATTTTGAGCAAATGCTCCCAGAAAAAACCCGTTTCCAGGCGATTGAGAGGGTTTAAACTACCCGTGTAGTTTTTCATAAATGAGAAAAACAAAAAGGTAAAAAGGGCCAGCAACGCGATCAAAGCCAACGCCTGACGCTTAAGTTTGCGGTTTGAGTTGATAAACCCAATGATGAGAAAACAAGAAGGGATGATGCATAAATTATAGTACATATATTTGAAAAACACCATACTAAAAATGACTACTGCCAGCGATAAGGTGGCAAACCACCCGTGAGATTTATGTTTGAGCAGGATCAAGGCATACCAAATACTACACTCATAAGCCAGCATCGACCATACATCGGTAGAAAACAAATAAGCAAAAGGGCCATAAGAAACACTCAAAAATAAAAAGACAGCAAAAATAGCTTTACGAGAAAAACCAATGATCTGAAGAGTTTTGAAATGAAGGATTAGTAATAACCCCATAGCGAGGCAATCCAAAAAACGTCCCGTAATGATAAAGTCCTGAAATAATGGGAAACACATTTTCAGGAAAAAAGGATAGCCAGGAGGCCATAAAAGCTGATTACTGCAGAGGTTTTGAGACAAGTCACTGGCCTTGATCTCACACAATTGAATGCCTTGCCCATTGGCCCAGTGATGAGCCATTTCAAACTGTACAAAACTATCTCCCCAAGCCAAAGTATAGTTCCACTGTAAATATAGTTGTGTGGCAAGCGCAGTCAGCAGAACCAAATAAATAGCGTTAACACGAAATTTTCTAAGCATTAAAATTGATCCTTTGGTGGGTTGATGGCAAAGATATAAATTTACCCACGTTTAGCAGTAATCTCATGAAACCAATTGATTATCAAGTTATTTTAGAAGAAATTCACCAAAGTATTCAGCGACAGGCATTTGCGGGCGAAGTGGCATCCTACATTCCAGAGCTGGCCAAAGTAAACCCACAAAAGATTGGAATACATATTTGTGATTTACAAGGAGGGCATTATGCGGTAGGCGATAGCAACGAAGCATTTTCGGTGCAAAGTATTGTCAAGGTGTTGTTATTGGTGTTTGCCATTACCAAAGTAGATTATGCCGAAGAGGTTATCTGGACTAGAGTTCATGTGGAACCTTCGGGTACACCTTTTAACTCTCTGGTGCAGCTTGAGTACGAGCAAGGCATTCCGCGGAACCCATTTATCAATGCGGGGGCCTTGGTAGTGTCCGATATTATCGTGCGAAGTTGTCAGGATGCCAAAACTGAGTTTTTGCATTTTGTGCAAAGCTTGTGCAGCAATACCCGAGTTCATTATAACGAAGCCGTGGCTCAATCCGAAAAAGCCACTGGTTTTCGCAATAGGGCGTTGATTAACTTAATGAAATCATTTGGGAATATTCATAATCCGGTAGACAAAGTGCTCGATTTTTATTTCCAGGCTTGCTCACTCATGATGACTTGCCGAGAACTGGCCCAGACTTTTTTATTTTTGGCCAATCAAGGACATACTTATCCAGAACAACAAGTAATTGTAACCAAATCTCAATCCAAGAGGATCAATGCTGTGATGCAAACTTGTGGGTTTTATGACGAAGCAGGAGAGTTTTCTTTTCGAGTAGGATTGCCTGGGAAAAGTGGGGTAGGAGGTGGTATTGTAGCCGTACATCCAGGACAATACAGCGTAGCCGTTTGGAGCCCCCCACTCAACAAAAAAGGAAACTCGGCCAAAGGCATGCGTGCCTTAGAGCTATTGACTACTAAAACTGGATTGTCTATTTTTTAATTACATAAGATGAACACCTTTCAAGAAAAACTTCGTCGTTGGTCCTTTTTTCGTCAAGGCCTGGACAGGAGTGGAACCAATATTGAGCAAGCCCTCAAAAAAGTGATGGCCGTATATAGCGCCCATCCCTCGGGACCATTGTCGTTGTGGGCTAGAGTACAATCATTTGATAACCAAGGTTTTCAAGCCCTTGATCATCAGCAATTGGCGGTAAGAATGCCTGCGATGCGTTTATCGGTACACCAAATCCCCGTAGCAAATGCCCCTTATGTATTTGCTGCTACAGTACCTCCCAAATCAGGAGATTATTGGCAAAAACGCTATGCTCAACGAGGGTTACCTAATGAGGACTTTGTGGTTTGGCGAACTGAAATATTAGCCCTCACCAATACTCCCCAAACGGTCAAAGAGTTGAAAAAAGAAATTAGCTTTCCAGAAGATAAGCTCAAGTTTGTACTTAATCGGATGGCTTTCGAGGGCGATTTGTTACGGGTAGGCAGCAATAGCTTACGGGCCAATACCATTAGTTATGTAAAAACAACGGCCTGGCTTACCAATTGGTCAGAAGATTACCTACAATCGGTTACTCAAGAAGAAGCCTTGGATTGGTTGGCCAAAGCTTATTTCAAAGCTTTTGGTCCAGCTACAGTCAAGGATTTTCAATGGTGGGCAGGCATTACGGCTACCAAAGCCAAACAAGCCATTACCCATCTAGACTTAGTAAATCTAGAGGAGCAGTATTATATATTGGCAGAAGATTTTACTGACTTTGAGAAATTTAACTTAGAAATCCCCGAAAATCAACTGGTCACCATTTTGCCCCAATGGGATGCTTATTTGATGGGTTATGCTCCTGAAGGGCGAGCACGAGTAGTAGAAACTCAAGACTTGCCACAGGTATATGGCAAACTGGGGGCTACGGGAGGCAACGCCTTGGGCACGATTTTGATCAATGGGAAAACGGCTGGTATTTGGAAACACAAGTTCAAAGGAATCCAAGTGCAATTCGAAAAATCTATGTTTGATAAAACTGAGGGGAAGATAGAAAAGCAAATAGATACACAGTTACATGAAATTGGGCGTTTGATGGAAGCCAAAAAAATAGAAATTAGTTAAACGTTACAAACTTGCCAACTCTATGGCCAGTTCCGCACCTAGTCGGGCGTTATGGTAAACCAATTGTTGGTTCGCTTCCAGGCTTTCTCCCTGAGTAAGGTCTTTGATACGACTAAGTAAAAAAGGAGTCACTGCTTTGCCTTGAATATTTTGCTGAGCAGCATCTTGTAAAGCACCAATGGTGACTCTTTCCAAATAATCGTGGTCTATTTCAAATCGAGGAGGAATAGGATTGGCTACTACTACTCCGCCGTTTAGGTTTAAGTCCCACTTGGCCTTAAGTGCTTTGGCCAATACTTCTACATTCTCTATTCGGTCTATTTTATGGCCGCTTTTGGAGGTATAAAAAGCAGGAAATTCGGTCGTTTGAAATCCTACCACGGGTACTCCCTGGGTTTCTAAATACTCTAAGGTGAGTCCTAAATCTAGAATAGATTTAGCCCCAGCACACACTACAGCTACATTGGTACGGGCGAGTTCCATCAAATCAGCCGAAATATCTAAAGTGTTTTCACCATCTCTATGTACGCCCCCTATACCACCGGTTACAAATACTTGTATGCCTACCCAAGAAGCGATTAACATGGTGGCGGCTACGGTAGTAGCACCATGTCTTTTTCTGGCAATCAATAGAGGCAAATCTCGACGACTGACTTTAACAACAGGTTCATCTTCTGAAGCAATTAATTCCAAGTCATCAGCATCAAGACCTACCTTGATTTTGCCGTTGATAATGGCAATGGTGGCAGGAACAGCACCAGCTTCACGAATGATTTTTTCTAACTGATAAGCAGTCGTTTTATTGACCGGATAAGGCAATCCGTGGGCAATAATGGTAGATTCTAAAGCCACTACAGGACGATTGGTTTCAAGGGCTTCTATTACTTCTGGATGAATAGAAATGTACGCTTCCATGGGTAGTTATAATTTTGACATCATACGAATTTAGCCAGTAAGCAATTTAAGCATTCATAAACTAATTATTATCTTTTTGTGCATTTATTGTTTGCAAAAGCCAACAATATGCTCTACATTTGCATTGCATAGCTGGTTGAAGGATCTTGGGGGATAGTCAACGCCTGTTGGCTTCCCTCAAGTTTTTTTTTGCCCTTATTTTTACCCACCAATTTCTTCCTCGTTTTTTTACATTTCTTATTAAAAACTTACAATATTGATTTTTCTCATAAGTGAGTAAAGTGAAAAAAACGCAATTGTTTTTCTCATTTTTTCCGAAAAGGTAACAATTTTCTAGTTCGGCAGGTCGATCAAGTCTAATATGAGATCGAGAAATCAATAAATTCTTACTTAGTAAGAATTTAAGCCATTTGCTAAAAAGATTAGAAGGGTAAAAATGAAGTGGTAGATAAAAAAATAGACCGATTAAAAAATAATCGGTCTATACCTTAAAAGTAATTTTCAAGGCTTTTAATTGCATTCATACATTATCCACCAATTGGAGGCGTAGGTGGTGTTAAAGTTAATCCACCATTATCATCCTTTGTGTCAGAATTGTCGTCAGGACCAGTTGGTACTATACCATCTGGATTGTCTTGAAACTGATCTTTGTTTACAATGATGATTTTTTTACGGCCACCTTTTATAGCGGACATTTGACTTGAAGATAAGTGGTTGCCCTCAGCAAACTTATCTAGTGAAAATATAGCC
>DMXI01000101.1 GCA_003483885.1 Microscillaceae bacterium
AAAAATAAAGTTCTATAGTTTAACAAAATATTTTGTTGTCAGGAGAGGCAAAAAAACGCGGCATAGCAGCGCTACGACAAGTTTTTTTAACGAATCATGGCAGCGAAATAGAAAGTTAAAAATGTAAATTTATTTTGGTACCATTCCTAAGAGAATGGGGGGCGATTATAAATTGCCCAAAGGTAAGAGACGCAGGAGGTAATCGGCGTATTTAAAGTGTGAGTAATACATGAGTGTATTGCGTTTGATTTTTTTGAATATACGCAAAGTTAAGCAAAAGGATTGTTTTTTTCAATAACAGTATGACTTGTTCAATAAAGGAATTGTTCCGTAACGTATTACGGAACAATTGATAATTAAATAACTTAACGTTTTAAAACCTTCTTAAGTCTTTGATCTTATCGGAAGAGAGACCAAAGAGAGCGTTGTATAGTCTTGCTCTGCTAAGACCATACAAGAAGTTAGGGTAATTCAACAATTAAAATGCGGATTATTGCTTTTTTAAATCATAGTAAATTCGTTTGCCTAGTTTAGAGAGGTTGTCAAATATTTGAGGGCCAATCACATTGGTCATGACCGAAATACCAATGCCCGATTCAGGGTAAATCAGCATTACATTGCGCATACCCGCGGCGCCACCATCGTGTCTGAAGTGTAAATCTTTGCCCTTGGCTCCGATGATCCACCAAAAATAGCCTATCCAATAATGCGTGTCTAATTCTCGAATGGACTTGTGAGCTTCTTTGGCCATCAGGTTGCGATCATCTAACTGAAAACGAATGTATTGGAGCAAATCGGGAATGGTAGATTTAATAGCCCCTTCGGCTCCCCACAGCGTTTTTTCCAACATCAAATGCGGCATCAATATCCCCAGTTCATTGTAGCCATTGGCCAACCTTTGTTGTTCTTTGGGGTTTAAGCGAAAGCGAGTGTTTTTCAATTGAGCTTTGGCGATTATTTCTTCTTTTACCAAGTCCTGAAAAGGTTTTTTGTACACTTTCTCGATAATAGCAGCCATCAGGTTGGTACCAAAATTTGAGTATTTAAAATGAGTACCCGGAACCGTAGTAATCGCTATTTCGTGCAGATATTTAAAAAACTTCGCTTTGGTTTGCTGTTTTTCTATGGCATTAACCCTACGTCTACGTTCTGCTGAGGGTAAATCCACTGGAACCTCCGCAACGCCTTTGTTATCAGCAGGTAAGCCACTGGTATGGGTGAGTAGGTGCTTAATCAAGATGGGCTTTTGTTGGTATACAAGGTTGGGGTATTTGCCATCCAGATAAAGACGAATATCGTCCTCTAAGCCAAACTTTCCGTCTAGCACCGCTTTGGCTGCCAATGTACCCGTAAATGTTTTGGTCACCGAAGCTATCTCATAAATGGTGTTATCATTGGGCGTATTACCTTTTCCCTTGTCGAGTTCGCCATAGTGCCCTGTAATGGATTGGCCCCGAAAGAGTACCCCAACCGAAACCGAATTTGTAATAGAATCTTTGAGAAATACCTTGGCGTGTTTTTGTATGATTTGTTGTACTAAAGCTGTGGTTGAATCAGGAGCTTGGGTAGAGATTGTTGCTGGCTGATTCGTAGTATCAAGTACTTGGTTTTTTTGGGTTTGGGCCTGGCAACTGATGCTGACCCAAGTAAGCACCCACAAGAAATAATGAATAGGTTTCATGTCTATGGATTTAATATTGAAAAAAGTATTGTTATCGCTTCAAAAGTAGGTGTAGACCCTCAGAAAGGAGTTCGAATAAAAAAACTCGAACGCATTTGTGGTCAAAAATCTCTGATACGAACAACAACCTTGATCTAATTACCTGATGAACCAGCGTGCTTTCTTCTATATTCTTTGCGATAGGCCAAAGGGGTGGTGTGGGTATATTTCTTAAAAACGGTGTAAAAGGATGATTTTGAATTGAAGCCTACCTCATACAAAATTTCCAGGGTGGTTAATTGATCATTGACAGGATCTTCTAAAATCTCAATGGCTTTTTTAATGCGGTATTCATTGACAAAATCATAAAAATGTTGTTGCAAATAATGATTGATCAAAGTAGATACTTCCTTGGTAGGCAAATTTACCTGAGTGGCCAGGGCATCAATGGTTAGGCCAGGGTCTAGATACAACGTTTGGCTTTCTATGGTTTGTTTAATAAGCGCAATCTTTTCTTCTGCTTCGTTTTGAGCAAGTTTTAAGCGAGGGGTTGACTTTGAAGGCTGTTTTTGGGATTTTTCTGCATCAGCAATAGGCTTTTGATCGATAGAAATCCCCCGAAACAACATCGGGTAATACAATGCATTGATGACAATCCAGCATAAAAAAAACAAAAGCGCTACAAATAGCACTGATCTCAAATGATTGAGAATGGCTAGGTTGGTTCCAATGTGTTTGTACACATTCTTGAAAACCGCCAAAAGAAAAATGAATGTTAGAAACCAAGCCATCTTCCGCAGCCAATGATAACTAAATCCACGATTGTCTGAGTAGTTTTCAGCAATGATTTGCCGGTAGTCTTTCAGTGCTACAAAAATGAGTACAAGGTAAAAAGCGTGCTGTAGGTGGGCAAATAGGGCAGAAAATATGGCTTCGGGTTGTGTAATGTAGGTTTGCACAAACAAAGCGCGTGTTGCTTCATTGACCAGGTAAAACCTGGGAATAAATACAACAATGACTATGACAAAAGGAATGAGGTGAAGCAGGTGCTTGACTTGTAACTGGAAGTTTGAATAAATAATAGACAAAAAGAAGAGATAAAGTAACGGGCTCTTTAAATAGCCCACATCGTCGCGTAGCTTATGAATAATCAGGGGCAGATTTACTTGACCTTCATAAAAGAAGAAACTGATTTCAATGGCTACTGCCAACAAGTAAAAGGCAATTAAAACATTGGGAGTCTTGTTGCTGGTTTTGACAGTGAACGAGAAAAAGGAAAAAAGCACTGCAACAAATAAGATGATAATGGTGATGAGTCCCAGAAGTGATAAGTTGATCATACGAAACAGTAATGGATTCGTGAATAAAGCAATAAATTGTACTTTGACGTTACAGGGTGTGCTTTCTATTGCGAAAGTACATTTTTAGATAAAATATTCCTACCAAGCCTATACAATGCTCCATTATTACCCGTATAATTATTGGGATATTTAAACAGTAATTACTATAAGATTTGGTGTATTCATCAAACACTTGGGCTTTATTTGTTGTTGTTTCGAGTGATTATCTTTGTTTAATTACATTTTTTTTTATTCCAACTAATTGTTCAAAAGAATGAGTTTTTGAGTGGATAATTTCAGATTATTGTGAATCAATAAATTTTATTTGTTTGATTTACAGTGAATTGTGATTTGTTGAAGGCTAAATTGAAATAATTTGTGGAGTTATTCGAAGTGCTTTCATTCTACTCAAAATTTTCATAATTTTGGATACTAAATATTACACTAACCCTTAACAAATCCTGCGTATGCATAGAGTGAAAAGCCGGCAACAAATTGCCGAAGAATACGGTGTTTGTCGCAAGACTTTGTATAACTGGCTTAAACAGGAGAACATCCAATTGAAACATAGATTGGTTTCTCCGAAGGAGCAAAAAGAGATTTATGAAAAACTCGGAATGCCCAGCCAATTAAATTAAATACAAAGTCAGAAGAAGGGCTTGAATACTAAGCAGCCCTCAAAACAAGTTGTGTGTGAAAGATTTATTACATTACATTACTAAGCAAAACAAAACAGACTAACTAACTACATCAGGCTCACACAACTTGTAAATAATTATAGTCAATTACCCACCATTACTCATTATTGCTCAGCTTTGCTCATTTCTATGTTCTAGTTTTGCACTTCCAAATTATTAAGGAGTAATCCTGATCATACCATTTGCAATTATTTTTCATAAGACTTCAAGTATAGATACTGCCTATGCAGTATTCAAAAGATATATCTATAAAACAGCGTGTATTTTACCTCAGGGTAATTATAAGATTCAAAATCTAAGTTATAGCCTTTAGTTTAGCTTTACTAGACAGTTTATAATAGTTGTTTGAAAACGAAAAAGCCAGTCAATTGACTGGCTTTTTGTACATCTAGAGGATGCATATATTATTTCTTTCCTTTCCGATTACGGGTGTAATCATAGGTTTGTTTTCCTCGTTTATTCCAGCGATATAAATCAAAAGGTGTGTCACGATCGCCATAAGTCTTTTGGTAAAAACGATTAGGGTATTGTACCATTTTTTTACGATTGCCCCATTTATAATAATGGGTCCATCGCTTGATTTTTTTGTCATACTCATATTCTCCCTTTACAGCAATGCGACCATTGTTATGAAACGCATAATACTTGCCATGCTTGGTCTTATGGTGCATTTGCAATACCTCTTTGAGTTTCTTTCCGTTGCCGTCGTAATATTTAAACTTGGAGTTACGGAGCCAACCTTTTTCGTATTTTTTCTTGGTAAGGAGTATATAGTTTTTGTCAAACGTCTCCCAGGTTTTGTGCTTCATGCCCATATAAAAATACCCTTTCTCTCGAAGCTTACGATTGCGTTGTTTGCGATACAAGCCATGCAACAAATACAAGGTGTTTCCTTTACGGCGTCGAGCCTTGATTTTTTGCCAGGTATCGCTTCTTATTCGGCGGCGTTTGACATCATAATAAAAAAACTCTTGTACAAATTTATCCCGATCATCTTCCAGATCAGGCCATTCGCTCAAATAACGAATAATTTCTAATTCAGTCTTGCGGTTGCGGTTACGGAGGTAGGTCTTTTTGGTACTAAAGCCAAACCAGCGTTTTTTATCACGCTTTTTCTTCTTTTTTTTCTTCTTGCGTTTTTTCCTTTTAATACCCAAAAGCTCATCCTCTTCGGTATCCATATCTATTTCAGGAATGCTGTCTGTTTCTAAAGCCTGGGTAGTGTCACCAGGAGTTTGGCCTGTGACCTTGGCAGGGGTAAGACACCCAAGGGTAAGCAAGAGTATGAAAGTCGCAACGAGGTATTTCTTGTACAAATACATAGGTAATATCGTAGTTATTCAAAGAATGCAAAATGTAGTTTTGATTGAGTCACTTACATACATACGTGTAGGTGTACAAAATTATGGAAAAAAATGCGACATAAATAATCCATAAGACAAAAGGGAGCCTAACAAGAGAAGAATTCAAGCAGAAAAAATCAACTTGACTGTGCGATTCAATTTTGCAATTGTTTCATCAAGTGGTTACTTGATCCTCCCAACGAGCTTCATAGGGGTTGTATTGGCATTTGGCAGGTTTCGACAATTCGTTGTTGGGGTTGGCTACATAAGCCCTGCAATCATAGCAAATATACCTAAACTCACAGTCCTGACAATCAAGCACTTGATCTTTGTTTACCTTCCAAAGTTTTTGAAAATGGACATTTTCTACGACCTGTTTTAGGGGAATATCATCGATATGACCAAAGTTTTTATTCATAGAAGGACAGTTTTTGATATATCCTCTTTTGTCTATGCCTATTTTTCGGTTTAGGCAACTATTAAAATGTTGGGCTTCGGTAAATGTGGAAATATTAGCCGTAAAGTAATAAGGCGATATGTTGCCGCAACAAGCTTCTGAGGTTATTTTTTGATTGGTAAATACAATACCTTTAGAACGTATCTTTAGGTTGATACTTGATACAGGAGTAGAATGGACAGTGATATTTTGTAGGCGAGGGTATTTCTGTAAAAGTTTGACTAAACGCTCAGCAGAAAAATCGTGATGGTATCCTATAATAAGCTGTATACATCGAAAAGCGGTGTCTTCGAATAACTCCAGGTTTTCGGTAAGTGCTGTCAATGTAGGTGTATAAAAAAATCGCAACTCTATGGTAGGGCAATACAACGCTGATAATTGAGGGACAATGGTGGATAGTTGATGGGTGCTTTGTTCGTCAAAGTCAATCAAAGCATTTGTGATGGAAAACGGTGTTTGCCAATCGAGCGATATTTTAGGAAAGTGTAGAGGTGAGTTGCTATAAAATCCATATTCTTTACTTACCAAAAACTCCATATACTCTTGTATTTCTTCATTGTATTGATTGTCATACACTGCAAATATTTCTTGCATAGATTGGTGAGCATGTTCGGTGAGTATTTCGTATAATATATTCGGAATCAGCTCGAAAGTATTCCGTTGCAGATCACAAATGGTGCTGCGGCTGTGTCCTTTTACAGGGATGCAGCAGGCAAATAAGACAAAATAATTTTTCATGAGCTGGATTCTTCTAAAGATTGCAAACTTGTGGCCTGTAAGGTAGTAGATACTGGTTTATAAAAAGTTTGAGGGGTAAAGCTTTGCGTACCATGGGGCGATGATACAGGCTCTTTGAACGCTTCTGGGTTTTCTTGAGTTTCCAGTGGTTTTGCGGGAGGAGGTTGTAGTTGGGCCATCAGGAAGTTGAGTGAGTAAATGGCTCGCTGATCAGGGGGAAGGTCATTGATAAACCTGTTTTTAGTAAGGAGCTTTTTCATAAAGTGAATCTTTTGTGATAAGGTGTTGAGCAATCAATTGGTATAAGTCATAATTACAAGGTTTAGAGGTCATGCCAAACTGGCCAACTGGATTTACCTCCAGAAAGTAATACTGGTCATCCATCCCTTTGATAATATCTATAGAACCACAGTTTAAATCCAGTCTTTGCATCAATAGTTGTAATTTAGCTGTTAGTTTTTGAGGCAAATGGTAAGGCACATTGCGATTGGGATTGTTTCGATTGTATTGACGAAAATCTAACTGAGTTTGAGTGGTTTGCTGAGAGAAAATAGCCATTGGATAAAATTGGCCTTCCAGATAAAAGATTCTCAATTCATACGCTTTGTCAATTTTCTGTTGTACCAAAGATGGATAAAACCGTTGAGGGAAACTTTGGATCACCTCTGGGGTGAGTTCTGCCGTGTACATCATATAAGATTTGTCTGCAACATCCAGAAAATCAGGTTCATAGATCGATTTGCAAATCAAGGGATGATTTTTTGATAGCGTAGCCAATTGACTTTGGGTATTGACAACGTAAGTTTTAGGAACTGGTAGATCACATTGTTGAGCTATATTTAACACCTCTAATTTGTTGACCGAGGCTTTTTGAGGATGATTTAACCAATATCTATCGTGAAAAAGCGTGGCAAAACCTTCTGTGAGAGTCTCATACTCGAGGTATAATTGACGAACAGTTTGAGGGAGTAAACTTTCCTGATGCTTTTTAAAGTATTGCGATTCACTAAAAGCACCAGTACGGCGATACCACACCGCTTGTATTTCATGAATGTCTATAGCTTGTTCATCAATGCTAAGTGCAGGAGGAAAGAGAGAAAAGGTGGCTGATTTATCTAAAAATGTTGTCAGGTCTAACCTGAGAAAAGAATGATTGTATCGTCGTAACCAATCTATTACCAAGTCGGTAGATAAATCACCGTGCATGCTCAATATCAAAATCATAGCATTGTTTTTTTTGATACAAAAAGCCATTAGAGGCAAGTTGGTGGTGCTTCTAATGGCATGTTTCAAAGGGGATAATTACCTATTTACCAACTATAATGGCTGCCATCCTGGATCACCGGCAGTTTTCTTGTCAATTTTTCTCTTTCTAATGCCGTGAGGTGTCCAGTAAGCTTCATAAGAATACTGAACGCTTGGGTCAGCAAAACCCAATCCTCCTTTAAGAGCATCCATTTGGTTTTTTTCCATAGACTGGAATTTACCTGCATTCAACTTTTCGAATTTTTTCATTTTCCTTATGTTTTGTGGAAATTTGCCTACTCTGTTAAAAGCTTTTCAGCATCCGCTTTACTTGTACTCTCTATACGTCGAGGTACCTGGCAGGTGATGAGAGGAATGCAGAATGGAGGCCCCAACTTGCTGATTTGAGTATTGAACCTGCTTAATAAGTGAATAGGTAGATATGGATAAATTCGTTTGTTTTTGCGCCTTTTTAATGACCAAAAATATGAGGATTGAGAAACTTATATACATCAATATTGAACCGAGAAGGTTGTTCGTACTGCAAAAAATGCCCACATTGATTGTATAAAATGAGTTTGCTCTGAGGAATTTGACTGGTACCCTGTTGGGCAATACGCTCGGTAGTTTGGGTAGCGTGGAGCAACTTGTTAGGAATCAATTGATCGTTTTTGCCAAAAAAAATCAAGGTAGGCAAAGCCAAATTTGATAATTGATCAAACACCGGAGCATTCATCATGCCTTGTATCGAACCAGCCAATATTTGAGGTAAATATTGATTTTCGGTCACCGAAAAAAAGTCCCGGTTCAATTCATTCAACTTGGCCAGTTCCTTTTCATTGAGGTTATAAAAGTAATTTTTAAGGTTCAAAACCCACTTAAGGTATTGCGACGAAGCCAGAATATTGCCCGAAGCAAATTGAGCAAGCAGTGTTTTTTCGGTGGCAGTAAATGTCTCGAAGCCCGCGGGTGCCACCAATACCAAGCGAGAAAACAAGTCGGGATATTGCAGCGCTAATCTAATAGATATTTGCCCACCCATCGAGTGCCCCACCAATACCGCTTTTTGAATGCCCAATTTATCCAGCCACTGCTTGACAATTTGCCCATAAAAATCGAGCGAATAGCTAAAATCACCCTTAGCCGATAAACCGTGGCCAGGCAAGTCCAGCGCCAAACAACGATAATACTTGCGTAAAATATTGAGGTTGTGTTCCCATACCGGAATATGACTGGCAAATCCGTGGATAAACACTAAAGTTTGATCTCCCTCGCCTAATTGCACATAAGCGAGGTCAATGTCATCGCCTATAATGGTCTTTTGTATTGGATAAGAATACATATAAAGTGAAAAGCTAAAAGTGAAAAATGAAAAGTGAGCGCAAGGCGTTAATAAGCGCATTGCGGAACCATTTAACAATAGAGCAGTGTAACAATTAGCCGAATCCGAAGGAACTAATCATCTAAAAAGGCAACTTACCCAAATCTACGTTCCCCCCAGTAAGAATAATCCCAATTTTTTTGTTTTTAAAACGCTCAGGTTGCTGTAGAACCACCGCTAAAGGTACCGCACACGAAGGTTCAATCACGATTTTCATGCGTTCCCAAATATGGCGCATCGCAATTACAATTTCCTCCTCACTTACCGTCACAATGTCCTTTACATATTCTTTGATAATACCAAAAGTCTTCTCACCCAGCGAAGTCCGCAAACCATCGGCAATGGTGGTAGCCTTGGCTACAGGTTCTATTTTGCCCGAATGAAAAGAACGGAAAGCATCATCGGCATTTTTGGGTTCTCCTGCAATCACCTCAATCTCTGGGCGTAAATAATGACACGTGAGCGCTGTACCACTAATCAGCCCTCCACCACCCACGGGAGCCATTACCACATCCAAATGATCTACTTCGTCTAACAATTCCAATGCTGATGTAGCCTGCCCAGCCACTACCCCATAATCATTGTAAGGCGGAATAAAATAAGCCCCTGTTTTATCCACAGTTTGGGCTAAGGTAGCCTTGCGAGCTTCAATCGTAGGTTCACAATCAATCACGGTAGCCCCGTAACCCAATACCGCGTTTTTTTTGACTTGTGGGGCATTGGTAGGCATCACGATATAAGCGGGTACGTCCAGCATTTTGGCAGTAAGGGCCACTGCTTGCGCGTGATTGCCTGAAGAGTGAGTGGCCAAGCCCTTTTGGCGACGTTCTTCATCCAGCAAAGTGCCTACACTGCTGGCCCCGCGCATCTTAAAGGCGCCAATTTTCTGGAAGTTCTCACATTTGAAAAAAAGCTGCGCCCCCGATAATTCATCCAGGCTTTTACTGGTAAGCACTGGGGTACGATGTATAATAGGCGCTATACGCTGAGCAGTAGCTTGTATGTCTTCTAGAGTTGGTATGTGTTGTAGCATCTATTTGCACAATATTTAAAATTAGTTTAGCATAGCTTGATAGGCTGGCTAAAAGTACTAAAAAACAACTGCTTACTCGCTGAAAGTAGAGAGTTTTATGGTGTTATAAATATATTCTGGCAGGTTGGTTCATCAGTTACCCTTTAAAAATATTTTCATCAAAAACAGAAAAATAAAGCTCAAATAAGCAAGTGAAAAATCATTCTACACTTGTAGAATTAGATTTTTTATTCTACGTTTGTAGAGTGAAGCCTTATAAGATCCATGAAAAAACAATTGACTAAAACAGAAGAAGAATTGATGGAGCATCTTTGGAGCGCCGAAAAAGCCTTGATGAAGGAATTAATTGAGGCCTATCCTGATCCAAAGCCAGCTACCACCACTATAGCAACGTTGCTGAAACGTATGCAGGAAAAGCAATTTGTGGGATATACTCAAGTAGGGCGCTCTAGGGAATATTTTCCATTAGTAAAGAAGAAAGACTATTTTGCGCAGTACATCAAAGGGCTCATTAAAGGCTTTTTTAATAATTCAGCATCTCAGTTTGTATCGTTTTTTACCAAAGAAACCGACCTTAATCGTAAAGAATTAGAGGAGTTGAAAAAACTAATTGATGAACAAATTAAAAAGACAGAAGAATGATACTTTATCTTTTGAAATCGATTATATGTCTTTTGTTATTGTTTACATTTTACAAACTGGCGCTGGAACAAGTAAAAATGCACGCCTTCAAAAGGTTTTATTTACTAGGAATACTCGTTTTTTCAGGAGTAATCCCTTTGGTAAGTATTTCTTGGGTTTCTCAAGGCTATCAAGTTTCGGGGTTGTCTACGTCTGCATCTTATGTTTTTAATGACTTGACAATAAAAACATTGAGGACCAGTGTTTTATCAAACCGTGATTGGCTTTGGTTTTTATACTTTTTGGGAGTGTCAATATTTAGCATTCGCTTTATGATTGGCTTGATAAAACTAAGACAATTAATTCAGCGTCATCATAAGATTTCAGGACCTGTTTACACGCGGGTTTTATTACCAGAAGCCGAGATACCCTATTCTTTTTTGCATTACATATTTTTACCCCAAAAAGAAGTAGAAGCCAACTCATTGGCTCGAGAAGTATTATTACACGAACAAGCCCATGTCGACCAAAAGCATACCTTGGATATATTATTTATGGAGGTTTTACAAATCTTTTTTTGGTGGAACCCCATTATTTATTGGGTGAAAAACGCCATTAAGCTGAACCATGAGTTTTTGGCAGATCAACAGGTATTGAGCCAAAATGGCGATAAAATCGATTATCAAAAACTACTATTGCATTACTCAGGCCTTCATAATAGTCATAGCTTGAGTAGTGCGATCAATTATTCTTCTGCCAAAAAGAGAATACTCATGATTTCACGGGCTACTTCAAAACCTTCCAAGGTTATAAGACTCACTTTTTTAATTTGCTTGCTGTCGCTTTGCGTTTTTTCTTTCAACAAAGTAGCTGTAGTTCAAAAAACATTTGTAGCTGCTTCAGATTCAATGACGAAATCTCATCCAACCCCTTTGAGGTCGGTATCCATAAAGTACTTAAAGCAGCTTGCCGATGAAGGAGGGAAGTTTGTGTATAGAGGAAAAAACATTTCAATGAATAAAGCACTGACATTAATTCGTACCCAATTTAGCAAACTAGAGGTCAGGATCGTGACTGATGGAGACAAAATTGGATGCTGCATTTCAGACAAATCTCTACTATAACCTTTAAATAATTTATAAGCATGAAAAAAATACTTGTGTTTCTGACATGGGCAGGAATTCTATGCTCATTTCCAACGGTAACTTATGCCCAAAAAAACGCACCTATGACTCACAAAGATTCTCTCGTGTCCGTTTTGAAAAGTTATTACCGTTTAAATGTAAAGGTCTTTCAGGCAAACTCAACTATAGATGATATCAACGAGATATTTAAACTGGTAACCGATGATTTTACCTATGTACATCCCAAATATGGAGGAGCATACACCAGGAAACAGTTGTATGATGGATATGTAAGAAATCAGAAAAAAGGGAGCTACAATGGTAGTATTAGAGATATGGAAATCGTCAATATGATTGTTGGCCTAAATGCTGCAACTGTGGAAAAAAAGTTTGTTTTTAGAGACAAAAAAGATGGAAAACCTAAAATGACCTTGTTTGAGTTTAGAGGAGGTAAGATTTCCAAAATCTTTGAATACAACTAGTCTTTACCAGGCAGGTACCGAAAGCCTGCCTGGTACAAGCTAATTCATCATTCAACGTTATCGCCATTGAAAATCAGGAGTCATACCAATCAAAGCCACCATTGCTTTCAGGCGAAAGTTTACCTCCTTAGGGTTGCCAAAAGGAGGTTCGTCGGGGCTGCCACCGCCCGCCAGGTAATTGGCTAGCATGCTACGGGTTTGGGGTTTCACCTCACCGTTCAAAATTCGCTTGATCCAAAAATCAGTCATTGCATACGCACTCTTGGCCGAAGCGGGTATTTGGGATTTGAGGCTAAATTTGGCCGATTTATGCCAGCGACGCCCAAACAGCAAAGTAGACATCAAGTTCCAGCGGGTGAGCATCATATTAGAATTGATCCAATAACTGGCTACATCGGGGTGCCCGGTAGGGGTTGGCCATTGGTATAACATATACCCCATGTTTTGTAGCAAATAATTCATATTGCGATGAGGCGTAACTTGGGCTTCGGTAGCGCGTAAAAACGAAATCGCCAACTCAAAAGGACGTTTTACTTTCTTGCCCCAGTTTTGGGTAAATTCGGGCGACAACAAAATGGTTCGCAACACTTGCTTGATCTGGTCGGGTGACTTTTGGTGTTGAGTCCAAGTAGCTACTGCTTTGTTTATCAAAGCCTGAGGTGGTTCATCGGCTACCAAACGGCGACAAAGCTTGGTACAGATAAACTTTGCCGTCCCAGGGTGATAAGCTACCAAATCCAACACCTTTTTGCCATCAGCCATAGGCGGCTGATTTGACGAAAACTCGGTACCCAGTACCCGTTTTTGGTAATTGTCGTGCCAGCCTTCGTAATAATGAAACTTACCCGTATTAGGCAAACGTTCGCCTCCTTTAATACGGGAGCCATCGGCAATCGTCCAACCCGTGAAAGCGCGCGCTGCTTCGTACACATCTTCGTCTATATAACCCTGAGGTTTACCCTCGGTGGCTCCTGGTACTTGGCGCCATTGGTCATACAAATGATTGAGGTAATGATCAGCCCCTAAAGTGTGCAATTCAAACAATTCCCGGGCGTAGTTTTCATTCGCCGGACTGGCCTTGCTGTATACATTGTCTAAGTAATATTGCATGGCCACACTCTGGGCCACATCTTCCAAAAAGTTACGAAAATTTCCAAAGCAATTTTTCCTGATCACCTCCCGATCATAAATGGGCAAAGTAAGCGCAATACGAGCATCGGCTTGCACGCTTACATTGAAATGGTTGTGCCAAAACTCCGCCATTACCTCCCGCAATTGCCACTTGCTGTAAGTAGCTCGTAGCCAAGTAGCTACCAACACTTCCTGACCGGGCCGTTGTTGTTCTTTGCGATGTACTTTTTTACGGTCGCGCAATTTCCAAAGGTCTTCTATCGAGGCATTGAGGAGCTTCAAAGGGCGGTCCTCATCTACTGAGGGAAACTTACCCGCCTTGCCTTTATATTTAATTTTGAGTCGGGCCTTGGCCAGTTGCTGCTTCAGTACTGGATCTTGGTCATCCTTGGGGTTGAGTTGCTCCAGAATGTAGCGCTTCAACCCTTTTTTCTTTACCGTAGCCACATCTCCTGGGCGTGGGCCATAACCAATGCGATTCAGGGCAATTACCTCCGCATCGGGTGGGGGAGGAGCCGATTGACCTTGAGCGGCCAAATCCTGAAGGGTTTGTTTGGGAAAAAAGCTTTGCAAAAAATCGCGACGTTGTTTGGCCATAATTGTCAAATAATGAGTAAAGTGATATGAGCTAATTTAGTAACTTCGCCTCTAAAATAAAAAGACTCTTCATGAATGATTCAACGATAATTCTTGTGAAGTTTCACGACCATTCCTCCCAATAAACACAAACAGATTGAGGAAATGGAGTCAATCTCTGAGTAGCGTTAAATTTGATGTACTTTGCTGGAAAAACCTGTTATTGAGACTCTTTTTACTAAAAATGAGCCTTTTGAAGGCAAAAAAGCCTTTATTTTTGTTAAAAAACACGAGTATATACCCAAGACTTCAATAAAAAGAATATCGATGATGCGATCTCGCTAGATAAACTTTATTCATAAACCTTTATTCAACAAAACATAATCAAACATTAATCTGTGATGATAACTTTTATGAAAACCCCCAATAATTTAGGGGTATTAGTAGTACTTGTGCTATTGGCAAGTGCCTGTCAGCAAAAAACTCCAGTAAAACGTTCTCAGGAATGGCTTAAATCGCTTCGGGTGGCTACGGTGCCAGCAAAAAAAGCAAGCGATTTGGCGTTAGTAGCGCTCAAAAAAGATGTGAAAAAGCAGGGGAATAGTCGTGAAGGATTAGAAAGAGTGAAACGAGCGGAAATCTTGAAAAAGCGTACAAATGAAGTAGAAGCAGAAATTGATAAACTTAAAACCCTCCTGATGACAGATGCGGGAGGAGGGCTTGATCCCCAAACAAAAATGCCTAAAGACCCTCAAAATACCGCAAAAGTCGAGGAAGTCATGAAGGCCAATACACCAAAACTGATCAAAGCACTGGATGACTATGTCAAATTTCTATCCATTAAATACAAAGACTTGGATCTTCCGAGATTTGCGCCTTTGACCAAAGACATGATGTATCCCAAAAAGATGAGCTTCTATGAAATGTTTTATGGAGATGCTACCGTAATAGAAGCACTTTCTAGCCTTACTGTGCATCAACTCACCGTGAGACGCTATGAAGCCGAAGTCCTGAAAAAGCTAGGTGCGGGTGATCTATCTGTTTATTAATCCTTCTAAATATCAAAAACGATGAAAATACAAGTAATCATTACTGCAATCATATTATTAGCCTTGACCAGTTGCCAGAAAAAAGAGGCATTGTGGAGAACCATTGTTTACAATAGTGCTATGGAGCATTCCTTGGTGTCAGCCAAGACTACAAGTGACAATTGGTTAAGACGTTTGAAAATGGAAGTGAAAAAGCAAGGAAATAGCCGCGAAGGGCTGGAAAGAATCAAGCGAGCTGAACGGCTAAAAAAGGAAACAGCTCAGCTATTAGGGGAGATTGAGAAAGTAAAATGGAAGATGGTGACAGAGCGAGGAGACGGCCTTGACCCCAAAGCCCATACTGTAAAAAGGCCGCTGGCCAGTAGTGGTTTACGCAAGGAGGTAGAAAGCCTCATAAAAAAATTAGCGAGCTATATCAATTTCCTGAAAGCTGAATTCAAAGACTTGGACATTGAACCTTTTGACAAAACGAATGAAGGCTATATTCAAGACAAAAAGCAATTTTATGACATTTATTTTAAAGGAACCAATGTGGTAGAAGGCTTGACCAGCCTGACTCATTTTCAGTCCAAGGTTTTGCAATACGAGCAAAAAGTAGCAAAGAAACTTGGCCCCATTGGCAATTATTAAAATACCAGACTTTTATAGCCTCTTGTTCGGTGTTTAAGCGAGCGACACCAACAAGTGAGGGTTTAGATGTTGAAATTTTATTTTTCCTCATTAGGCAATGAAGCGCAAAAAAAGTCTGTAAAGGAATTTCCTCCACTCAATTCTACCTCTCAAGTATCCCCTGAAGAACACTGTAAAACACTGTAAAACAACAATATTTTTTCAATGGATACTATAAAAAAACAATTCCTCATTATATTTCTTTATGGCGGGTTGGGCGCTTTAGCGGCTTGCCAATCATCGCCACCTATACGCCAATATACTTTATTAAACTCCTTAGAACACAGTTTGTATAATGCTAAAGGAGCGAGTGATAACGCCCTTAAAGCTTTGAAAGCCGATGTAAAAAAACAAGGCAATTCTCGAGAAGGCTTGGAACGTATCAAGCGATCTGAACAATTAAAGCAACGCACTGCGGCTCTTTTGGGTGAGATTGAGAAGGTGAAAGATATCTTGGTTAAGAACGCCGGTGGGGGATTAGATCCTAAAACACATATGCCCAAGCAGCCGCTCAACACAAATAAAGTGCGCCAAATTATGAAAAAAGAGGCACCAGTGTTAAGCAAAAGACTCAATGCTTTTACGCTGTTTATCACTGTAGAATTCAAGGATTTAACTTTGCCTCGCTTTGATAATCTAGGAGATGGCATAGATGGGTATACTTTTTATGAAACCTTTTTCAAAGGAGCCAACCTGGTCGAAGCCTTGTCAGCACTTACGCAAAGAGAAGCTGTAGCACTTAGGTACGAATCGGAAGTAATGAAAAAAATGGGCGCAGGAGATTTGAGCGCTGACCTTAAGTTTGACAAACTTGACCCCATCAAACAATTTTTTGGCGAAGTAAAAGTAGATATTGAGCAAGAAAAATATGCGAAAACATATAGCAGTCACTTTTATCAGCCGTGGGATCGCCCCTTGTCTACCTTTTCTATTGATGTAGACAATGCCTCTTATGCCAATGTACGCCGTTTTTTGGGCTACAATATGCGCCCTCCGGTAGATGCAGTAAGAATCGAGGAAATGATCAATTATTTTGATTATGATTACCCCCAACCGCAATCCATAAACAATAGAAAAACAGCCCCATTTTCTATCAATACCGAATATGGCGATTGTCCTTGGAATCCAGCCCATAAGTTGCTACACATTGGTTTGCAGGGCAAAAAACTCAAAGATGAACAAGCGGTACCTTCCAATTTGGTGTTTTTGCTGGATGTATCAGGATCTATGGATGCGGTAGATAAGTTACCCTTACTCAAAGATTCTTTTGAAATACTTCTGGATCAACTCAAAGGAGCAAAAACTACCGTAGCCATGGTGGTATATGCTGGAGCAGCTGGGTTGGTACTACCGCCTACCCCAGTGAGCCAAAAGAAAAAAATTATGGAAGCCATTAAAAACCTGGATGCAGGGGGTAGTACTTCGGGAGGAGAAGGTATCGCATTGGCGTACAAAGTTGCCCAACAAGCATTTATCAAAGGTGGAAATAATCGTATTATTCTGGCTACTGATGGTGATTTCAACGTGGGACCTTCCAGCGACGAGGCTTTACTAGAGTTGATTCGCGAAAAACGAAAAACAGGTGTATTCTTGACTTGCCTTGGGTTTGGTACTGGAAACCTGAACGACTCTATGATGGAAAAAGTGTCTAATGCAGGTAATGGAAACTATTTTTACATTGATCAATTAAACGAAGCCAAAAAAGTATTGGCACAGAGCTTAGCTGGTACTTTATACACCATTGCCAAAGACGTGAAGATTCAGGTAGAGTTCAATCCTGCTTTTGTAAAATCTTATCGCTTGATTGGCTACGACAACCGAGTGCTCAAAGACAAAGACTTTAGCAATGACAAAGTAGACGCCGGAGAACTAGGAGCAGGGCATACTGTAACGGCCTTGTACGAAATTGTGCCACAAACCATAAATGAAGCTACGGGTACGGTAGACATTCCTTTGAAGTACCAAAAGGTAAACCAACTGGACAGTGCTGCTTTGAGCGGGAATGAATTGGTAACGGTAAAGCTGCGCTACAAGCAACCCGACGGTGAGCAGAGTAAGCTTTTGCAGCAAATAGTGAAAAACAGGGTACAAGCTCAAACTACAAATCGCTTTCGTTTTTCAGCGGCGGTGGCTGCTTTTGGCATGCGTCTACGCAATTCACCTCACGCTCAGATTTCTTATGATAAAATTCACCAATTGGCGCGAGGAGCTTTGGGCCGTGATCAGCAAGGTCATCGTAAAGAATTTATGGGCATGGTGTATCAAATGATTTCTCAGTAATGAAGTTTGATTAAAAAATATGGGTAATAGTCCTAACCCTATATTTCTCAAGTTGCTGGTGTTTAAAGTAAAACAACACCAGCAATTTTACCTTTAGCATTCAATCCAAGCCTACCAGTAGGATAATAAAACAGTAATTGCACCATTTCCCTAAAAATTGTACCTTTACCCTCACCCGATTACACAAGAAAAATCCTGAAGTGTCAACATACTCTGAAGAAAAACTCAACACAATGGAAGATAAACAAACCTTCATTGCCCACCTTGAAACACTCATTCAACAAAAACAAATGGGCAAAGCCATTGAAGCCACCCTTGATTTTTTGGACTTGCGCCCTGAAACCTATCTGCGCGATGCGGCCATGAAGCTCTCGGGTCGTTGGGGAGTGATGAATGATGCCATTGAAGACCAACTGGTAGATACAGACACCGAACAAGCCTATTTTCAAGAAATTAAGGGAAGCCTGGCTCATTTAAAAGACTTGATCAATCAGGAAATAAAAGAGGAAAAGATACAAGAAGCGCAAGCGACTCAGAATACGTTGCCAACCTTGCCCAAGCTACCTCAGCCCGATTTTTCCAAACTCTTGTTTGACCATAGTTTACGCCCTGCTTTTACCGAAAAAATCGCCAAAAACTTGTTGCTACAACGCACTTCGGTCAACCTATATGGAGAAGATGGTACAGGAAAGCGTCGGGTATTTGCCGATATCCAAAAAGCCTTTCGCAATATTGGGTTTGAAGAATACCAGCCTATTGTCATCGATTTTAAAAACTTTGCCTATAAATATGCTGGGATGTTGCGCGAAATTCACCACCAAATGGGAGGGCAGGAGGAGATGTATGCCCATTTCAACGATTTTTTCAAAGACATAGAGCAGCAAAACCGTTGGTATATCTTGGTACTGGAGCATTTTGATGCCATTTTGGACAATCCTAAAATTGATCCTTACTTCAATCCCCAGTTTTTTGACGACCTCAATTCCCTCAAAAACAAACGTAATGTAGCACTCTTGGTACATACCCAGCAGCCCCACCGGGGTTCTTTTGTATTTGTAGGAGGTAAGGCTTATTCCAACTCCTGGCTCAATCTAAAGATGGAATCTATGCCTCCGCTTACTGATATGCAGGTACAACTTGAATTGAGCAAACGCCTGAGCAACGATTATTTCAAATGGTTGTACACCAATCCTCACGAACGTAGCCAAATAGAACGCAAAATCCAGGAAACGCCGCACACCTACCAAATGCTGTGTTTTCTGGCTGAACAACTTAACAGTCGCGCTGACGAGGAATTACGGTTTGATAAGCGCTTGGATAAATGGCAAGAGACCTATGATAAAAATGGTTTAACGCGTTCTTCTCAGAATGAAGATGAGACGGGACACTCCAATTTTTTGAGAAAATCGTTTTCACCATTGGTCAATTTGTTTAGAGGTAAGAAATAAACTTAGCTCAATAAAACCTCGATTTCATCGTTCAAATAGCTGGGAAATCCCTCGAACGCCATTACATAATCTATAGGGATGCCTTATTTATCGAGAATAATTTACTAAATTGGCAGAGAAGTATAAACTGCCTAACCCTCAGTCAAACAATGACGCAAGAAGATAACAACAAGAAAAGCTTTTGGAAAAAGTACAAATATGTGCTTTTGTTTACCCTTATTGTACCTGCGGTATTGGTAATTATGCGCGCTTTACGTCCACAAAAAGCCGATAAGAATAATACTAGCCAAACCGATACTAACAATACCCATTCAGGTAACAAGGGATTGGCTCAAAATACGCCAAATACCAATAAAGACCCTCAATCTGAAGATACTGCTACTACTAAAAAAGATCCCAAAGCAAATACCCAAGACTCTACTGATACCGACAAAAAATCTGACGAAGTAGATAACGAAGGAAAAAAAGACCCAGTGTCAGAGCGAAAGGGCAATGTCAAGCAATTGACACAAAACAACCCTTATGCAAAATATTATACCCCCAAGATGGTAGCAAAGAAATCGAACCCAGTACCTGAGTCGGTTACTTTCTATTATCCACCCAATGGCAAAAAAAGAGCAGGGCGAAAGCTTACCACTGCTTCTCCGATTAAGGTCAAAAAAGCCCCTAAGCCTACTTACAAAGTAGAGGTGTTGTCGGAACCCAAGGCTGAAATTCTTTCAACCGAAACCAGTATTTTTGCCAATATTGAATTGCAAGATACTTTGTTGGACCGTAACATCACCCAAGATGGAGATGGACTGATCAAGAAAGTATACAAAACCAAAAAAGGGGAGGTAGGCGAAGTAGAAATGGAACTGTGGGTGTTGGCCCGTCATTGGGAGCGTAGCGATAGCCGGGTAATCAATCGGGTATACTGCACCAACCAAGAAGGCAAACTAAGTGTAGATAACCTCAATGATGCTCGTTTGTATCTTGAGCCAGTACTTAACGAAGAAAAGGTATTGTTTGGCACTTTGCAGCAATTGCCTAAAGACAATCCGATTGAAGTATTGGATACTCAAAAGAAAAAATTTAAGTCTTACAACGATCACTACAATCAATACACTTGGTTTAAAGTGAAAGTAAAAGGATACATCAAGTGGCATAATAAAGCTACTAATAAAAAAGGCTAAAAGCTTACAAATAATAATCATGGGGAGGTTAAAGCCGTAACCCCAACCATAAAATATCATCTCTCTGTTCGCTCTTGAGCATATGCAGCTCAAGAGCTTCTTCTAAAATTTCTTGTTGTTTGGTGGCACTTAAATGGGCATTTTCTTTGAGTAACTGATACAAAAGCTTGGTGCCAAATCGCCTGCGACGGTGATTATTTTGATCGGCCAATCCATCACTCCCCATATATACCATGGCTCCTCTAGGCAAAATCACCTCCTGATTATGAAAAGACAAATGTTCGTATGCTTCTCCTCCAATGGGTTTTCGGCTACCAGCCAACGATTTAAAATCTTTGTATGGAAAGGTAATATAGTACAGATTGGTCTTTGCCCCAGCAAAAGTTAGACGGAATTGAGTCGAGGTATGTGGTTGCAAAGCAAATATTGCCAAATCCATCCCGTGGTAATCATAAGCTCGGTCTTTTATAAGTGTTGAGTTTATTTCTTGGTGGAGTTGATGTATAATTTCTTTAGGAGAGGTAACCTGTTGATCTTTTACAATTTTATCCAGAGACATTTTGCCGATCATGGTCATCATTGCCCCAGGCACTCCGTGTCCAGTACAGTCGGCTGCCACCACAATCAATTGTTCCTGAATTTGATGAATCCAATAAAAATCTCCCGAAACCATATCTTTAGGCCGATACATCAAGAAATAGTCCGCAAAATATTGCTTAAGCTGCTGTTCATCGGGTAAAATAGTTTGTTGTATATTTTGAGCTACTTTGATGCTATCACCAATGCGCTTGGCTTGAATTTCTAGTTTTTGATTTTTCTCCTTAATAGTATCTTTTTGTTGCTTAAGTTCATGGGTACGACTACTTACGCGCAATTCGAGGGTTTCATTGAGCATTTTGAGTTTTTTTGAGGAATCTTCAGCTTGATAAAAAGCTGAAGAAAAACGTTGGGCAATTAAAAATGATTGAGAAAAGAAATAGGCAAAAACTCCCAAAAATATGAGGTCAGTTGTATAGATAATGCCTGTGTGATATAATACGTCATTGATAATGGTAAAAATGACCACGAAATTGCCAGCTAGATAAATGCCACCTCCTTTTGCTTTTTGCCGAATCATCGCAATAGTTACGGCGACTAATACAACAAGAATGAAAGGAATAATGATGTAAGCAAACGGAAATATAAAAGAATGAATTCGGGCGGGAGTAATAAAGACCAGGCCTAAACAAAGAGTATTGAATACCACAATAAGTTGAGTAACCCAGCGAGAAAATTGTTGAGGAAATAAAGCCCTGGCAAACAAGGCAGCAAATAAAATATTACCAAAAAAGCCTAAATATTCTATTCTGAGCATCCATTCCCAGGAAACAACAGGCAACAAATTTGTGATGATCATTTCACCTAATACCAGGCTACGCCCCAAAGTAATAAAACAAATGAGCGCAAAGTAAAGACTTGATACACCTTTGCGATAGAGAAAAAATAAAAATAAGTGATTGATCCCCATCATAAAAAAGGTTCCCATCAAGAAAATATCTCTCCAAATCTTATAATTGGTTTGTGACTCAAGCACCATTTTAGCTCCCAGAATAGGAGCTTCAGCCATTCCTCCTTTACGATGATGAAAGTTGGCTACCTGCATTACAATCTGTAGTGTATCACTTGATAGGTTATCCAGAGAAATTAATAGTGGGTTATAAGAGGGAGTCGTAGATGCTTGGTTGCGACCTGCCTCTCCTGCCTTTCCTAATAATTGTCCATTGATAAAAGCGCGATAACTGGTTTTGGGAGGAGGGATCTTCAGGGCCAGAGAGCCAGGCTTTGATTTTGGTAAA
The DNA here is from genome assembly GCA_003483885.1 of Microscillaceae bacterium. Classification (GTDB taxonomy): domain Bacteria; phylum Bacteroidota; class Bacteroidia; order Cytophagales; family Microscillaceae; genus Microscilla. The sequence goes on from DMXI01000101.1 coordinate 22,286, forward strand.
ATAACGGTTAAATGATAAGTAGCATAACCAAAACTTCCCAAATGAGTGTCTTGCCAAGGCTGGTTTTTCCAACCCTCCGCCTGTTTTTTGATGGTAATGTATTGCGTAGTTGACTTGGTAGCCAACTGTTTTAAAGAAAGGTATTCGTTGAAGTAAAACGCCCATTCACCAGATAAATCTACTTTGAGTTTTTGGCTAAAATCCCAACGTTGAAGGTTGAGTACACCTTGCTTGGCTTTAGGTAGAAATGGGTGGTTGGAAGTAGTGCAAGATACTAACAGGTGCAACAATAATATAGATATCACTACTTTGATAGGCATAAAGACTTGCGACTTGAAATATTTTTGGGTTGAACGAACTTACTTTAGATGACGAAATTGATATAAGAGTATGTTTAAATTTTGTCTCCGAGTATAAAAATGATGGATTTTTTGTGCTGATGAAGCATATTTTTAAAGGAATAGCCAAAGCTATTGCTGCAAATCCTTAGATCCCGGCTTGCCGGGGAATTGCTAAAATCAGGGCATAAAAGTCGCTTTTTTAGCTCAGGTTATAATTTTTAAACATATTCTAAATTCTATCTTACAAAAGTAATTTACCTAATAAATATTCTCATTCAAAAGTTCATATGAATTATTTTTTGAGCTAACAGTGTTTTTGAATAAGTGCCTTATTATGAGGTTATTAGATGGGAATGTTTATAAAAAAAAATAATTTTAATATCCGCTTCTATATCAATGGTGAAAGGTAGCTCTACTCCGTATATTTACATATAAATCAACACTAAAAATCAATTTTCCCGCTCAGAATAGTTTTCTATTCTATAAAAAAAATAACACTATGCCAGAATTACCGGACCTGCAAGTATTTAGAAGCAACTTGCAAAAACGATTTGCTGGAAAAACTCTCCAGTCTTTTACCATTTATAATTCCAAAAAACTGAACACTTCTGAAGATAAGTGCAAAGAAATGCTGGAAGGACAATGGTTGAAAAGTGTGAAACGTCACGGAAAAGAACTCTATTTTGAGTTCAGCAACAAAGAGGTTTTGGGGATTCATTTGATGCTCAAAGGCCAATTTGTAGAACTACCCAACGATCAAGTATCGGATCTTATTTTGGAATTGCAGTTTGAAGGAGGCAAAGGCTTGGCAGTAACCGATGCTATGGCTTTGGCTCGAATTAACCTCAATCCAAAAAATCCTACCGCACCCGATGCCCTTGATTATCAGTTCAATGTGAAGTATTTGCAAGAAAAACTACAAAATAACCCTAGAGTACCTATCAAATCTTTCTTGATTGACCAGAAGATTGTACGAGGTATTGGGAATGCCTATGTAGATGAGATTTTATGGGAAGCCAAAATTTCGCCCTTTTCTCATGCTGAATTACTTCCTGACAATGCAGTGAGAGAGTTGCACCGTCAAATCAAAATGGTATTGAAAGAAGGAGAGGAAAAAATTAAAATTATCAATCCTGACATCATTGCTGGAGAAATCAGAGATTTTATGAAAATTCACCATCCAGACAAGACCCATTCACCTACTGGATCGGAGATTTTGGTACAAAAACTCAACAAGCGCAAAACCTATTACACCAAAGAACAAATAGACTATGTGCCAATGGAGACTGCTCCAGCCAAAACAACCAAGGTTCAAAAAACAGTCAAAAAGAAAGTAGTTAAAGCCAAAAAAACGGTATTAGACGATCTTCCTTTCTAAAAAAGCTTTTCTCAAGTAGATCAAACTTTAAGGGTAATATTTTATGGAGTTGTTAAGCGCTCCTTCTTGTGTGTGAATCGAGCTGGCAGTACAACTACTGTCAGCTTTTTGCAGTTAACTTAAAAGATGGAAAGCACCACATACCATGAACAAATACGGCAGTTACTCACCAGTGTAGATGTAGCCAATGTTGTGTTGGCATTGCACTTGGTGGAAGGTACCCCTGCGCTCAAAGAAGAATTATTGGTGCTTACCTCGTTGGACCTGAGCAACCAACAACTTTCCGTTTTGCCTCCTATGTTGTTGGAATGTGGTAATTTGGAAGAATTGAACTTGGCCCACAACCAGTTGACGAGCATCCCTGCTGATATTCAACAACTTACCAAGCTAAAAACTTTAGACCTGTCTCATAATCAGCTCAAAGGCCTGCCACCTGAAATATTGAAGCTCAAACTTAAGTCTTTAGATCTTAGGCACAATTTACTGGAAAGCGTCCCCAAAAGCATGGGCACTATTTTTTCTAATAGTATGAATACCGCCGAGCTGTATCTGGAGGAGAATCCTATGTTTGAGGCAGAAAATATTACCCAATCGGTTCATTTACAAAAAACATTGATAAGGTTGTTTGCCGTGTATACCACCCATTTAGATGTTTCTCTGCCTCAGTTCTTGAAAAACCGATTGTTTTGGGCTGCCTATCTCAAAACATTGGGATTAATCTCAGGTTTTGCCATCCCTATTTTCTTGGTATTATTTGCCTTATTGAGAATTTTCCTGAATAGCTTATGGTCTGGAATCATTAGCGGAGGATTATGGATGTTACTCGAACTGTTTATAATTATAATATTTTATCTTATCATCCGCCAAGATGTTGAAAAGGGCTTGATAGATTGAGGGTATTTCATTGGCTAGTAAATGGATAATTCAGTTTAGGGGATTCTTAAAGTGTAAGGTGAATTTTAAAAAGTTTTAATACCACAAGAAGGGACAAAGCACAAAAAAGAGGCGGTCTGATAAATTAAATGCTGCCAAATTTTCTTTAATAAAAAATCACTTTATCGGCATTTATACCTAACAGGTTTTCAAAACCTGTCAGGTATGACACGACTTATAAAATATTATTTGGTTTAAAGAGCATTATGAGACCGCCTCTTGTATTTGCGGAATGTACGGGATCCGTACCTTATGCTTGTAAGTCCTGTATTTTATTATTCTTAAACCAGTTTAAGTTTTTTGTCAAGATAGCTTGATAGATTTATCGCTATTAATTTAAAAAAGATTAAAGTGAAAAATCAAACCAGAATAATCATACCTTTATTGGTTATTGGACTATGTTATGTGGTTTTTTTATCTTTGTAAGATGAGAAGGTATGTAGCTTGATAAACCAAAAATGTTGATACAATTTTTAGAACATATAAAAAAATTTACAGAATTCGAACAAGAGGATTTTTGTAGAGTTCAGGATTATTTTGATATGGAAATGTATCACAAGAAAGATATCATTCTTTCGGCGGGTTCTAAATGTAATTGCAATTATTACGTATTAGAAGGCTGTCTGCATATGTACTTTACAGGGGAAAATGGAATAGATAGAACAGTTCAATTTGCGATCGAAAATTGGTGGATGACGGATAACTTGGCTTACCAAAAAGGCGAGACTACCGATTTTAACATTCAGGCTGTTGAGAATACTACACTTTTAAAAATTACCGCAGGACGTCAAGAGAAATTGCTCAGAGAATTCCCTGCCTTAGAAACATATTTTAGAAAAATATATGAGATTGCATACGGCGCTTCATTAATGAAGAAGAAGTACATATTTGATTACTCAAAAGAAGAAATGTATTATCACTTTACAAAAAGCTTCCCTCAATTCGCACAGCGCGTACCTCAATATTTAATCGCTTCATTTTTGGGGCTTACTCCTGAATATGTGAGCGAAATAAGAGCAAAGAAACGTTCTTAAACCAGTTTAAGTTTTTAGCCCACGCCATTGAGTAGTTTTGTTTAAAACAAAATTATGATCAATGGAAAGAATACAAATAGATGCTGCCGACCCAACGGCCTATGAAGCAATGCTCACCCTAGAAGATTATTTAGCTAAATCCAAGTTAAATACTACGCATAAAACCTTGGCGAGATTAGAATCTCACAAATCAATAAAAGCACATACAGCAATAAAGAAGCTTTCTTAATTGAGGGCAAGAACACTGATGATGTGTTTTACCTTTCCATAGGTCATTATAAGACATATCGAGTAACTTAATCAATCAAATAATGGATATTATTATTCCCGAAAACGGCATTCTATCTAAAAGTCAGGCAGGTGCTTTTAAACGTATGCTGATAAAGGCAAAAATTCAAGAAAACCTTCATAAGCTATTCAAGAAATTAGGGTTAAAAACCTACAAAGGTTTTAGCCTTGACAATATTAGAGTTCCCGACTCTAAAATCTCAAAAATGGCCGTTGAACGTGTCAGAGATGAATCTAACGAGATGCTTTTTAACCATTGTTTCAGGTCATTTTATTGGAGCGCGGGCTTTTCATTATCTGAAGGATTACCTGTCGATGAGGAATTATTGTTTGTTTCATCTATTCTACATGATATAGGGCTTACCGACAAGCACAATCATGTTTGCAGTGCTCAATGTTTTGCCAGTTATGGAGGGGCTTATGCAGAAGATTTTTTGATTCAAAACGAATTTGATCATCAGCGAGCAAAATTAGCTCGAAACATTATTGCACTTCACCTAAATCCTTTGGTAGATAAAAACATTCATGGCAGCGAAGCATATTGCCTTTCTAAAGGGGTGATCATGGATGTGATTGGAGCAAACTTATTTCAGTTAGAAAAAAGCTTTTTACAAGGGGTAATTAGAAAATATAATCGAAGGCATTTCATCGATGAAATCACTAGAACCATGGAAGAATTTAATCATAAAAAAAATACGAGAGCAGCGCTTCTATATAATATGGGATTTGACAAACTAGCCAGGAAAAACGCTTTGGAAAAACTCAACTGAAAATCATTGAATTTAAAAATACTGAATAAAAAAATGACACATAAAATTGGAAAAATAATAGCAGTGTACCTGGTCACAACAGGAGTTGGGTTTTTGGTTTCAAGTGAATACTATTCACAAATGATTACGCACTCCAATTCTGATCCAGTTTTAATTAACCTTTCTGGAATGGTCCATTTTTTTATTGGGATGACAATTTTAGTCAATCATTTTTTATGGAAAAGTGCCTTGCAGATAATGGTTACTTTGCTGGGATGTATGTTTTTTCTGAAAGGTTTCTTTCTAATAGCCTTTCCAAAATTGATGCTCCAATCAGGTAACAGTACTGTGACAATCCCTTGGGCTATGCCGATTGGTTTTATAGGAGTAGGAGTGCTAGTTGGTTATTTAGCGTTTTTTAAGGCCAGCCGTTCCAAAATCAAAAATTAAACTTCGACAGCGATGCCTAAAAGTTATAATTCTTAAAAACAGAATATGATGCTAATAGACAATAAAGTAAATATAAAAAGTAAGCTAGCCATTCATTGGGCTTGTCTCATGTCTTTATACATTTATGCAGACTACTTTGAGCTGAAAACGCCTGGTAACATAGAGCAAATCATGAAGCTAAAAACACCCGTTGGTGCTACCACACCGGGGTTATTGGTGATTTTTTCTCTCATTTTGATTGTACCTTCATTGATGATTGTTCTTTCGGTTATTTTAAAAGCAAAAATTAATAAATGGTTGAATATACTCATCGCTTTTGTATGGTCTTTCATGTCTGCTTTAGTGATTGCAAGCGAAATAACTAACATAGGGGGCTGGTATTCCTTTTATCTACTGTACCAATTTGCCGAAATATTTGTGTTTGGCTCCATTATTTGGCACGCTTGGCATTGGCAAAAGGATAAAGTGACTAACGAGGTTTAAATAACTAAAATGATGATAATAAAGGGGATTATCCGGCTGAAATGTTGAGAAAATGAATAGCTAAAAGATTACCCTTCAATAAACCGATGTATGAGCATAGATAGGCAAGCGGTTAATAGAAATACAAGTATCAGAATAAATGTGGTGCCATCATAGTACATTCCAATCACTATAGACAAAGGTGCCGAAAGTAATGTTGAAACAGCCCCAATAATAGAAGACCCCATACCTGCAATATGCCCAAAAGGAGCCATAGCCAAAGAGGTTAAATTACCCACCAAAATTCCATAGCTAAAAAGCTGTAAGAACATAAAAAAGATGAACACCCAAAGTGAAAGTGGTTGGTGAAACCCTAAAGTTATTGCAGAGACAACAATGCTGCATGTTATAGCGGATTTTACCAATAGTCTCATCCCTAATTTTTCTACCAATTTGGCATTGAAAATTAATGCTAAACCAATACTGAGCGCTAAAAATCCAAAATAATAAGGGTATTGATTCCCTAACTGATATTGAAACTCAAAAATCTCTTGAGATAAGTTTAAATAGGCGATGAATACTCCTGAAAACAGACCAGCTATGATTGTATATCCAACCGCTTTTTTGTTTTTGAATATTTCTAAAATGGCACTTAATATATGCTTGAAGGTGAAATTTTTTCTTTTCTCACCAAGCAAGGTTTCTTCTATTCTAAAACCAAATAGAACAAATGCAATTAAGCCGAAGCAAAAGAATACAACAAATAACGCTCTCCAAGTGGATACCTCTAAAATGAACTTCCCTAGCATAGGAGATACTATAGGCACAATCACATTAATCGCGACAACAAGCGATATTGTTTTTGCCATTTTTTCGCCTACGAACTTATCTCTTGCAATAGTGATACTGAGAACTCTAGGCGCACCTAGTCCGATACCTTGTATAATTTGACCTGCAAGTAAACTATGGATGTTCCAGGATGAAAAAGAAAGTAAGCAACCTACTAAGAATAGTATGTATCCTGAATAAATTACCTTCTTTCTACCAAAGGCATCAGATAATGCGCCATAAAATAGTTGGCTAATTCCTGTGCCCAAATACAATAAAGAAACACTTAGTTGAATTTGACTCTTATCTTCTAATTTTAAACTTAGGGACATGGCATCAAATGCCGGAAGTAACATATTGATAGTTAGCGTGTAAGACGCCATTAATAAGGCTAGTATAACGACAAATTCTGGGTGGTTTGATTTTTGAAAATTCATGAAGCCAAAGATGAATCTTTTACTTCGGTAGCTTCTTAAGCCAGTTTAAGAAATTATTTTACGTAGTTACTCTATTGGCATAGTTTATAGATAGACAGACTATTTTTACCCAAATCTCTTTATCCGAAAATTTTGGTTTTTCAACATCTTCTAACTTGATATTGTCAAAATCGTGTATGTATAAATCGTGGTCACTTTTATTTTTGTTTTGCTATTGTCCAATCTTATAGCTTTTTAATATCCCATCTGAGATAAACCCCAGTTTGGAATAGATTCTTTCCCCTGCCTCAGAAGCAACCAAAACAACTTGGGCACTTTTATTTTCATAGGCTTCAAATAACAACTTGTTGGTCATGATTTTACCTAGCCCAAGACCTCTACATTCTGGTATAGTACCAATCATGTGCAAGCCTGAAATATTGTTTTTGTCCAGTAACAACATTCCAGAACTCACATATTTTCCATTGTGTTTTCCGATGAAAAGTTTTAACCTAGAAGAGTTGATCAAAGGAATGATGGTTGATTCAAGTATTTCATAACCAAAGGATTTAGAAGCAATTTTGGCAAACTCAACGGCTCTTTGTTCGTTATTTACTTCATCAATAGAACTAAAGTTTTTGTCAGGCATAGAGTGCTCGGTCAAATTTAAATACATACCCTTTACAGCCGATTTTAGCATAAATTTATGCTCTATCAACCCCGCTTCCAGTTCTTTATTTTCAAGCATAGAAACTGAGTTTGGGAGAGCTTTGTTGTCTATTTTTTGGTACAACTTTTTGAGCTTATTTTTCTCATTTTTAAGCCCAAAGACAATATTGGGCCAAGAATTGTTTTTGGGTTGAACATATAAATAGTCTTCAGAAACATGAAGAAACTTACCTTTGGTACCAATATATTCCCATAGTTCAAATAGGTTGCTTATTATTTTATCTTTCACTTTTAGTATTCGTTTTTTTAGTAGCGTTATAAATCATTTATTGGTGTAGTATTCGCTTCGCTCTACAATGGCTTCACTCTTGGCACCAAGTGCCATTTACTATTAGTTTTGTTTACAGTGCCATTAGAAAGTACTTTAATATTATCTTTTGGTGCCTGACTGTAGAAAAACAAATTGAGTAATGGGGCTTATTTCAATAGGCAAGAAATGGCACTACCAATAGCACCATTTCCAAGTATGCTTTTTCCTATTGTTTATAGTTGAAACTACTTTAATTTGCCATAATAAATCAAATCGATTAATTCGCCAGAGGTTGTTTTATAATCCATTCTTATAACTCCCTCTTTCTCAAATCCACACTTTTCTGCGATAGCTTGTACCGCTTTATTTGATTCATGAGTTCTGAGAAATATTTTCTTGAATCCAAATTCTTTAAAGCAATAGGTAACAAAATGTTTCATAGCTTTTGAAGTGATTCCCTGACCGGCAAAATCTTTATCAGTATAGCATCCAATTTCTGTTTTGGGTATTGACCAGTCTACATTTTTCAAATCGAAAAAACCAATAAAATACCCAGTGTTACGATCCGCTAGTATAAAAGGGAAATATGCTTTTGTGGCTCTTTTTTTCACCATTTCCGCTATGAAAGCCTTGGTTTCTTCTTTACTTTTTGTCCTTGATGTAGTTCCTGTGAAAAAATCTTCAAGCCGTTTTCTATTTCTTTCTACTAAATCAAAATAAGGCTCTAAATCACTATTTTCAAGAGGCCTTATAATATAGTTTTCGAATTGTATCATATTCACTATTTCCAGTTTTGAAGGCGGTCAAGATACAAATAAGACTCCACGAACTTCCTGTGTTTTTTTGATGTCATTTTTTCAACTAAGTTCAAGGCCGAGATATAACTGGCTAGATTTCCATTTGAAGAACTGAATTTGCCGTCTTCAACGTAGGTTGTCAATGAATCATCTTGCACTAAAAGCTCTGGATAATCGATTTGTAATTGCTTTCCGCCTCCTATATAAGTTACTATTTTTTTGCCCTTGGCAATACCTGAAACACCCACTAACTTAGCTCCAGCACAATTACTTACTGTATATTTTGTTTCCTTGTTTTTGGTTTGAATAAACTGTATCAATTTCTTATTTCTTACCTGAGAATACATATCATAAGCGCTAGGAATAAAAAGTGCTTCTAATGCTGGACAATCTTCAAAAGTATAATCAGCTACCAAGGTCAAGCCCTCTTCCGCTACTATCGGGTTTTTATGCTCGGCTACTGTAATGACATTAAAAAGCTGTACTTTATCTTTTGTTGGTTTGGAAAAAACATCGGCAGTAGCCGTAACTTCTGTGATGAGTACTCCATCGTAAATCAATAGACCTATGGTTGGTAAATTTTTATTGAAAGGTTTGATATGTTTTGCGACAGTTTCAACTTTCGTTTCCTCAGAAACTATTAGCTCTTCTTTTTGCTCCTTTGCATTACAACTAAGTACTAAGATTGCTGTAAAAATCAATAATGGTGATTTAATTTTCATGAGTTCAAATTTTTGTTTTGTGCCACAAAAATATTATCCAAAAACAGGGAAAGAATTAAACTGGTTTAAGAAACACAAGTGAATATTACATTCAATGACAGATGATCAAAGCACTCTTTAAAAAAAGGTATTTGAGATAAGATGGGATCACTTTCATTCTAACAGTAAAGAAATAAACCCAGGTGATGAAAAAAACTCGTATAAACCATTGGAGTAGTTTCTCAAAGAGTAGGGGAAGGGTTATGAGTAAAACGATGAAATACTGATATTGGCAGAAAAAATTGAGTTGTCTTGAATTTCAGAAGGGATAAAATAAAAAGCCTACCAAAAAGGCAGGCTTTTAAAAAGATGCGGAATGGACGGGATTCGAACCCGCGACCTCCTGCGTGACAGGCAGGCATTCTAACCAGCTGAACTACCACTCCGTCAGCTATGATTGGTATTGAAACCAATGTAGAAATATAAAAAAGTAAAAAGAAAACCCACCAACAAAAGGTGGGTTAAATAATTTTGCGGAATGGACGGGATTCGAACCCGCGACCTCCTGCGTGACAGGCAGGCATTCTAACCAGCTGAACTACCACTCCGTCAGCAAAATTGTGGCACAAATATACGGCGACTTTTTTAAAATGCAATAAGGTGCTGAAAAAAAGTGAAGAAAAAGTCTATTTTTTTTCTTCCTCGCCTGTATTATCCTCTTCCTGACCTTCTTTACTGCCTTCTTGAGTCTGGTCATTGGTGCTGGCTTCTGATTCTATTTCTGTTTCATCGCCTTCTATCGGATCATCGTCTTGTGAGTCTTCTTTCTGGGTGGCCTTTGTGGGAACATTGTCTACCACAATATCAGCGATTTCTAATTTTTCTAAAATTTGCTTGATTTTAGGTTCCTCTATGCTGTCTTTGCCCAAGTTGTTGTAAATCACGTTGTTCAACGTTTCGGCGATTTTTCGCTTGATAGAATCCTCTTCACCAGTTTGGCTAAGTTTTTCATCTATTCTGATCAATGCCTTGAGACCCTCGATTAATTTATCTTCGTAGCGATTCATACTTACGCACAAATAGCGTAATTCAGTGTAAACCCTCTTCTTGAAAACATGGTCAGTCATCACGTTTTCGGGTTGGGGAAGGAAGTCAAACTCACTAGGCAACACCCCACGATCAAAATAAGCGGCGACATCAACCAACATCGTGGTTTCTGAAAAATCAACTGTTCCATCTGTGGCAATGGCAATGCTTACCGGACTTACCAACAAAAAAGCAAATAATTGGGAGTTGGTCATCACCATTTCGCGCTCTTCGCAATACTCTGACAGTAGTTCCCGTATTTCAGTAAAAAAATTATTGAGGATACTTTTTTCCTGGTCAGGCGTAATAACTTGTTTTTCCATGGGGCTTGATGCTTCAATCTACTATTGTGGTTTCAAATTACTAAGAATATGTTTAAATTTTACCTTCGAAGTTAAAAAAGATGAACCGTTCATTCAGCGAAACGGAATGATAAGCATTGTTTTGCTTTTGAAAGTAAATTAGGCGCTTCGTTTTTGATGAATATAGCGAGTAGGTGTAATACCAAACTCTTTTTTGAATGATTTGCTAAAAGAATGAATATCTGGAAAACCGATCAAATAAGCTACTTCAGTAATGGTATGGTTTTGCTGTCGCAAGAGTTCACTTGCCTTTTGTAAACGTCTTTGTACCAGGTATTTGTGAGGCGATATGCCAAATACTTGTTTAAAGGTGCGAAAAAAATGATACTCAGATAGCGCCGCAATTTGAGAAATTTTGTTGATGTCGAGTTTCTGGTAATAATGGTCATCTAAGTATTCTTTGGCCAGCAGTACCCGACGATATAGTTCCTTTTTGGTAGAGGATTTAATAGAGCTTAAGCGGCTCACGGCCTCGAAAACCCGGTGTTGGTCAAATAGCAAACTTTCGGCAAAAATATAATACAAATCCCGATCTTCGTTGATAGAACTTAACGACTGCTGGCGAATGTCTCGATACAGCTTACGCAATAAAACCCCTAAAGTGTTTTTTCCGGATTTATAAATGTTTTCCAAAAACTCAAACTTTTGTAAATCTTGCTCAAAGGGATTGTCTAACAAATGCGGCGTAGATTGGTCTAATACCCGAAAAACATCTCCCAAAATGGCATTGTGTAAATAAAGGCAAACCCCTTCAGCCTCAATATGACTGCTCGTGAATCCTTCATAAACTCGGTCGTGGTTTACAATCAAAAATTCGTCTGTCTGTACTCGATATGTGTGCCCATCTATGCGATAAGACTCTTCGCCACTAATAACATACTTGATAGAAGTCGTAGGCTGCTTACTATAGGCGTGTTCAAAACCTTTTACCTTCGAATGAATAATGGTATTTTGACATTTAGGAATGGCTTTGACAGCCTCACAGTCATTGAGGTTAATAATTGAATTTAAATCTTTTGTCATGGTTCAATGGGTTAAATAAAAAAGCGATGGTTATGGTATTAAAGATATGTCTTATTAATAAAGAAAAAATTAACAAAGATGTGGGAATAATCTACCAATACTCTCAAAAAACAGACTAGTAGCTCATTTGAAGTGACGTATAACTCAATAAATCCCTTAGACAGCCAGAATAGAGATCAAAACCAATGTGAGTAACTAACCTACACAAAGACATCCCTGAGACAATTCACGTAATGAGATTATTCAAAAAGATTTACAAAAGTTTGAGGGTCTATGCAACCTATTAGGTAATACAAGCATCCTAAACGAAACAATATAAAAACAACTCGAATAAAATGTGAGCAAATTATTTGAAGCAATAATGTGGGGTTAGTATGAATCTACCTGGAATTGGTATAAAATACCTTGAAAAGTAAAATAAAGCTTGTAAGTTTCTCTGAAAAGCCGTGACTCATTGAGCAAGCCAAAATATAATAAGGGGTGTCTGCTAACGCTTAAATATACGCTTATATGGTATCTAAATAGCGAAAAATATCGATGAAAAAACACAATATAACAAATACAATGAAAAACCGAATCTTACTAAAAATTTTAGGAACAGCACTTTTTTGCGCACTGGGAGTGATGCCTCATATAGCATTGGCACAACAAACTTTTACCGTAAAAGGACGCGTCATTGATAAGAAAGGGGAGGGGCTTCCTTTTGCTACAGTGTATATTAAGGGAACCACCAACGGTACTTCTACCAATGACAATGGGGATTATTTTTTGCAACTCAAGCCAGGTTCTTACGAACTGGTGTTTCAGTTTATTGGCTATCAGGCACTTACCAAGCAAGTAAATCTAAATGGTCCAGTCACTTTAAATGTTACGCTGGAGCCTGAAGTACTAAAGCTGAAAGAAATCACTGTAACAGCCAAAGATGAAGATCCTGCTTATGCGATTATGCGTAAGGCCATCAAAAATCGTAAGAAATACCTCAAAGAAGTAGATCAGTTTACCTGTAACTCTTATATCAAAGGTCTGCAGCGTTTAGACAAAGCTCCCAAACGAGTACTGGGAATGAAAGTAACGGTGGACACTGGTATTGTATATTTTTCAGAGTCGGTGTCGGAGCTGAGTTACAAAAAGGGAAATTATAAGGAGAAAATGATTTCTTCTAAAGTAAGTGGCAACAGTCGAGGCTTTAGTTTTAACCAAGCTTCTGAAATGGAGACGAATCTCTATAATAATATGATTAGCAATGCTGGTTTTAGCGAACGCGGATTGGTTTCTCCAATTGCGTTCAATGCAATGTTGTATTATCGCTATAAATACGAAGGGTTTTTTGAAGAAAATGGAAAAATTATTAATAAAATCCGTTTGATTCCACGTCGAAAGTTAGCTCCGGCATTTGCGGGCCATATTTACATTGTAGAAGATGAATGGCGTATTCACAGTGCAGAGCTGGCTTTGGGCAAAGGAGCAGTAGAGTTTATAGATTCGGTAACGATTAAACAGATTTATGCCCCAGTAGGAAGTGGCGATGTGTGGCGACCCCTCTCGGTAAAATATACTTTTGAGTTTGCGGCTTTTGGTTTTAAAGGTAAGGGGTACTTCATCTGTATGTATTCTAAGTATAACATTACACCTACCTTTGCTAGACGCTACTTCAATAACGAAATCATGTCGGTGTCGGAGGATGCCAACAAGAAAGACAGCGCTTATTGGAATGAGATTCGCCCCATACCACTCACCAATGTCGAAGTAAAAGACTACAAAGAAAAAGATAGTCTGCAAGTGATCAAAGAAAGTAAACCGTACAAGGATTCGGTAGATGCGAAACGTAATAAAATCGGCGTGAGTGATATACTCATAGGAGGCTATACTTATCGGAATACTTATCGCCTGGAAAGGTATTCTTTTCCTTCGTTGCTTGGGTTATTACAATACAATACTGTAGAGGGGATTGTGACCGATTTATCGTTGGGTTATCGCAAAGGGTTTAAAAATGCCAATGGTGATAACAATCGTAAATATATCACGATTAACCCAAGTTTACGTTACGGATTTTCTAACGAAAGATTTCAGGCCAAGTTAAGAGCCACTTACCGATTTGCTCCTAAAAGCTATGGGACAGTTTGGGCCGAAGGAGGGCGTTATGTAGAGCAATTTAGTAGAGTACCGTCTATTTCGCCAGGTGTCAATAGTTATTATACCTTGCTGAATGAAGAAAACTTTTTGAAAATCTACGAAAAGGTGTATGCCAAGGTGGGGTATCGCCAAGAGCTTTTGAATGGGATCTATTTTAGAGGGAACCTAGAATTTGCCGAAAGAAGTCCGATGCAAAATACGGCCAATGACAGGTGGAGATTTATAGACAATCGAGAGTTTACACCCAACGTACCCTTGAACGAAGAGTTGGCCAATACTGATTTTAACTACCATCAGGCACTTACCCTCAATGTAGCATTTCGTTTTCGGATCAAGCAGCGTTATATGAGCTATCCTAACCGGAAATTTATTATGGGATCCGATTTCCCCACATTTTGGGTTGGTTATCGCAAAGGTTTAGCCGTGGGTGATAGTGACGTAGATTATGATTTATTATATGCCACTATTTACGATAATATAAACCTGGGCGTGATTGGTACCAGTCAGTATACGATTCGTGGAGGTATCTTCCTAAACAACAACAAAATGTTTTTTATGGATTACCACCATCCACTGGGTAATCAAACCTCCCTCTCTCGTACCGACTATCGCGCTTTTCAGTTGTTGGATTACTATCAATATAGTACCAGAGATCGCTACATTGAAGGGCACTATGAGCACCATTTCAATGGCTTTGTCATGAATGGATTTCCGTTGATCAATAAACTCAAGTCTCAGTTGGTATTGAGTGCGCATTATTTATGGACACCAACTGCCAATAATTATTTAGAGTTGGGAATAGGGCTCGAGCACTTATTAAAAATCGTGCGGGTAGACTTCATTGTAGGCCTTCAGGAAGGAAGCCAAGTGAGCACTGGAATTAGATTTGGCTTTGGATTCTAAAATTCGCGAGGACTTCTAGTACATCATACAAAAAGCTGAGTTAGTAAATGACTCGGCTTTTTGTATTATATAATCCTTGATAAACACTTGTAGGCGAAAATTTGTACTTTTGGATATTGTATAATTCTAGCCTGTTTATGAAGCTTTCCCGGAAGAAGATTCTCATAATATCAATTGTGGCCCTCAATGTGTTTAATGGATGGGTTTTGTATCGATGGTGGCGTACCCGAGCCACTCGAGATGCTCCCCAAACCACTGAGATGAATGCCAAAATAGATACTTTAGTAGCAGAGAAAAAGGCAGAAAGACAAAAGCCAGTGATAGATAGTGTGCAGCAGCAAGCATACCTTCCTATATTAGGTAAATCTGATAAATTGAGTGCTCGTGACTTTGCAAAATTACAGGCATATCGCGAAAAGCAGCGCAAAATCGCTAAAGATTACCTTGGTGAGCTTTACTTCAACGGAGATACTTCACGCAAAGTAGTAGCCCTCACCTTTGATGATGGCCCAGACAGACGTGTGACCCCACAAGTGTTAAAAATACTGGCGAAATACAAAGTACCCGCGAGCTTCTTTTTAGTGGGTAGTTATGTAAAGAAATACCCTGAGGTAGTCAAGCAGGTAGTAGAAGCCGGACATTTAGTACTTAACCATAGTGCCACTCATCAATCATATCTCAAAAAAAGCAAGGACTGGCTTAAGCAGGATTTACTCTCTACTGAAGAAGCAATTTACAAAGTGATCGGTAAACGACCTGCTATGTTTCGCCCTCCTTATGGAGATATTGATGCACAAATGATAGAGGTGATAAAAGATAATGACTATAAACACATTATTTGGTCGTATGATACCCTCGATTGGACAGGAGCTTCAGTAGATACCATTGCCCAGGGCTTGATTCAGCAAGTACGCCCTGGCGAAATCGTTTTGATGCATAGCCGATCGGGTGTTGAGAATACCGTAAAGGCCTTACCTACGATTATTCAAAAATTGCGAGCGCAAGGGTATCAGTTGGTGAAGTTAGATGAAATGCTGGGAATACAAGCATATAAATAATCAAGCGCTTTTAAGGAGTGAGGCGGTCTATAACGGCTTCGTACCAAGAAAATTTCTCATGAATGATTTCGGTTTTTTCAGTGTTAATGTAGTCAAGGTAGGCTTGGGCGACAGGGGTGAGGTTTTTACTTTTTCGCCAGATCAAATGCCACTTAGAACGAATGGGTAAATCTTCTACTGGAATGATTTGAAGATCTTGGTTTTGAAGCTCATTTTTGATCCCAATTAGTGGTAAAATAGAAAATCCCAACCCGGCAATAATGGCCTGTTTTACGGCCTCATTGGAGGTTAGCTCCATTTTTTTTCGTACTGATAACTTTTTCTGCTCAATAAATCTTTCCATTGTATACCGAGTTCCTGAACCCGATTCACGATAAATAATCGGAAGCTTTTCTAAGATATTTTGAGGGTGTCTTTTTTTGGTAGAAAGTTGCCCGGCTTTGCCTACCAAATACAACTGATTTTGCATCAATTCTATGTTTTGTACTGGTAGCTTTTCGGGAAGAATAGACACCAGCGAAAAATCTACTTCATTTTGCTTTAGGCTTTCCAATACTTTGGTTTTGTTGGTTACATCTAAGGTCAACTCTATGCCTGGGTGTTGGCTCAAAAAATCGGTTAAAAAATAAGGCATCACATATTTACCAGTAGATACTACCGAAATTTTTAGTCGTCCTACTAACTTTCCTCTATAAGCCAGGGTTTTATGATCAATTGCCCTTACTTCATTGAGGATTTTGTCGGCAGCAGCGGCTATTTCTTTGCCAAAATCTGTAATGTAAATTTTACGCCCTACAATTTCGGTCAAAGGAATGGGAAATTGATCCTGAAAATTCTTGAGTTGGATGGATACTGCAGGTTGAGTAAGGTGTAATACTTCAGCAGCTTTGCTTACACTCTGTTGCTGAGACACTTCCAAAAATATTTGGAGTTGGTTCAATGTATAGTTCATAAATTTTATTTATGTATAACATTATAAATATAAATAAAAATTTATTAATTGTTTTTATCATATTTGTAAAGTCAACAAAAAACAAGAAAATATGCAAAAAATCACCGTAGCAAAGGGAGATGGTATCGGGCCAGAGATTATGAATGCCACTCTTGATATTTTAAAAGCTGCAGGAGCTCAAATAGAAATAGAAGAAATAGAAGTAGGTGAAAAAGCTTATTTGGCGGGACATACATCAGGAATAGCCAAAGAAGCCTGGGAAACAATACGACAAAACAAAATATTTTTAAAAGCGCCTATTACGACCCCTCAGGGTGGTGGCTACAAAAGTCTTAATGTAACTATGCGAAAAACATTGGGTTTGTACTCCAATGTAAGACCTTGTAAAAGCTATCACCCTTTTATCAAGACCAAACATCCTGACATGGATGTAGTAATTATTCGGGAAAATGAGGAGGATTTATATGCCGGGATTGAACACCAGCAAACTGACGAAGTAGTACAATGTTTAAAATTGATCAGCCGCCCTGGCTGTGAAAAAATTATCCGATATGCTTTTGAGTATGCCAAGCTCTATGGAAGAAAAAAAGTAACTTGCTTTACTAAGGACAATATCATGAAGCAAACTGATGGGTTGTTTCACAAAGTATTTAAAGAGATTGCACAAGAATATCCTGAAATAGAAAATGAGCATTGGATCATCGATATTGGAGCAGCCAAAATGGCCAATACTCCTGAGGTATTTGACGTAATTGTAATGCCTAATCTATATGGAGATGTAATGTCGGATGTAGCAGCTCAGATTGCTGGGTCAGTAGGTTTGGCAGGCTCTGCCAACATTGGTGAGTCTTGCGCTATGTTTGAGGCCATTCATGGTTCGGCTCCTGATATTGCAGGACAAAACATCGCCAATCCATCGGGGTTGATTCAGGGAGGTGTATTGATGTTGAACCACATTGGGCAAACCGAAGTAGCTGAAAAGATACAAAATGCCTGGTTGAAAACGATAGAAGATGGTGTACACACCCCTGATATATACAAAAAAGGAATAAGTCAGCAAAAAGTAAGTACGCAGGAGTTTGCACAAGCGGTCATTGCAAACCTTGGTGAGAAACCAAACAACTTGGCTGGGGTAAAATATGAAGCAGGAATTAGCTTTGATTTGCCCAAATATGAGCGTAAACCAAGTGCTAATAAAGAACTGCAAGGGGTAGACATTTTTGTACAGTGGAATGGAGACAACCCAGACGAACTAGCCGAAAAACTACAACTGCTGGAAATAGATGATACTAAATTGACAATGATTACCAACCGAGGGGTAAAGGTTTGGCCTGAGGGGTTCGAAGAAACCTTTTGCACCGATCACTGGCGATGCCGTTATCAAACTGAAGATGGTAGTGTGATTGATAATCAGTCAGTTGTGAAGATTTTAACTAAAGCCTGGGAACACCAAATGGATGTAATTAAAACTGAAAACCTCTATTTGTTTGATGGCAAAAGAAGCTTTTCTCTTGGCCAAGGGCAATAAATCATAAGAAAGATTAATTATGTAATAAATCACCGATAGTAAGGCTTAGGCATCGATACCCTAAGCCACTATCGGTTTTTTTGTTTCTTACAACATACGCTAATTCTGCGTAGTAACTGAGGTATTTTGACGTGTTTTCTTCTTGCCTCTAAAGAGTAAGTAGAGGTTTAGGAACAACATACCTCCCAAGTAGATAGAAAATCCACCCGTTTTGTAACTCAGCACCTCAATCAGGTTTTGCGTATTGTAGAGGGTTTGAGGGCTTATTTTTAGGATAAAAAGCCCTACTCCTAAACTTAATAGATAGAATCCTACCTTGAAAAGGCGATTGGTAGCCAGTGCAATTTCAAGCCTACCTCTAAAAATATCCATCATAAACACTTGCCCATTTTTGAAAAGTGTATCTGCTACAAAATAGGTGAGTACCAGCATAAGTGGCAAGTAGATAAAATAAGCGGTAATGATCAGAGAATTTTCCATTGTACAATTATTTATTTGAAAACATTGAATGTTTGGCAAGTTGGGCCAGTACCCAAATATTGAAGTAATGCAAAGCTCCAAGAACTACCAGAAGAAACCCTAGCTTGAGGATCAAAACATCAGTCATCATCAAAGGAGTGGTGATATTTTCCCAATCATTGAGATTGAAAGCGATATACCCTAGGTTGATGAGGTAATACCCTGTAAGCAACAACTTGTTGATGGGAGTGACCCAGCTTGGGTGGTGGCCGAAGATATCTTCGAGATAAACCCGCCCATTTTGGTAGCACATCCAACCCACTTTGATAGTGACATAAAAGCTTACCAGAAGGTAAATAATATACGCGATGATGTTTAAGTTTTGCATTTGCAATGATAACGGGATAGGTGTTTGTTTTGTTTTTGAATTTTCAGTATTTATTGAAAATAAAATAAGAATTATTTGTAAGTACATTTAAAAACTTATTGATTAAAATTGTGTTAATTCGTAATTCCAGTACATTAAGCACACTTCTTCTTACAATTTATGCCTCATTGGAAAACAAAAATTTTTGCTTGGATAGTTTTTGTATTTTCTTATTCGAGTTTGTTACAGGCACAAACACCGCTATTGTTACACAAGCAATCATCGGGTATAGCGCTGAATGGACAAACCTTGTATTATTATGAAGATGTGGCAGGTAACCTAAGCTTCGAGGAAGTGCAAACTCGAACGTTTGGCCCGGTAATGCGTAAAAGAAACAGCTTTGGATCTTCTTCGTCTGTATTTTGGTTCAGGTTTAAACTGAAAAATACCTCAAAAAACCAGCGTGATTGGAGGCTTGAGGTAGGACACCCTTTGTTAGATCATATTCAGCTATATATCCAACAAGGTAAGAACTGGAAAAAACTGACGATGGGAGATAACCTACCTTTTGATCAGCGACCAATCTATAGCCGCAATTTTGTAGTACCGCTTAAACTCACCGATTCTTTAGAATACACTTATTATTTAAAAATACAGAGTACCAGTACCATACAAGTCCCTCTCACGATTTATACGCCTGGGGCGTTTCACCAAAAGCAAGATGATGAACAATTGTTTTTTGGTATCTACTATGGCATTTTACTGGTGATGGCCCTTTATAACTTCATTATCTATTCGGCACTTCGCGAGCGCTCCTACCTGTTTTATATGCTGTTCATTGTTTTTGCGATATTATTCAATCTAAGCCTGGACGGGCACGACTATCAATACCTATGGCCACGTGCGCCGCAGTTTTCGAGCAATTCAGCTATTTTGTTTGGAGGGCTTGCTGGTTTCTTTCTGTTGTTATATGCCAATTATTTTCTGGAAACAGAAAAATATGCGCCTAAACTGGGAACAGGACTAGTAGTATTTGCTGGAATAAACTTAGTCAATGGATTGATGGCCTTGGTAGCCATTAGATTGGCCACTCAACTTATGCCCATTATCTTTTTGTTGAGCTTTCCCTGGATGATTTTCACCGCACTGATATGTTTCCGAAAAGGAATGTTGGCCGCTCGGTATTTTCTCTGGGCTTGGACACTGCTGGCCCTTGGTGTAATTGGATATAGCTTAACGACTACTGACATCATCCCTTCAAATAACTGGACAATGAACCTATCACGCATATCGTTGGTATTGGCGGTGATGCTTTTGTCGCGAGCCTTGGCAGAACGTTATCGTCAATACAAGAGGGAAAAAGAAAATGTTCAGCAAAAAATCCTGGATATGCAGTTGGATGCCAATGAGAAACTCGAGAAAAAGGTTGTAGAACGTACCAGGGAGATACAATTTAAAAGTGATGAAATCCTGACTCAAAACGAAGAATTGCAACAGCAGCAAGAAGAAATTATAGCCCAAAATGAATTTATAGAAGAAACCCACGCCAAGCTTAAGCAAGAGAGTAAAAAAACCAGGGAGAGTATTAGAGCGGCTAAATTGATTCAAAAAGCAGCCTTGCCGAGCCGTCATAAGTTGCGAGAATTGTTTGAGGACCGATCGTTTATTGTGTATTACCCTAAAGACCTTGTTTCGGGAGATTTTTACTGGGTAACCAAGGTGAGCCAAAAATTTAAGGTGGAGGATTTATGGAAAAACGAACCCGCCGAAACTCAAGAAGAAGCACTACAAATGACTACCAAAAGTCTTAAGCCGAAGGAGATGATTTTAGCCGCGGCCATTGACTGTACGGGGCACGGCGTGCCCGGAGCTTTTATGAGTATGATTGGGATTTCTTTGTTGAATGAAATCGTAAACGAAGGCAAGCTATACGAAACCGACAAAATCTTGACTCGTTTGCACGAGCGGGTACAAGCGGAACTAAATCAGGAAGAGAATGCCAAGATGAACCACGGGATGGATGTGTGCCTTTGCAGGTTAGAACAAACATCTGAAGATACGACTCAAGTGATTTTTACGGGATCTAAGCGCCCACTGTATTATATAAAAGACGGAGTACTTGGCGAAATAAAAGGAGACCGGGTAAGCATTGGTGGGTATACTTCTAAAAATCGTAAAGGTTTTACGACTCAAACTATGGAGTTTAAAAAAGGAGACATGCTATATCTTACTACCGATGGTTTTGTAGATATGCCCAACGAAAAACGAAAGAGTTTTGGCACTCGACGCTTGAAAATGATGCTCCAGACTTACCATAACCTCCCCGTTCGTGAACAGCGGGATGAGATTGTAAGGGTGATGCGCAAATACATGGAGCGCGCTGAACAACGAGATGATATTACGATCTTTGGGATTCAGATATGATAACTTATCGCTAGTGCCTTTGAACGATAATTTGATATAGATAATGTCATGAATGGCCTGCCTTTACACAAACTACCCAATGCTGATAATCAATTCATCAAAATAGAAAGCATTGATTATGCGAATCCTTACGATTACAAAAAATTGCATCGGCATGACTATTACGAAATCATCTTGATTAGGCAAGGAGGGGGAACACAAATCATTGACTTTGAGGAAAGTCCGCTTTGTTCCAACAGTGTATATGTGGTTTTTCCAGGACAAGTACATTTGATGCAAAGAACTCCCACCTCTCAAGGTTTTGTAGTGCAGTTTACCCATTTAGCAATGTTCGAAAAGTTCTTACCATTATATGAACTCGACGCTATTATTGAAAACGAGGCTGCTTTTGAGGAGTTATGGAAGATTTTTCAGCAATTGCAAGCCAACTTGCAAGATACCCGCTCATACATGCATTCTATTACACAGCATTATTTGCATATTTTACTGTGGAAGATCTTACAACTAAAAACTCTAGACCCAGCAAGCTCAAAATCTACAGTATCCATTCCCAGCACCTTAAAACAGTTTTTAAGTTTATTGGACCAACATTTGGCGCACACTCGGGTAATTAAGCAGTATGCCGAATGGCTGACCATTACCCCAAAAAAACTGAATGAGCTTTGTAAAAAACACTGGGGAAAAACCACACTGCAAGTAATACACGAACGCTTGTTATTGGAGATCAAACGTTTGCTGATGACCCAAAACCTGTCTCACAAAGAGGTTGCTTATCATTTACAGTTTGATAGCCCTGCGGCATTTAGTGGTTTTGTGAAGAAAAAAACAGGTTTGACTCCCACCGAACTACAACAACAACTGGAACAAATTTATAAGTAAACGCTGCTTTTTTGTAAGCCTCAACTCTGGGGAATGTTGTACCTTTATCTTACTTCCAAGATGTATAAATTTGATTGAAATGGATAACCAAGAATTTAGAAAACACGCCCACGAATTGGTCGACTGGATGGCTGATTACCTGGAAAATATAGAGCAATACCCAGTAAAATCTCAGGTAAAACCGCGTGAAGTGTTTGATCAAATTGCTGAAAACCCTCCGGCTAAAGGGGAGGCCTTCAACGAGATATTCAAAGATTTTCAGGAGAAAATTATCCCTGGAATGACCCACTGGCAGCACCCCTCATTTTTTGCCTACTTTCCAGCCAATAGTAGTTTTCCTTCTCTTTTGGCCGAAATGCTAATGTCTACAATGGGTGCTCAATGTATGATTTGGGAAACCTCGCCCGCTGCGGCAGAATTAGAGGAAAGAATGATGGAATGGCTTAAGCAAATGATGGCCATTCCAGCTCATTTTGAAGGAGTGATCCAAGATACGGCTTCTACGGCCACTTTGTGTGCTATTTTGACGGCTCGAGAGTATTACACCGATTATCAGATTAATGTACGCGGATTTCGAGACGAGAAGTTTACAGTATATTGTTCTTCTCAAACCCATTCCTCTATTGATAAGGCCGTAAAAATTGCAGGCTTGGGGAGTATGCATTTACGCAAAGTAGCTGTAGATGATCAATTTGCCCTCAAACCAGCGGCATTGGAAGAAGCCATTGTAAAGGATATTCAGCAAGGGTATACGCCACTGTGTGCCATTGCGGCGGTGGGTACCACTAGTTCTACTGCGGTAGACCCAGTAAAGGCGATGGGAGAGATTTGTCAAAAGTATAGCGTGTGGTTACACGTAGATGCCGCCTATGTAGGTACCGCGGCTTTATTGCCCGAAAAACGCTGGATGAACGAGGGCCTTGAATTGGCCGACTCTTATGTGTTCAATCCACATAAGTGGATGTTTACCAACTTTGATTGCACGGCATATTATGTAAAAAGCAAAGAAGCACTTATTCGCACCTTTGAGATTATGCCCGAATATCTCAAAACCAAGTCTGATGGGCAACAAGTAAACAATTACCGAGATTGGGGAGTACCCTTGGGGCGTCGTTTTCGGGCACTGAAGTTATGGTTTGTGATGCGTTCTTTTGGCGTAGAAGGGTTACAGGCAAAAATAAAAGGGCATATCCAAATGGCAAGCGAATTAGCCAAAGTGATTCGTAAAAGAAAAGATTTTGAGATTTTAGCCCCAGTAGATTTTAACTTGATTTGTTTTAGGTATCATCCCAAGGGTATCAAAGATGATACGTTACTAAATGAGCTCAATGCCAGCATTTTACACCAAATCAATGATTCAGGCAAAGCATATTTGACCCATACCAAGCTCAATGGAAAATATACCTTACGTTTGGTGATTGGGCAAACCAATGTGACCCAAAAACAAGTAGATGCAGTGTGGGACTTGATTTTGGAAGCTGTAACGCAACTAGAACCTGAAGTTGTTAAAAAATAAAAGTTAGCTGAATTTATAAATGAATCTCGAATACTGATTAACGAACATAGAATCTCGAAAGGAAAAGATAGCTATCCAAGCCTTCGATATTCAAAGTTCGTTAATCGATATTCAAAATTCAATCAGGAATACTTACATTCCCTGAGCATCCACTACCGCAATGGCTACCATATTTACAATTTCTCTTACGGTGCTTCCTAATTGTAAAATGTGTACAGGTTTGTTCATTCCTAACAATACCGGACCAACGGCTTCGGCAAAGCCCAATTCATGTAAAAACTTGTAGGTAATATTGCTCGAGGCCAGATTAGGGAATATGAATGTATTGGGTGGATTATCAGCCAAATCGCTAAAGGGATAATTTTGCTTAAGCAACTCAGGATTTAATGCCATATTAGCCTGAATTTCCCCGTCTATAATCAAATCAGGATAGCGTTCCTTGGCTTTTTCGGTGGCAGCAATCATCTTACTAGGCAAAGCATCACGGCTAGACCCATGACTAGACCCAAAGTTAGAATAAGAAAGCATGGCAATGCGTGGTTCAAAACCAAAAGATTTAACCGCTTCGCTACTCAGGTGAATGATATCCAATAAATCGTCTACACTTGGGTCTACATTTACCGAAGTATCGGCAAAAAACAACGTTTGCTTTTTGGTAATCATCACGTACATACTTGCCACCTTATTGATGGCTTCTTGGGTACCAACTACTTCCAAGGCTGGGCGAATCACCTGAGGGTAGTTCTTGGTCAGTCCCGAGATAAAAGCATCGGCTTCTCCCAACTCCAACATAGAAGTACCAAAGTAGTTACGGTCACGCATGAGTTTTTTACTCTCGTACAAAGTCACTCCTTTGCGCTTACGCTTTTCATACAGATGCTTACCATATTCTAGGCAAAGCTCAGGTTCGTTCAATGGATCTAAAATCTTACAATCTTTAAGGTCTAGCCCATTCTCATCTATAATGCGGGTGATTTTTTCTACATTCCCTAAGAAAATAGGAGTGGCAATACCTTCGTCCCGAACGATTTGAGCGGCTTTTAATACCTTTTCGTTGTCAGCTTCCCCAAAGATCACCGTTTTAGGCTTACGC
The DNA here is from genome assembly GCA_003483885.1 of Microscillaceae bacterium. Taxonomy (GTDB): domain Bacteria; phylum Bacteroidota; class Bacteroidia; order Cytophagales; family Microscillaceae; genus Microscilla. The sequence continues at coordinate 47,425 of DMXI01000101.1, forward strand.
TGGGCAGTCTGGATCATGCGCGACATGAGTTTCTGGTCAATCCCCAGTCGTTTCTGAAGTTCTACTTTATAAGCTTCCCAGTCATCAATAGGGTATTTAGCAACCCCAGCTTCCATGGCTGCCTTGGCTACCGCAGGCGAAATTGTAGTAATGAGGCGTAAATCGAGTGGTTTGGGAATTAAATATTCCTTACCAAAAGTAAGCTTAGAATCCCCGTAAGCCTTACTTACCACATCAGGCACTGGTTCTTTGGCCAAGTCAGCTATAGCGTGTACCGCAGCCAGTTTCATTGCTTCGTTGATCTCGGTAGCGCGTACATCCAGTGCTCCCCGGAATATGTAAGGAAAACCTAGTACGTTGTTGACCTGATTAGGATGATCCGAGCGCCCCGTAGCCATAATTACATCCGAACGGGTACTGATAGCTAAATCATACGCTATTTCAGGGGTGGGGTTGGCAAGCGCAAATACAATAGGATTCGCGGCCATTTTGGTGAGCATTTCAGGAGTCATAATGTTTCCTGCCGAAAGTCCTAAAAACATATCTGCACCCTCAATGGCTTCTTCCAATGTATGCAAGTCTTTGTCAGTGGCAAATTGGGCTTTGATATGATTCAAGCTTTCGCGGTCTTTACGAATCACCCCTTTGCTATCCAACATTACAATGTTCTCTTTGCGTACCCCAAGACTTACATATAACTTACTACAGGCTATAGCTGAAGCACCGGCTCCATTTACCACTAAGTAAATATCTTCAATCTTTTTGTCTACCAAGGTCAAGGCGTTTAGCAAGGCCGCACTTGAGATAATAGCAGTACCGTGTTGGTCGTCGTGCATAATGGGAATATTCATTTCCCGACGAAGCGTTTCTTCTATTTCAAAAGATTCAGGAGCTTTAATGTCTTCCAGATTGATACCACCAAAGGTAGGTTCCATTGATTTTACGATACGTATAAACTCCTGAGGATCAGTAGCGTCTATTTCAATGTCAAATACATCGATGCCCGCAAATTTTTTAAACAAAACCCCTTTACCTTCCATTACAGGCTTGGAAGCAGCCGCTCCTATGTTCCCTAAACCTAATACTGCGGTTCCATTAGAAATCACCCCCACCAAATTTCCCTTGGCAGTATAGCGATAAACTTTTTCAGGGTCATCAGCTATATCGAGGCAAGGTTCGGCTACTCCTGGTGAGTAAGCCAGAGCCAAATCTCTCTGAGAACTCAAGGCTTTAGTAGGAACTACCTCAATTTTACCAGGTTGCCCCTGTTCATGATAATTCAGGGCATCTTCTTTTCGTATCTTGATTGCCATTGTATATAGAATAGGTTTTAGATTTGTAATTGTAGGCACTACTATTAGCGATTGGTTTTTGGCTGTAAGCTTTTAGTAAATTGATGATTCATCATCAATCATTCGTCGAGTGCACTACTAAGCTTTGATTTGTTCGAATGTTACAGATATAAAATGAGAACTACAAAAAAATGTCTGCAGTTCTCATTTGAATCAATTAGAAAGAAGAGGAGAATGAGAGAAAGAAAGGAACGTTAATTCAAACGTTCAAAAGTTCTGAGAATGGCTTCGGTTCTAAATATGGGTTCTTTTTTACGCATGCCAGCAGCATAAACAAAACCTTCGATATAAAATACTCTTTTTTGAGCTTCATCTACAAAGGCATAGCTCAAAAATGGTCCACCACGAGAGCCATTGGCCAGCTTCCAGAAACCTCGGGATTCTACTGCAAATTTTTTATCAATGGTGATTTTTTTCATTTCCAAAATAGGCATTACCCTTGTTTCAGTAGTAATATAAGAACCCTCTCGGCTTTCGTCGTTAACGTAATGTTTTCCCAGCGTATCTCGCCAAGCGATTAAGCTTTCTTCTTCAAATACTTTGGTAGAAGTATAAGGTCTTGAGGTAATAATAAGGTTTATATCCGCTAATTTTTGGGCCGGATTTCCTTTTTTGCGTAACCATACAAAGTTTTTTTCCTTACGTGCCAATCCAAAACCCGCTGGAATACGCATTTTGAGTTTTACAACCTTCTGGATATACTTGCTCAACTTCGCCTGTTCAGAAATACCATACAACTTATCGGTCAGTCGTTGTTGCTCACGATCGTGAAAGTAATTAAGTAAGATATCTTTTTTAGCAGTCATATTCTCAATGAGTTGCTTTTCAGTATTACCAAATAAATACATAATTCGCTGACCCTCAGCGTATACATCCTTACGCCGTAACATAAATTTTTTAGGGTCATTCTCGATCATTGCAATTGACTTTTTGGTAAAATAGCCTTTCAAATATCTTCCTTCAGTGGTGTTATTATCCAGTGAAGTCAAAAAGATGATATTATGGTGACGCTTAAGAAATCCTTTGAATTTAGAGGGAGGTACGGTCAATAATTTGAACCAGCTTTCGGGCTGGGGTAATCCTGGAATATCTTTGGCAAAAATGTCTTTAAGAGTTTCTCCAAGTTGGGTATTTTGTTTTCGGGGATCCATCACCACTACAATTTCGGCAAAACCACCCTTGCTTTTTATCATCTTACGCTTTTTTGACTTAGCCTTGCCGTTAGAGGGATCTTTCTCATCTCCTCCGCAAGCACTTAGTAAAAAAACAAGCCCTAGAATAAATAAGGGCAGTAAACGAGCTGTTTTTTTCAAGGTTATTTCGTGTTTAAAATGTTACAGGAATTACAAATATTACGCGACTATTGTTGAGTTTACCTATGAGAATTTGAGGTTTAGCCAAGAGGTCGCCTAGCTTGAGTTACGTATTACAAAATAAAAGATAATTTATCACTTATTATGCATACTGCTATAAAAACTGGTTTTTTGGAGTTTAAGTTTTAAATATAACTAAAAATTTAGTTAATACAATCACCTTTATCAAACAACTCCTATCGTAACGTCCTCAATCAAGGTTAACCGGAGCTGTGAAGGAGAGCAATTGGTATGCTTTTTCACAAATTTGTAGAAATGGCTACTGTCTTTAAAACCCAATTCGTGGCTAATTTCGGTAAAAGACAAATTGCTTTGTCTTAACTTCTCCTGGATGATGCGTAGTTTGGTTGCTATGATAAATGCCTGTGGGGTAGTATCTAAATGTTTTTTAAAATACTCATAGAGATAATGTTCCGAAATATTGAAATGTTTGGCGATCACTTGTTTTTTTAACAAATGAGGCGATGCTATGTTAGAACGAATATATTGAAGGATACGATCAATTTTTAAAGTTTGAACCATACGATTATGACTCCCCAGGTTGATATTTCTTTTGATAACTTCCAGAATGGTAGCCATTAAGTGACGAATGATCATCAAGTGATTTTTTTTGGTCTGACGCGATTCCTGCACTATTTGTTGAATGAGCAATTCGCAAAACTGGATTTCATCAGCAGGAAGCAGTAAACGGCCCCGAGTCTGATTATGATAGCTGAAAATGTTTTCTAAAACGATGATCTCGTGAGAATCTTGGAAAAAGCCTGGTAAAAAACGCAAACAATGAAACTGGGTAGGAGTATGGGTTTTAAACGAATGAATATCACTACGGGTAAGAAAATAAATATCGCGAGCCTGATAAGTATGCTGATTGTCATTGAGGGTATGTATACCTGTGCCTTCTACAATATATAGCAGCTCAAAGAAATCATGACGATGTGTGTCTTTTTTCCAGCCAGAGGTAGCCAACGAATAAATCTCGAAGTTATCATAAATAAAGAATGTCTTAGTCATTGTATTTACACCTTGTGATTCTACCAATATACCCTCACTTTATACCAATAGTTTATATAAAATAGTTCCGTCCTTTGTACTAAAACTAAATGTCCCCATGAAAAAGAAAAGAATAGGAATACTAGGATTGGGTGGAGTAGGAGGGTTTATTGGCGCTCCTCTGGCCCAGGCATATGTCAATGATCCCGAGGTAGAAGTGATATTTATTTGCCGTGGTGCTACCAAAGAAGTTATTCAGCAAACTGGGCTTACCTTAGAGTCGGTAAATGGAACCTACACTGTAAAACCCAACCTCACAAGCGACGATCCTGAAGAAATAGGCATATTGGATGCATTAATTATTGCTACCAAGTCTTATGGATTGGTACAAGCTATTAAAAGCTACCAAACCTGCATTGCTGACCATACCTTGATTGTAACTCAGCAAAATATGGTGAATAGTGCAGAGGTAATCCAGGAACATTTGCCTATTAATCAAGCGCAAATCGTGGAGGGGTGTATTTATGTAGTTTCTAATATCAAGGGACCTGGCCATATTAAACACTTAGGTGGACCTGGCAAAGTATTAATTGGCGGTAATAAACAACATACCTGGATTGCAGACTTATTACAGAAAGCTACCATAAACACTACTTTCTACGAAGAGATTAAGCCTGTGTTATGGAAAAAGTTTTTGTTTCTTTCTGCTTCGGCGGCTGTCACTGCCACTTATAATGTTACTTTCGGGCAATTAGCCAAAGATGAAAAATTGATGCAATTGTTTGAAAACCTTATGACAGAGATACAAGCCTTGGCCGCTAAAAACAAAGTGAACTTGAGCGCTGCGGATATAGAATCGGCTAAAAAACTTATCAAGAGCCTTTCTCACGATTCTAAGTCTTCTTTTCAATTAGATGTTGAACAAAACCCGAAAAAAACAGAAAAGGCGTTTTTGGTAGATTTTGTCGTAGATAATGGCGCGCGGTTAGGCGTAGAGGTATCAAACTATCAAAAAATTAAGGAGAAACTAGATGCACTGATTATGGTGTAAAGGTAAGTTGAATAGCCAACCTTCTGAAAAGAAAAACCCCGCAAGCTCAGCTTACGGGGTTCCTTATATTTTGTAAAAGTAGGTCTTACTTTGAGCTAACTTTGAGCTTTTGTCCTGGAAATAAAACACTACGATTGTTGAGGTTATTCATTTTTTTCAAACGCTCAATGGTCAAACCTTTGTATTTACGAGTGATTTTCCAAAGGGTATCACCAGGCATTACTTGATGGTAACGTGCTTTCACCATTTGGGCTCTGGCGTTTGTTTTTCTTCTTTTAAGTGTTTTGTTAATGCTTGTTTTACGCTCTTTAGCTTTAGCCTCATTTCTTTTGTCTTTATCGGTTTGGGCTACCAACTGCTGATATTCTCCTTTGATGCTTTTCTCTTGCTTGGCATAAAACGAAGGAGTAGAGGTAAGTGCTTCTTTTTCTTCTTTTTTTACAGTTGTTTTTGGGCTTACGCTTTTCTTGGTTGGAGTAGTAGTTGGTTTAGTTTCTACTTTGGCCACTGCCTTGCTTTCTTTTACTGCTGTCTTGGTTTTTTCAATCACTTTTTTGTCTTTGGCATTCATTTCGTGCACTGCGGCTACGAATTGTTGTCCTAACTTAGAGCGATTGCGACGAGGAGGCTTGCTATAAATTACCAACTTTTGATTTGGATACACCATATTGGAGCGAAGGCGATTCCAAACTCTCAAGTAAGCTACCGAAGTACCATAACGCAAGGCAATCAAAGCCAATGATTCACCAGCCTTTACATAATGTACCTTTCTGGCTTTGCCATAGGCACTATTATAACCTGCAGTATAACCTAAGCCTCGTTTTGAATAACTTCGAGAAGAAGCAATGATTTTTCCTCGCATTTTATCTATCAACTCACGTTTGTGGGCTGGAAAACGCAACGGATAATTTCTTTTATAATTAGGAATGGCATTCTTTTTCAAATGGGCATTCAGAATTTGTATCACCCCAAATGGAACATCTATTTGACGAGCAAAATGGTGCAAGTTTACAAAACGGCTTACCAAAATAGTGTCAGAAGGAATAGGAGGAACTGGTCGCTTTGCTTGGATATTGTGCTTATCGGCGTAGTTCATTACATAAGTTACACCAATAAATGCCGGCACATACCCTCGGGTTTCGCGAGGTAAATATTTGTAAATCTTCCAAAAGTTATTTTTACCACCTGCTTTTTTTACCGCCCAATCTACACGTCCTGGACCACAGTTATAAGCTGCCAATGCCAATTGCCAGTCGCCGTGGTAGTTGTACAAAAACTTTAAATAGCGACAAGCTGCGTCAGTCGCTTTGTAAATATCGTAACGTTCGTCAATATACCAGTCTTGCTTTAAGCCATATTCACGGCCAGTGCTAGGGATAAACTGCCACAAACCAGCAGCAGCAGCCCAAGATACAGCACGAGGGCGAAGCGCAGATTCTACAATGGGTAAATACTTAAGTTCTACGGGCATATTGTGTCGCTTGAGCGCTTCTTCAAAAATTGGGAAGTAAAAAGAACTCTTTTCAAGCAACTGCCGGGTAGTCATACGGTTTTTGATCAAGTAGAACTTGACCCAGCGCATAATTTCTTTACTGTAAGTAAGATTGATAGTCGTTTTGATACAAGACAAACGATCTTTGATAACATCCTCGTGGAGGCTAGGAACATAGTTTTCTGGAAAAGCAGGAAATGAATCTGCATTTTTTGAAACAGGGGGAGTGGTTTTAACTACCTTGTCTATTTTGGAAGTATCAGGCTTGGCCTGCACCTGCAAGGCAATCAAAGCAATTAAACATAAACTGGTTAGAAACTTTGTGGTGGTTCGTAAACACATAGTTTTTATGAAATTGGGTTTAAGTATCGTTTGAAGATCACGGTGCACAGGTATAGGCACACTTTTGGGAGTTTACGGGCGCAAAACTAATTATATTTTGCTAATTCTCTAACAAATAGCGAGAAAAAGACAACAAATTTTCTTCATTATACGTAGTTGCCATCACCTGTAGCCCAATTGGGAGTCCATTATTAGCTACCCCATTAGGGATAGAAATGGCTGGAATACCCGCTACGTTTGCCTGTACTGTAAACAAATCCTCGAGGTACATTTGTACTAAATTGTCATTATGAGCTCCAATCTTAAAGGCAGTATTAGGCGTAGTAGGCAACACAATAAAATCATACTCTTGAAACAGTTGATCAGTAGCATCTTTGATCAATCTTCTTACCTGTTGTGCCTTGGTATAGTAAGCATCATAATAGCTGGCGCTTAGTACGAAAGTACCTAACATAATTCTACGTTTTACCTCGGTGCCAAAACCCTGAGTACGGGTTTGGGTATACATCTGCAGTAAATCTTCATTATCAGAACTTCGAAAACCATACCGAACTCCATCATACCGGGCTAAGTTTGAGCTAGCTTCGGCGGTAGTGAGAATATAATAAGTAGGTAAAATATATTCCAAGAGAGGAAAATCGACTGACTCTACTGTATGGCCTTGTGCTTTTAGCCACTGAAGTTTGGCTTGAGTAGCCTCTTTTACCTCTTCATTAAGCCCTTCACTTTCGAGGGTTTCTTTTAGGTAAGCTACCTTTGCTTTTTTGTCAAAATGTGAGCTTTGACTGTAAGTAGGCACGGGTTGAGTAGAAACCGTGGAATCAAATTCATCAGGGCCAGCAATGACTTCCAATACCAACGCTACATCGTCAATATTTTTTCCAAAAATGCCGATACAATCAAAAGAAGAAGCATAAGCCGCTAAACCATAACGAGAAATGCGTCCATAGCTAGGTTTGAGGCCTACTACGCCACAAAAAGCGGCCGGTTGTCGTACCGAGCCACCCGTATCGGTACCTAAAGATACCAAACACATATTGGCTTGTACTGCCACTGCAGAGCCACCTGAAGAACCTCCTGGTACATAATCAGGGTTGGCGGCATTGTGCACGACGCCGTAAGCTGAGTTTTCGTTAGACGAACCCATGGCAAATTCATCGCAGTTTTGACGCCCAATGATAATAGCATCTTCGGCCAGTAAGCGCTGTACAGCAGTGGCGGTAAATTGGGATTCAAAACCTTCCAGAATTTTGCTAGAACATTGTAAGGGATGATTTTCGTGGCAAAGTACGTCTTTGATACCAACGACCATACCCGTAAGTTTTCCAGCGCGATTTTCAGCAATTTTTTGATCTATCAGACGGGCACGATCCAATGCTTCTTCGGCATAGGTTTCCAAAAAAGCATTCAGTTGAGCTTGTTGTTGAATGTTGGTAAGGTAGTGCTCTACCAACTGGATACATGTAAAAGAGCCATCCCGCAGTTCCTGCTGGATGGCCTCTAAAGAATCAAATTCTTTCAATGATATAAATTAATTTATCAGTGACTTATTTAACAGGAGTTTTGGTACTAGACTTACGACGAGGAGTAGAAGGTGCTTCATCTTCCATATTCACACTTTCCTCCAAATTATCGCGTACTTCTTTGGTCGCAT
>DMXI01000613.1 GCA_003483885.1 Microscillaceae bacterium
CAAACCTATAGTATTAAATCATTAGTTTTGCGAATTAATTGCTTTATTTGTAGTAGAAATTGTACTATATAACATAGACATATGATTTATTCAAGAATTACGGGTCTGGGATTTTATGTACCTGAAACTGTTGTGACCAACCACGACTTGGAAAAATATATGGATACCAGCGATGAGTGGATTAGAGAAAGGTCTGGTATTGAAACCCGCCGTTTTTTTACCGAAGGTAAAGACACCGTATCAAAAATGGGAGCTAGAGCTGCTGAGGTAGCGATGGAGAGAGCAGGTGTTACTCCCCAAGAAATTGATTTTATCATTTTTGCCACGCTAAGCCCTGATTACAACTTCCCAGGTTCGGGAGTGTTGTTACAACGAGAATTGCCCTTCCGAAACATTGGCGCGCTGGATGTACGCACCCAATGTACTGGTTTTATATATGGATTATCTATCGCCGATCAGTTTATAAAGTCTGGCATGTACAAAAACATTTTGGTGGTAGGCTCTGAAATTCAATCCAATATTTTTGAAAAAAGTAATCGCAACCGTGATTTTGCGGTATTGTTTGGTGATGGTGCTGGAGCCGCAGTAGTACAAGCTACCCAAGATGAAAGCCGTCGTATTTTATCTACTCACCTCTTTTCTGAGGGGCAATTTGCCGAAGATTTAATGTTAGAGCATCCAGGAAGTAATTTACAGGATAGAGTAGGCAAAGAAATTTTTGAAGAAGGAAAACATTTGCCTTACATGAAAGGGCGCATGGTATTTAAACACGCCGTTACCCGTTTTCCTGAAGCCATCCAAACTGCATTGGATGCAAACAATCTTACCAAAGAAGATATTTCTGTGTTAGTGCCTCACCAAGCCAACTTGCGTATCTCAGAAGCAGTACGCGAGAAAATGGGCTTGCGTGAAGATCAAGTATATAACAACATTCAGCGTTATGGAAATACCACCGCTGCTACCATTCCTATTGCAATGACTGAGCTATACGAAGCTGGTCGTTTGAAAGAAGGCGATTTGGTTTGCTTGGCCGCATTTGGTAGTGGGTTTACCTGGGCATCTTGCTTGTTAAGATGGTAAACAGCTGATTTAAGGTATTTAAGAGGACATTACTGAGAAATTGGTGATGTCTTTTTTGTTTTTAATCAGGTAGGTATCTAACAAAAAAAATCGTTCCTGATCCCAGAGACGATTTTTCAACTGTTTTTACTGATTTTTTAACTATTAAGTTTACTCTTGTTTAACTAATTTGAGTAAAAAGTGTTCGGATATTACACAAAATCAGTGATATTTCAGAAGGAAATATTAAAATTTGTAGGCTACAGTCCACTCAGTAAGCAGGTTTCGGATGGAAACATTGGTAGTAGGAATGTTTTTGTTGGCATCGGTCAAGGCTATTTTGGTAGTGGCATATAGGATTACTCGCCCAATGGTAAAGCCACTTCCCGCTATGAGATCAAACCCTATCGAGTTGAGATTTTCTTTTACATCCAAATCATTCAATTGTGCATTGACCAAAAATGAGGGTTGGGCTCCCAGAAAAACATCAAAATTGCCAGGCTTGCCAAACATTTTATAGCGAATATTATAAATGGCCTTAAACTCCCAATCTACATACCCCAAAGCGAGTTTTTCTATTTGAGAATTGGCATCAAATGCTACGCTTTTGTCAAAACGCGCTCCACGTTGTGTATATACCACATCTGTTTGCAACGACCAGCGCTCACTCAATTGATAACGAGCAAAGAGTCCTCCCATTAATGAGAACCTTACCTGAGGACTACCCAATGGATTGTTGCTAATAGAAACGATAGAAGTCGTAATGCCAATACGGGGGCCAAAGTCTAAAGTGCCTGGATTCTGTTTGTATTTGAAAATTTGAGCTTGCGCCAAAGAAAAGAAACTGCCCAATAATAGAGTAGTAAATAGTACTTTTTTCATATGAAACTTACTTTTTTGATGATAGAGTTTGTTAATTGTTGGAACAAGGCCTTGGTTTGGAAAGTTCAGGAGTGGAATTATTAATTTTCGGGGATGAATGAGGCGCAAAACTTGTAAATTGCTTTTTGTCAAAAAATAAACTGATCAATTACCTATTAACCATTGAAAATATGTTAGGAGCTATTGCCGGAGATATTATAGGATCGATGCGTGAAAAACGTAACCATGTGCTGTACCGATTGGGTAAAATGGTACCCTTTACCGATAATGCCCTCAAACGAGAGATTGCCCATACCAAGCGCGAAGATTTTGAGCTTTTTGGTGGCTACAACAACTTTACCGATGACTCAGTAATGACCTTAGCGGTGGCCGATGCGGTGCTCAACCACAAACCTTATGGTACTACCATTAAAGACTACGGAAGACGCTTTCCTAATCGAGGCTATGGAGGACGGTTTCAGAAATGGCTCAAAAGCGATGATATGGAAGCGTACAATAGTTATGGAAATGGCTCGGCCATGCGGGTGAGTCCGGTAGGTTTTGCCTTTGATACTTTAGAAGAAGTACTTGCGGAAGCCAAAGCCAGTGCAGAAGTTACCCATAACCATCCTCAAGGCATTGAGGGGGCACAGTCAGTAGCTGCGGCAATATTTATGGCACGCACTGGAGAAAGCAAAGAAGCCATTCGTGATTATTTGAGCGAAACTTTTGAATACCCTTTGGCTGATACTATAGAAGACATTCGCCCTACGTATAAATTTGATGCCACCTGTGAAGGATCAGTGCCTGAGTCTATCATTGCTTTTCTAGATTCCAACGATTTTGAGCATGCCATTCGTCTGGCAGTATCACTGGGCGGCGATGCCGATACCCAAGCAGCCATTGCGGGAAGTATTGCCCAGGCTTATTACAAAAAAATCCCTGAGAATATGATAGAGCGTAGCAAAGCAGTACTAGGTACTGAGTTGTGGCAGTTGGTAGTAGATTTTCACGAAGCGTTTGGGGTAGAGTATTGATTATTACATTACCACTTGTTTACCAGTTTATACACAAGCTTTGATTTATAGAGCAATTGATGGAGTCGTTCTTCACGTTTTCTAAATGTATACACGTGAAAACCGTTTTGGACCTTTTTCAAAGCAAACTGTTTCTTGTTTTCAAAAGAATCTCCCTGATTGTATAACACCAGTATGTCTTCTTGATCCAAGGCTTGCAAAGCAGCAAGAGATCCTACTTTTATTTTAGAGGCGTTCATAGGCTGATGAATAGAGTTCCAATAACCACCTCGAACATCATAACGATACAAACCCGGGAAGTTTGTCAAACCATTTTTATCAAACCACACGTGAGACTCTATAAGATGATTGTTTGCATCTTTTAATACATAGCTGCCTTGGATAATTCTCCGCTGAACTTCTTTATCTTTTTGTACATGTACCCACAGTTTACCTTGCTTGATAGATAAATGTAAAATAGTTTCAGTATCCATATAAGATAGTCGGTAACCAAGGTTTATGGGTTTTTGATTGAGGTTTAAATAGGCATAAGCTGGCATGATAGGTGCCCCAAATTGGGTAAAACCTACATTTAAGCGAGTGGAATTGAGAGAATCATACCGAATGCCTACTGCCATAAACTCGGCAAAAGCTTGATTTTCTGCATACTGCTTTACTTGGAAAAATGATCGTGTGGTTTGAAATTTTTGAACAATGTCTTTTCTCACCCAAATCCCGGTAAATTGATTAAAATCGGCCAAGGCTTGAACTGGCATAAGACAACAGCATAATAATATAGCACCAAAAAGTAAGGCTACTAACTTGCTTGACATAAAGTAATGTTTTGATAAGGACAAAAAGTGCTTGAAGTTAACTTAAAAATTAAATTTACTAACCCACCGATGATGGACAAATATTTAGTTATCAATTACATTGTAGTAGAACCTGAACTAGTACTGGTAGGGGCTACCGATAATCAGCGTTGGGATTGGGATACCCAAGATGGGTATTCGGGAGCAGATGCCAAAACACTCGTAACGGTGACTTTGAAAGGTAGCTTAGACTCTAAATATGCTATCCAAGAAGAGGCGCAATTTTATTGTGCCCTAGGTGATCCACTACGAAAGCTGGCAATGGCCTATGTATATGAGTTATTTGACATTGTCTGGAAAATTAAAAAAGCCCGTTTAGAGGAAACAGCCACACGAGAACAATATATGGGTGTAGCGGTAAAATCTAATAAAGAATAGTATTTAGCCAAGAAAAAATAGCTCAATTTATTTAAAAATAGCCTTTCCTTGAGAAAATATCTATATTCAATTTTCAATTTATTGAAGCAATAAAATCACTATTTTCCCAATTATCTTGAATATAGCATCAAAAGAGGTGATGGTAAGCATCAACTCTTAAACCAAAACTCAGATGAATACCGCAAATAAATACTTCGTCATTGACTTTGACAGTACTTTTACTAAGGTAGAAGGACTAGACGAACTGGCGGGAGTAGCACTGCAAGACTCTCCCCAACGCGAACATGTGACTCAACAGATTAGTCAGATTACGAACCAAGGAATGGAAGGCGTACTTTCGTTTTCCGAATCCCTAGAGCAGCGAATTTCGTTGTTGAAAGCCCACCGTAATCACTTGCCGCCATTGGTAGAAAAACTAAAAACTAAAGTCTCCGATTCGTTTCGTCGCAATCAGGTATTTTTTGATGAATATGCTCCCCAGGTATTGGTGGTTTCCAGTGGATTCAAAGAGTTTATCACTCCTATTGTAGCCGAATTTGGCATTCAACCCGAAAATGTATTTGCCAACACGTTTGAGTTTGATGAGGAAGGCTATATTGTGGGGTATGACCAAGAAAATGTGCTTTCTAAAGATAAAGGAAAAGTACAACAGCTCAAAGCCTTAAATTTGAAAGGAGATGTATACGTAATTGGCGATGGTTATACCGATTATGAAATTCGGGAAGCAGGCTTGGCTAATAAATTTTATGCATTTACCGAAAACGTAAACCGGGGAATGGTGATGGACAAGGCCGATCACATTGCTCCTACTTTAGAAGAATTTTTATACGATAATAAATTACCCATGTCTTTATCTTATCCCAAGAACAGAATCAATGTACTGTTGCTTGAAAATATACATGCCGATGCCAAAGCATTGTTTGAGAAGGAAGGTTATAATGTAGAAACCATTCCTGGTGCTTTGGATGAAGCCGAATTGAGCGAAAAAATCAAAGATGTTCATATTTTAGGTATTCGTTCTAAAACCCACATTACCCGAAAAGCATTAGAAAATGCCAATCGTTTGATGGTAGTAGGTGCTTTTTGTATTGGCACCAACCAAATTGACTTGGATGCTTGTCTCGAGAAAGGGGTATTGACGTTTAATGCGCCCTATAGCAATACCCGTAGTGTAGTAGAGTTGGCCATTGCCCAAATGATTATGCTGATGAGAAACATTCCAGATGTATCGGCAAAAATGCATCAAGGCGTTTGGCAAAAATCAGCTGCCAATAGTAATGAGATTCGTGGCAAAAAACTAGGGATCGTGGGTTATGGAAATATTGGAAAACAATTGTCAGTATTGGGTGAAGCTCTGGGCTTGGATGTGTATTACTACGATGTAGTAGAAAAGCTTGCTTTAGGAAATGCTACCAAATGTGCTTCTATGGAAGAATTGCTTGCTAAGGTAGACATTGTGAGCTTGCATGTAGATGGACGCGCAGAAAACCGGGACATATTTGGTAAAAAGTACTTTGACCTAATGAAAGACGGTGTAATCTTTATGAACCTAAGCCGTGGTTTTGTGATTGATATTGCCGCTTTGAAAGAAGCCATCGAAAGTGGCAAGATTCGCGGTACCAGTGTAGATGTGTTTCCGAAAGAACCCAAAACCAATCAAGAAACCTTCATCTCAGAGCTTAGAGGGTTACCCAATACGATTTTGACCCCTCATATTGGAGGAAGTACTCAGGAGGCGCAAAAGAATATTGCGAATTATGTACCTACCCAAGTATTCAATTATGTCAACAAGGGAGATACATTTGGGAGTGTAAACTTCCCAAATCTACAGTTGCCCGAGCAACGTAATGCTCATCGCTTGATTCATGTACACGAAAACGTACCTGGGGTATTGGCTAAAATCAATGATGTATTGAATAGCCATGGGGTAAATATTTTAGGACAGTACCTCAAAACCAACGAAAACGTAGGGTATGTGATTACTGATGTGGACAAGGAATACGACAAGGAATTGATCAAACAAATGAGAGAGATTCCGCATACCATCAAATTCCGTCCTTTGTACTAAACTCTCAGCCCTGGCAGGTTCCGAAAACTTGTCAGGGCTGGTTTTATTAAAACCTTATCTCCACGTCTTTCAAGATAGTTGATATTGTGTTCTTTGCTTTGTCAGCAATAGGATTCTCCACCACAATCAACATTTTCAATTGTTTGAGCTGATGATTTTTACTAACAGGAAGGCTTTGAAGCTTATTTTCAGAAAGGTTGACAAATCGTAAGCGAGTCAATGCTTGCCAACTTGAATGAACTTCTTTGAGTTGGTTTTCATGCAGATACAATTCTTCTAGCTGGGTTAACTGTCCTATATTGTCAGGAATACTTTTGAGCTGGTTTCCGTGCAAATCTAAGATGCGTAAATGGGCTAATTTTTCCAGTATTGTAGGAACATGACTCAATTGATTATGCCCCAACCTAAGCTCTTGCAAATACTTTAAGCGAACAAACGCGCGAGGCAATGATTTAATCTGATTGAAGTTAAGGTTCAATACCTGGAGGTTTTTGAATTTGAAAATTTCTAATGGAACAGCTTGTAAGTCAGCACTCCACAATTCTAGCTTAACCACTTTGTCAGGATTTTTCAAGGCTTCTGTGAGCGATACAAAAGCCTTTTCTTTTTTGAGTTGCTCCTTGGTAAGCAATTGGCCCTGTGTAGTGACCGATATCAGTAAACTTACCAATAGCAACCCAACGCATTTTTGCATATCGTATGAATGTTATTTTTTGACGGTAATCACTAAATCCTGACCCACTGTCAAGTTATTGTTGGCTAGATTATTCCATTCCTTCAAATCCTCTACCGATACCTTGTATAAGCGAGAAATACGATATAAGGTTTCACCTCTTTGCACGGTATGAAATAACGTTTGAGTACGTATCACTCGGCTACTTAATTGAGTGGCAGGTTGGGGTTTAATAACTTTGTTCTGAGTAGTATTTTGTGACTTTACTTTTTTCCGCGCAACATATTTTTTCTCATAAATAGGAGCATGTAAAATCTCCACCGCAAACTTTTTCCCCCGAGCATTCAAATCCTCATAAATCGATTTTGAGACTTGGATGATTACCCGATATTTAGGGCGCATGCTGCCGATTACCCGAGCTTTTACCGATCTTCCATTAGCGGGATTTCTTATCTTAAGCAACGATCCTCGAGGGTGAGCTGGATGCATCACCAAATATTTATTGGTTGATTGGTCACCAGGAATTACCTCAGCAAGGCCGCGTTCAAGTACTTTTTGTCCGTAAGTGATATTGGCTATAAACAGGAGTAAACAACCAAGAGTAGTGATCAACTTCATAGTGTATAGTGTTTCGATGAGTTATAGTTTTATAACGTAAAAATAAGCTAAATCCACGCAAAAAAAAAGCGCTTGCCTGAATGACAAACGCCTTGATTTTGAATTATTTATATTTTAATTCTTCTCTAAATCATAATCAATTTCTACCGCAATGTTATCCTTGGCATTAATCTGATCGTAAGCCCTTTTTGTAAGCTTAATGATTACATTGTTTGCGGTACCTTCTGGTAATTTGCCAATCACACTTACTACCACCAATTTTCCGTTGCTAAGGTTCGTAACCCTCACAAAAGAACCAATAGGAGCAGAGCGGTGCAATGCCTGGTATTTTTGACTGTCTTGTCCTACATCAATCATTCCAGCCATCCCTTTTTCAAACACCATAATCTTGTCTACCTCAGTTTTGGTAGTTCTAGTTGGGTTCTCTATCACCATTGCTGGGCGAGTAGTAGCTGCCGCAGGTTTGGGGTTGTTTCTTACTGGCGAAGTAACTGGGTTGTTGTATACTGGTGGGTTAGGAAATGTTTTTTTCTTTACCACCTTATTTGCCGGCTGCTTATAAATTTTCTTTGTAGGAGGCTTGTAAGTATTCGTAGCTGGTTTGGTAGCTGCACCAGAAGGCTGTGACTGCTTATAAACCTTTTTGGTTGGCTGCTTCACAGGTTGTTTTTTTGCAGCAGGAGGTGTTTGCGTTTTAGGCTTGTTGCCATACAAAGCTCCTCCAGGGCGAATCAAGTCAAACACGTCGTTAGATTGTTTTACTGGATTATTGACATCTACCTTGGGTTTAGGAATACCACCTGGATTAACAGGTTGTTTAGGTACATGTTTGGTATAAATATTTAATGTTTGACCTATTACCAAATCATCTACATTTCTAAGGTTATTCCAGGTTTTGATATCCTCAGGCTTTACTTTATAAGTTTGAGAAATCTTCCAAAGGTTATCACCAGATTGAACCTTATGTTTTATCTTCTTTTTACCATCTACTTCGTATTTATCTTTGCTGCCTACTACATCCAATGGATTATCGCCACCAGTTGGCTTTTTGCTACCATTGCCAGAACTTTTGTAGATGTGATTTTTGCTGGTACCTTCATCTTTTACTTGGTTACCTTTATCATCTTTAGCTTGATAACCTTTAGGATAAATTACCAATTCAGTACCTGCTTTGATGTAGTTGCTACTAGTGAGTTTATTCCATTGCTTGATTTCTCTCACACTCACTTTATACTCGCGGCTAATTTTATAAAGTGTTTCGCTTTTTTGTACAATGTGCGTGATTTTACCTTTTTGATCTCCCTTAGGTTTAATGTCAATTGGGTTATCATTGGGGTTATTTTTATTTACATCTACAGGATCAAGATTATTTTTGGGAGGAGTTAATCCACCAGGGTTATCTTCTTTGTATTTATTTACATCACCCACATGCACCCAAAGCGTATCACCTGCTTTGATCTTGTCTCCTTTGAGGTTATTCCATTTTTTTAAATCTGCTACCGAAACCTTGTATTTCTTAGCAATACTGCTTAGCCATTCCCCTTTTTTTACTACGTGAGGGATTTTACCCTCCTGAGGAGCTTGTGAACGATAACGACGCGTTTTGCTTTTTGTATTGGTGCTTTTACGCATTGCCATTCTTTTGCGCATAGTATTACGCTTGGCAGCTCTTCTTTTTCCTACGCCTACAATAAGCTCTTGCCCTGGCACAATTCTATTACCCGAAAGTTTATTCCATTGTTGAATGGTTTTGACAGGTACGTTGAATTTTTTAGAAATACGGAATAAGTTTTCTCCCTTAGCCACCTTGTGTTTTGTGTAAGAAAACTGCGAAGAGGTATATACTCGGGCTTTTTTTGTTTTTTTAGCCGTTGTTTGGGTAGTTTTGGTAGGAGTTGTTTTTTTAGCAAGCGTATTTACCTGCTTGTTGTCTTTAGATATAAACAACACTGTTCCTGCTTTGGCTCCATTTCTTGCATTGGGGTTATCACGGTAGATATCGGCCAAGCTTAACTTGTACTTTTTTGCAACATCTTGCAAAGATTCTCCCTGAACCAAAGTATACTTATAAAAAGTTTTGCCCCCCATTTTAGTGGTAGGTAAATTTTTTTGTGCAAGTATATTGTTGGTAGAGAAGAACAATCCTAAAATGCCGACCAAGAGTATTCGAGTTGGTTTCATTTTTAGTAAGGTTTTATTTAAAGTTTTAAACTCTGTAGTAGAGTTTTATGTTTCACAAAAAAGAGTTCATTCTTGAATACAAAAAAAGTATCCAAACCTATGCCAGTAAGCTGTTTTTCAATGTTTTGATGAAATAAAACCTGACCATTTTGGTCTAAAACCAGCAAATTATTCATCAAATCACCAGCATTATCATAAAAATAAGAAATTATAATGAAATTATCATACTCCAGATAATCTACAGCCTGTACAATTTGCAAGTTAAATTTTTTTTTCAGAAAAACAGCAACTGTTTGAAAATAAGCCATTTCATCCTGGTAATGAAACGGAAAAATCATTGACTTATTTTCATTTTTGCGAGTCAATCCAGTAGGTAATTCTTGAAAACGTTCTAAAACATTTCCAGTCTTTATATCTATAGTCAAATAAGAGTTGCTCGAAGTAGTAGAGGAAGTTACCACTATTTGATTGTCAATGACTTCATAAAAGTGAAGTTCTTCGGTTTGCCATAAAACTTCTCGAGAAGCAATCTCCAGAGCAATGAGCCCTTGAGGTTGAGGTTTTTGAGTATCTGGATAAGTGTGCAATAGGAGTATACCTTGGGACAAGAGCGACATCCCTACCCACCAGCTTTCTTCCAGCGTAAAGTCTTGCCATAGAGTGGTTTGACTCTGGATATTTATAGCGGTAAAAGCAGTTTGGTAAGCATCTCCATCCCTTGTTTGCACAATAATTACAGGCATACTTGAATCAGTAATTATTTTCCAAATTTTTCCTGTTGTCGCAAATTGAATGCCTTCCTGAAAGCAATTGATTGGAGTTATATTCATAAGACTACAAATATATTAGTCTGTATTAAATTATGAGCCAAGATAGGTTTGTTGTGGATCAGCAAAATAGTTTGTATATTTCTTAACCTAACTCTTTTATGTTTGGTAACGTTTTAAAGTAAAAAATATGAGTGTATCAAACACAATCACAAAATAACCATCCTAAAAGTCGAGATGACTTCAATATTTAAATTTTGCCAACGATGAAAAATATCCATAATAAATTTACCTGGTTAACCCATGCTCCAAAAAGCACCTTGTTTTTTTTGCTTTGCCTGAGTTTGCCAATAATTGCCCAAGCACAAACTCAAAAAGTGTTTGTAATGAAAATCCGTCAGGAGATTAACCCACAAGTGTCTCGTTATGTAGATTTGGCGCTTGAGGAAGCCACCCGTGTCAAAGCTGATATCATTGTGGTAGATATGAACACTTACGGAGGGAGAGTAGATGATGCCGATTACATTCGTACCAAGTTGCTGGATTTTAAGAAACCTGTCTGGGTTTTTATCAATAAAAATGCGGCATCGGCAGGAGCACTGATCTCTATTGCTTGTGATAGTATTTATATGCAACCAGGGGCCACCATTGGAGCTGCTACGGTAGTGATGGGAGGCGAAGGTAAAGCCGCTCCTGACAAGTACCAGTCGTATATGCGAGGTATGATGCGTTCCACGGCCAAAGCCAAAAAGCGTAACCCTCAAATAGCCGAGGCCATGGTGGATCAAAATATTGAGATAGATAGTATTAGCAAAAAAGGAGAAGTCATTACTTTTTCTACCGAAGAAGCCCTGAAATACGGTTTTTGTGAAGGAGAAGTCAATAGCATCAAGCAAATCCTCAAACGAAATAAAGTAGATACCTACGATCTAATCAATTTTGAGCTAAGCCAATCAGAAAAAATTTCTAACTTTTTCCTCAACCCATTTATTAGCGGCATACTCTTACTGATTATTATTGGTGGGTTGTACTTCGAGCTACAAACTCCAGGAGTTGGTTTTCCGATCATTGCTGCTATTGTAGCTGCCATTCTTTACTTTGTGCCTTATTATTTATCTGGATTGGCAGAGTACTGGGAGCTAGCCTTTTTGGTAATTGGGGTAAGCCTTCTGATGGTAGAGTTTTTTGTCATACCAGGCTTTGGAGTGGCTGGAGTACTTGGTTTCTTGTGTACCTTTGGAGCATTGCTATTAATGATGGTAGACAATGATTGGTTTGATTTCTCCAAAGTGAATACCGAAGCCATGACCGATTCTTTCATTACCATTGGTATTGGCATTATAGGAGGAGCCTTGGCCATTGCTTTGGCATTGCCTCAGTTTCTTAAGAGTAAGCGTTTTAAGCAAATTTCTTTGCAAGATGTGATGGATGCAGAATCTGGCTATACTTCTACTTCTTACCTGGACAATTTTGTGGGACGCCAAGGGATTGCCTATACTGTATTACGCCCTAGTGGAAAGGTGAAAATTGGAGGAGAACTATACGATGCCTCTACTCAGGGAGATTTTATAGAAAAAGATTCAAAAATCATCGTGATCAGTCAGGAAGGAACCTCTTTACGAGTAAAGAAAGATGATGAGAATTAATAAAAGAAATAAAGTATAGTATGCTACCCAGCTTTTTGAAAAGCATCTCCATCACCTTAGTTCATGAGAAATACTTGTACAGCATATAAACAACTAATACATATCAAAAAAAGCCGATTGATAAGATCGGCTTTTTTGATATATAAATAATAAAAGTTTTAGTTTTTCAATATCGTGCGAACCAGTTTACCATTAGCATGTTCTACACTCAAAATGTAAGGCCCTTTGGGCAATTTATCCAGTTGTTCCAATGTGATGAGGTTATTTCCCGCTTCTACTGAGTGCTTTTTGCTGTAAACAACTTGCCCAGTGATATTCTTAAGCTGGATGGCTACTTCTTGGGTAGTGGGCACATTCAAGCTAATGCTAATTTGACGCTGGAATGGGTTAGGAGCTACATAGCTAATTTTATAATCTGTTTTTGCAAACTTTAAGTTTTTGATATCAGAGTAATTGTAAGAACCATTGGTATTTACAATTTTCAAGCGATAATATAAACCCTGAGTAGCATTATTAGGCACTGTGTTATCACGGGTAACATATTGTTTCACCGCAGACTTTTCTTCACTTAGTGGGATTTTATCGCCTATATTTTGAAAAGAGCTTCCATCAGGCGAACGCTGTAATTGATAATGCGCTACTTGAGTTTCGTCTAATACTCGCCATTTGGCCAATACATCGTTATTTTCTTTGAGAATATCAAAACTTAATAAATAAGCAGGCAAAGGAGTCCCAATAGGGTCTTGAGTAGCCAACGTAAAAGGGCTAAAACTTGTGACTGGATTGGTAGTAGTAATACCATTCAAAGAACCCACCGCAAGGGTTCCAGCTTGTCGTGGCTCTTCGTTCCATTGGGTCCCATTCCAGTGTGCTATTTTCAGTTGGGCCGGATCACCTACACCACAACTTCGGGTATCTTCATAACTCAAAGATAGATTGACTGAAGAACCTCCTGCTACTCGATTGACAATCCAATACTCACAGGCACTAATTTTTGTAAGGTTGATATCATCCTTAGAAGTACGATCGTAAGGAACCAAGTCTGGATTTACGTGAAAATATTGAGCTGTAAATGCATCAGTAGTGTTGCCAGGAGCTGAAATGGCAATGTTTGCAATATAGCCATTATCGCCCACAGGAAATACAAATGCATCATCTCCAAATTTACGGACTACACCATCTATATAACTGGCATTACTTCCATTAGTAGCTGTGGCATTGTCCATGAAAATCACTTCATTGGCTCCTGTATTAATCACTCCATCTGTGAGGGTAAGACTAGTAGTTAGTCTGATATTACTATTTAAAGTAATACCAGTAGCATTGGTATTGTTAATGACCAGATTACAAAATGTAATTTCGTTTACAGTTTCCCGATCTTCGAGGGTAATGGATCCACCAACTAAGGTTCCATCATTTCCTGCCGCATCATCACTAACAAGAATTGTCGGATTACCAACAAAAGCTAGGCTTCGCAAGGTTTGGCAGGCTGGGCGGAAAGACTCGTTGGCAAAGCTTCGGTTGACGCTAGCAAAATCGGTAATCGCTTGCGGACTGTAGTCATAAAAAGTGACATTACTATAATTCACCCCATTACCACCATTATCTGCGCTTAATACAAAGGAATTGTCAGTACCTGTAGAGGTATTACGATATATAATTTCTACATCTTCATTATTGGCGTGATTAATTGTTAAATTAATAGCAGTAATGACATCGTATGTGCCTGCTGGAACGGGAGTTAAGAATAACCCCATGACTCCGGTTCCAGCAATGGTAGTAAGAGAACTATTAGGGAAAGAACAGTTCGATCCAAAATCACGGATGGCACCAGAAGTATTGATACTGGTAAAAGTAGGAATGACGAAGAAATTGAGGGTATTCGAACTTACTGTTATATCAGAAGTACCACTACTTATATTTTCAACAATTTGGTTACCAGTACCATTAAAGGTGAATGTAGAAGTAGTACCAGGAATCCATTTGCCACCATTATGGGTAAGGTTTCCTGCTAGTGTAGCATTGGCATTGACTGCATACATATCAAATGTACCAAAGTTGGTAAAGTCTCCTGAAATAGCTAAAGTATGCCCACCATCATAAAATTGTAATCTTGAAGTATTGTTGATTTGTAGATTTCGACAAGTAGCATCTCCATCTACCGACACTACATCACTACAGTTAATCACTACATCATCGGTAGCAGTAGGCACTGTTCCAGTAGTCCAAATGGTAGGGTCATTCCAACTACCCGAAGCATTAGAATATATAGCAGGCACCCCGGTAGTAGCTAGTACTGAAGCAGATCCTCCTAATACTGATAATTTTCCTTCATTCACTAAATAAATTCGGTAATTATAAGTAGTCCCAGCAGTTAATCCTCCGTCTGAATATACAGTAGTACCTAGTGGAATTTGAGCGATAAAGTTGTAGTCAGTCGAGCCTGCTCCATCAGCTCTATAAATTACCGAAGCTATAGCATCAGTAGAAGCAGGATCGACCCAAGTCAAGTCTATTTTGGTATCAGTAATGCATATGGCCTGGAAATTACTAGGGTTTTCATCAATATCGGGCACTTCAAAGTTAATCACCCGACGATTGGCTGGGTTAGTGGTATGTAACAGAGGAACGGTAAGTCCAGTAGAGACGGCATTCACAAAACTACTAGAGTTGAGTTCTCCATCATTATCCACGTTAGTAGCTACGGGAGCAGCCCCGGTTAAATTAATCCCTAAATAATCCCCTACATTGGTTCCTGTACCTAAGCCAACTTGTACAGTAGCCCCAGTACCACCTGAACCACTATCTAAAAACTCTGTGGGCATTTCGCCATAAGCATAAAATATTCTTCCCCCAGCCGTAAAACTAAAAAGGTCAACCCGAGGGGTGGTTTCATAAATGTAGGCTTGAAAAGTAGCCGTAGTAGAACTACTTCGGTAATTGACTCGCATATCTTTCCACTCTACCACTATGTAACGATTGGGGAAAGCACCAAATAATTTATAATGTACTTTTCCGGTGGTGGGTGCAGTTCCAAAGTTTCCGGTAATATTGGGGAGCACATCACCTACAATTTCGGTACCTGAAGATATAGGTGATATACGGTCTTCACTGGTATTTATCGCATACGTATTGGCTTCTGTAGAGATTACAGTGTTTCCAAATTGTAATACGCCATTGGTATTGACACTAAATTGGGTAAAACGAGTACCCATAAACCAAACTTCAAAGGTTTGTCCAGCAGTTACAAAAGAAGTGACTGCAGAACTAGTATTGGTTACACCAGCCCCGATCAAATCAGTAGAGCCAGTCATGTCTGCTAAAGGTTGTGATGTACTTGTAAAGAAAAAGGCAGGGTTTGCATAGTTAATTGCATTTTGTGCCTGAGTTTTGATATGGCCTGAAAGAGTAAAAAGTAATATAATGATGAATTTTAGCCAATGATTAAATACATAATCCATTTTCTGGTGGTGTTTGTGGTTTATTCTTTAAGAAAGAACGTAATAAATAAGTGGTTTTTTTTATATACATAGTTCGATACGCTGACCTAATGTTGAAGGTTATCATCTCTCTGGTGAAAACGTGGAATATACCAACCAACTGCAAAAATAATAGTATTATTTTGAAAATAAGTTTTTGTCTGTTAAGAAATAGCAATTATTACTACAATATTTATTTCAAAAAAGGGTCTTTCTGGTAAAAATAGGCAATAAATCCCTTAATTTTGCATGTTTTAATTGTTCGTAACTTGTTATTGATAACACCATGCACAACAACTATCACTTTCTAAAGCATCTATCTAAGGAGATCGCCCAAAGGCTGCAAACTTCCTGGAGTATGGGAATAACCGCACCTCTGGATACTAAAAAAGGGATGCAATTGGCCGAAGCTTTTAGCCAAAACAAAGATGAGTTGGTGCTAGGATTTTGTAGTGCTCACCAAGATTTTTTTATCAAAGCTGTGCTTCGCCCTGATTTTGCCTGCTTTTCTTTTCCCAATGAGTTTTTTAGAGCCAAACGCAACAGTGTAGATTTATTCAAAACATTACAAGGAAAAAGCGTGGTACATGTGGTACAACACCTCAATGAGCGGGCTTTTACCTTATTTTTTGAAGAGGGTTATGCAATGTTGTTCAAGATGCATGGAGGACGCTCTAACATTGTATTGTTTGAAAATGACCAGTTTGTGATCTCTTTTCATAAAAAAATGGAAAAGGATCAGGTTCTTACCTTAGCGGGAATGGATCGGCCTATTACCCAAAGCTTGGCTTATTTTGAAGAGACCGAGGGGAACATTCGGGCTTTATATCCCACATTTGGAAAAAATGTACTTAAATATTTAGAGCAATTAGGAATGTCCAACGCTACGAATTTTGCTCAAAAGTGGAGCATCATTCAAGATGCAGTACATAACATGGAAGAAGTAGGTTTTTATATTTACCTGCAACAAAACCTCCCTCAGTTGCTTACCTTTCCACTTGAACAAGGCGAATTGCTTCATCATTATTCCAGTGCCATTGAGACTGCCAATAACTTTTATTATGAATATGTAAAAATTACGTCTCTGGCACGAGAAAAAGACCGAGCCAAGAAACAACTCAACAAGCGTCTAAAGCAGACTCAAAACTATTTGAACAAAACCTATGGGAAACTGGCTGAACTAGATGACAGCAATCAAAATGAAGAAACAGCCAATATTATTATGGCAAATTTGCACGTGATTCCAGCACGAGCCAAATCGGTAGAGTTGTTTGATTTTTATCACGAAACCCAACGCAAGATTAAGCTCAAAGAAGATCTATCCCCACAAAAAAATGCCGAGGTGTATTATAGAAAGGCTAAGAATGCAAAAATTGAAATTCAAAAACTAGAAGAAAACATTGCTCGCCGGGAAAAAGAAAAAAAAGAATTGGAGCAACACTTGGCGATTGTTTTGGAAATAGAGAATCTAAAAGAATTAAAGAAGTACCTCAAGAATAATCAACTGAATATCAAGCAACAGCAAGCCTCTGTAGATAAATTTCCTTTCAAACGGTTTGATTACCAAGGCTTTGAAATTTGGATTGGGAAAAACTCCAAGAATAATGATTTACTGACTCAAAAATATGCTTATAAAGAAGACCTTTGGTTACACGCCAAAGATGTAACCGGTTCTCATGTAGTAGTGAAGTACCAAGCTGGCAAAACATTCCCAAATGATGTAATAGAAAAGGCGGCTTCACTAGCTGCTTATTATTCTAAACGAAGTAACGATAGTTTGTGTCCTGTAATTGTGACCCCTAAAAAGTTTGTACGTAAGACTAAGGATTTGGCTGATGGGCAAGTGATTATTGATAAAGAAGAGGTAGTAATGGTTGTTCCAGAAAAGTTTTAATGGATCGTGGATCGCCTATATAAAAAAATGACTATGGATAAAATATCCATAGCCATCTGGGCTATACTATACTATAAGTTAAACCTTGAAAACTGATAAAGGGAGTTAAAATTTTGTAATGATTAATTCCTTAGGATCTATTACCAACTTTGGGTATTTCCCTTTGTAAATTCAGTTTTATAATTTCTTACTATTCCTCTGTCACTCTAAAGGAATCTAATCTATATTTTGATGTTAGAAGCGATACTTCTAAACATTAGAAATCTTTTTCTGAAAACTGATGTAACCAAATCTACAAGGTGATTTTGAGCTTGCCTAATTTTTTAAATCTACTAGAGATATACAAGCGTTTTTTTTAGCTATACAATAGCTATACTAGAGAAGGTAAGAGCTTGTTTATGAGAGGGTTATTTAATAGAATTTATAAACAACTTTTCTGAAAACTAAGCTACTTGCATCATAAACTCTGTAAGATTATCGTCGGTTTCTAGTTGAAGCTTTTTACGAATACGGTAGCGAGCCATGGCTACACTGTTAGGAGCAATACCCAAAATGGTTGCCATTTCTTTAATGCTAAAGTTTAGCTTTACCAAAGCACATACATGCAACTCGTGAGGGGTGAGCGTAGGATACTGATTTTTCAATTGTTTGAAAAAATCTTGGTGTACTTGTTCAAAAACCTGGCGAAACTCCTCCCACTCTTTGTCCAGGTTAAATCCTTGTTCTACCAAACGATTTAAGTTACCCAATGATTTTTTAAGTTGCTTAGGACTTTGTGCCAAGGTTTGTAACCCTTCTTTTATTTGTTCCAACAATTGATTTTTTTTGATCATATGCAAGGTATGAGAAGTGAGTTGTTGGTTTTTGTGCGCAACCTCTTTATGCAAATTTTCATTTTGCAACTGTTCATTTTTGAGTTTTTCCTGCATCAAGGTTTGTTGAGTTTTATAAATTTCCTGTTGTTGATGCAAAATTTCACGATTTTTTCTCATTTTAAATCGCTGACGGCTTACCAAAAGGAGGGATGACAATACCGTGATTACAAATAAGGCAATGGTAATATAAATCGTCTGGCGATCCAGCTTTTTTTGCTGGGCGAGTATTTGTATTTCTTTCTCTTGCTTTTCATTAATATAGTCTGCCTGAATTTCTGCCATTTTTCGACTTCTTTCGGAGCTAAACACACTGTCTTTCAAGCGAGTGTATTGTTGGTAATAGCTCAATGCTTCTTTGAATTTTTCTTGTTGATTAAACAGTTCAAAGAGGCTCATATAGGCTTCTATAATACGGTTAGTGGCCTTGATTTTTTTAGCCGTAGCCAAACTCATTTGAAAACTCTTGAAGGCTTTGTCATACTTGCCACGAGCCAAGTATACATCGCCAATATTGTCACAAGTGGCTGCCATCATTTGCTGATTATTTACTTCTTTGTTGACTTCCAGTGATTTGTTGTAAAACTCAAGCGCACGGTCGTATTCTTTTTGGCGGGCATACACAATCCCAATATTGTTATAAGAAATCACCAAGCCTGCTTTATCATTCAGCTTGTTACGAATTTTGATGGCGTTTTTGTGATATTTCTCAGCCTCATAATAATTCTTTTTATAAAAATGAATAACACCTAAGTTATTGTAGGCCAGGGCTATCTGGTCATTTTGCTCGAGTTTTTTAGCTATTTCCAACGATTGTTGAAAATAAGACTGGGCGTGAGGCAAGTCGTTTTGTTGGCGATATACCAGTCCAATTTCACTTAGCAACTGAGGCTGAGAAAAAAGCTGTTGAGCTTCTTCATACCTATGATAAGCCTTCATCAAAAAACGGAGTGCCTTGGTATGTTGGGTTTGAATACGATAAGTAACCCCTATATTACTATAAGCCTTTGTAATACCTTTGTTGTACTTAATTTGTTTAGCGAGTGCAAGGGCTGTTTCTGCGTACTTTCGGGCTTTGGAAGGAGTGTCTTTAGAATGTAAAGCAGCCAATTGATTGTAATAATTGACTTTTTGAGTGTCTTGTTTGGTGAGCTTTATTTGATTTTCAAGATATTCAGTAGAATTTTGTCCCCAAAGGTTAAAGCTTAATCCAACCAAAAATAGCGAGATTAAAATTTTCATAAAATTGTTTTTGCCTAGTAAGTATGAGCCATTAGAACGGAAATATAATGATTCCAAGGCTTTTTTTTATGAATTTTGTTCAGATAAATGGCGAATGATGAATGGTTAATGATCTATTTGTTCACTGACTAATCAATTTTCAAACCTATTTTCCAGGATAACGTCTGCCATTAACCATTAACCATTA
>DMXI01000615.1 GCA_003483885.1 Microscillaceae bacterium
ATTGATGTGCTATTTTTGGATGTAGAAATGCCCGAAATGACAGGTCTGGAGCTGGTAGAAGCCTTAAAGTCTACCTCACTTTGCATTGTATTAATTACCTCTAAAATGGAATACGCAGTAGAGGCATTTGAATATAATGTGACGGACTACATGACCAAACCAATTAATTATCCACGTTTTTTGAAGGCCGTAGATCGGGTATCGGAACAGTTGACCAAACAACAACAAAGTGACGAAACCGAAGAAAGTGAGCTATCGGCACTATTTGTAAAAACTGATTACAAAATTGTAAAAATTGAGCTACACGAAATTAGCTACATCGAGGCCCTTTCCGATTATGTCATCATTTATGCCTCAGACAAAAAGTATATTGTACACTCTACAATGAAAGGCATCGAGAAAAAACTTGAGCCTGCCAAAAACTTTCTGCGGGTACATCGCTCCTACATTGTCAACAAACAACACATTGAGTCTATTCAGGATTTGTATGTTGAGATTGGCGGCAAGTCCATCCCCATTGGACGCTCTTACAAAAATAACTTTATGAAGAGTTTAAATATTCTATAAAATCATACTACTAGATACTTTGGCTAGTTGGCCGTGAGGACACAGCCAACGGCGTGGTCGCCTTCGTTTGTGTCTCCACACACGAAAAATGTCTAGTAGTATGCCATAAAATATAAAAGCCAGTCCGAAAACTCAGACTGGCTCTTTTATTTAGAAGCTAACTCTTTTTAACTAAGCATTTTTACGCTCAATGGCTTTCAATGCTGCATCTACCACGTGTTGGGTAGACAAACCATATTTGGTCATCAATTCTTCGGGTTTACCACTCTCTCCAAACTGATCGTTGACTCCTACCATCTCTAATGGCGTAGGATAATTTCTTGCCAGCGTCTGCGCAATGCTATCTCCCAAACCACCATTCAATTGATGCTCTTCGGCGCTTACTGCCGCTCTGGTTTTCTTTACCGAGGCAATAATTGCTTCTACATCCAGTGGCTTAATGGTATGAATATTAATAATCTCGGCACTGATACCTTTTTCGGCCAAAATTTCTCCTGCTTCGATCGCTTTCCATACCAAATGCCCCGTCGCAAAAATGGACACATCAGTACCCTCGTTGAGCATCAAAGCCTTCCCAATTTCAAAAGGAGCATCAGGAGCAATAAATACAGGTACTTTAGGACGGCCAAAACGTAAGTATACTGGCCCTTCGTGGTCGGCAATAGCAATCGTTGCGGCTTTGGTTTGATTGAAGTCGCAAGGGTTGATGACCGTCATATGTGGCAACATCTTCATCATACCTATGTCTTCCAAAATCTGGTGAGTAGCTCCATCCTCTCCCAGTGTAACCCCAGCGTGTGAGGCACAAATTTTTACATTTTTGCCCGAATAGGCTATAGATTGGCGAATCTGGTCGTACACCCTTCCAGTAGAAAAGTTGGCAAATGTGCCCGTAAAAGGAATTTTACCTCCAATAGACAAGCCTGCTGCCAGCCCCATCATATTGGCTTCGGCAATCCCTACCTGAAAAAAACGTTCGGGATGATCGGCTTTAAACTGGCCCATCTTTAGTGAACCGGTAAGGTCGGCACATAAGGCGACTACATTGGGGTTAGTTTTTCCTAATTCGCTTAATCCAGCGCCAAAGCCCGAGCGGGTATCGGCAGTGTTTAGAATCTCAAATTTTTTCATTGGACACCAGTTGCTCTTCTAGTATAGGCCTAAGCCCAGTTTTTCATTAAGAATTTTAAAAGAAGTGCAAGTATAAAAAATAATGGGGATAGGTAGGCTCGATTTTAGGATTTTTGTGCAGAGAAAAACCTGGGAATGATCGAATAACAAATATCAAGTACTCAATAAAGAAATAATAGTTCTCAATTGCACGGCAAAATAAAAACTTCGATATTCGAAATTCCTTATGCGCTATTCGTTATTCAAAAAAGCTTTTTTAACTTTAAAGTGATATTTCCGCTCATATATTGTTAGATTTAGCCCAAGGTCGAGCTTGTCAGTTCAACAAAGTTAACTTAACGCATCTGAGCAAAACCTCATCATACAATCTTCTAAACACAAAAATTGAAAACACCGATGCATCGGTACAAGCTCTTATAAGTTCAAATGGGATATACACTACTTGATGAATCGTTGTACTTTCCTCCAGTACACAATGCCGACGAACACGGGATACTCGCATTTGGAGGAGATTTATCAGTCAACCGCTTATTGCTAGCCTATCAATCAGGTATTTTTCCCTGGTACAACGAAGACGACCTTACTATTTTGTGGTGGTCACCCGACCCTCGTTTTGTACTCTTTCCTGACGAACTTCGGGTATCTAAAAGCATGCGTCAAATCCTTCGCAAAGGGATTTTCAGGGTTACTTATGACGAAAACTTCCGAGGAGTGATTACTGCTTGTAAAGAAATACAACGCCCAGGGCAAGCAGGCACCTGGATTACCAACGATATGGTAGAAGCCTACTGCCAACTGCACGAGGTAGGTTTTGCTCATTCGGTAGAGGTTTGGTCAGCCGAAGGAGCCTTGGTGGGCGGCTTGTATGGAGTCTCATTAGGAAGTTGTTTTTTTGGGGAGTCTATGTTTAGCAAGGTCAGTAATGCTTCTAAAACAGGATTTATATCTTTGACCCAAAATCTTGTAAAGCTAGGTATTACTCTGATTGATTGCCAAGTATATACCCAACACCTTGAGAGTCTCGGAGGCCAAGACATTCCGCGGGAAGCGTACCTGCAGCTATTGCATCGTTCGCTGCAATCTCCTACTTTGCACGGCAGTTGGACCGACCTTATGCGTAAGCTAAACGCCTCTTAGATTTTTGCGCCTCAATCCGCTCAATAATTATCAATTTTTGTTAGATTTGTCGTTTTATCTTCCATTGCAAGCTGGCGTAAACCACAAGTTTTAAATAAATAATGACCGCAGCAAAGCAACAAAAATGACGACCGAAGAACTAGACATAGAGCAAATCCGGAGTTGGTGGGAAGCATTGGATGAAGAGTGGCAAAAGATTTTATTGATCAATTATGTGTTCAAAACAAGATTATCCGAAACCAAAATAGTCACTCTTTCGGCCTCTCGTGAAAACTATTACTTTCCATTGGAAAGAATTTATCGCCGACTTTTTAATGAGAATTTCAGGGCAAGAGATATCAAAATCAATGGCAAAGTATTACGTACTTTGGTGTCGATGGAAGATGTGCTCTGTCATAATAGCAAAATTACCGATCTTGCTCCTCTGCAAATCATGCGCAACCTCAAAACGGTGCTATGTCATAACACCAAAGTGTCTTCTCTTGCTCCATTGATGACCTTGCCTAAGCTTCGCAGCCTGGATTGTTCTCGTACCTTGATCAAAGATCTGGCCCCACTTAGCACCTTGCATCACTTGCAAATGTTGCTGTTCTCTGATACTAAAATAAGCGATTTACAACCATTAGAGTACCTAACCAACCTTCAGCTTTTGTGGATGGTAAACACTAAAGTCACCAGTTTATCACCTATTAGAAACTTAACCAGTTTGCGGCAGCTTAATTTATCTTTTACTGATGTAGAATCTTTGAAGCCCCTCAAGAAACTGCACAAACTAGAAGTACTTAAATGTGGACTTACCCTTGCTCAAGACCTATCTCCTCTTCAGGAATTATCTAAACTGCAAAAAATCTTCTTTTGGGGCACTCCAGTAGATAGTCTGGAAGCACTCAGCAACCTGGAACGTCTCCAGATGATCAATATGCCTTATTGTAAAAATATTTCTTTCAAGGTAGTAGAACAATTCAGAGATCAGCATCCTCATTGTCGGGTGGTTGCTTAAAAATTGAAGAGTATCCATAAAAAAGCTCGTAAAACCCAAGGGCCTTACGAGCTTGTTATGTAAATAAGTGTTTGATTATTTTATTCCCAAACTACTTTTTCTTTAATCTCATACCACTCTAACAAATGATCTTGGTAGTGTTGCTCGAGCACATTTCGCTTGATCTTGAGGGTAGGTGTTAGTATTTTATTTTCTACCGTCCAAGGTTCTTTTACAATCACTAGCTTGTTCAAGCGTTCGTAATTTACCAAACCAGCATTTACTTCGGTAAGAGTTTCGGTCAAACTTTCTGTTACTTCTGCTTTGGAAGCCTGCATACCAATCTCCGACAATACAGCCAGTATAATTGGTTGTGGCAAGTTACGTCCCAACACACAAACCTGCTCCAAATTATTGTTTACCGCAAACTTGGCTTCAATAGGTGCAGGAACAATGTATTCTCCCTTGGCTCCTTTAAAGGTATCTTTTACCCTTCCGGTAATTCTCAAGAAACCGTCTTTGTCAAACTCTCCCTGGTCTCCAGTATGCAACCAACCTCCTTCTTTCAATACTTTGGCCGTAATTTCTGGTTCTTTGTAATAACCAGTCATTACCCAAGGAGCACGCATACAAATTTCTCCGGTGTCTTCTTCTATCTTCATGTCACACCCAGGATAAGGCTTACCAATGGTTCCTAATCGGATATCATTTTCTGGCGAAACAGTACAACAACCACCATTTTCGGTCATTCCGTAAGCTTCACGCACTTCCATACCCAATTTCTGATACCAGGCAATCAAGGTTGGCGGCATAGGCGCAGCTCCTGTCAACAACAATTTAGTATTGTTTAATCCAAGTGCAGTACGTATTTTTTTCTTAACAATGCTCGAGAGAATCGGAATTTTCAAGAACAAATTCAATTTGCTTTGGGGCATTTTTTCCAATATACCCAATTGAAATTTGGTCCAGATTCGGGGAACAGCTAAGAAGTGCGTAGGCGCTACTTCTTGTAGGTTTTGCGCAAATGTGTCCAAAGATTCCACAAATGATACGGTTCCTCCCGAATACAAGCTTGCGGTTTCTACGATGGCACGCTCTGCAATATGGCAAAGTGGCAAGTATGAAAAATAACGATCTTCAGTCGATCCCACTTTAAGAATTGGAGCGGCCCCCAACATTGGAGCAATTGCAGTACGATAACTATGCATTACACCTTTAGGCATTCCAGTGGTTCCTGAGGTATAAATAATCGTCGCCAAATCGTCTGGATCGGCTACTGGCTTGCCTTCCAAAGGTTCGTTTTTGGCAATTAAATCGTCCCATTTGGTGAAACCATCAGCCTCTGAGGGGCTATCTGGATAGGCAATACAGTGTACATCTTTGGGTACGCCATCTTTCATAGATGGCCAATCGTCTAACTTACCCACAAACAATACCTTACAACCACTGTGGGTCAACACTTGGTTGAGCTGGTCGGCTTGTAGTGTAGGGTAAAAAGGCACCGATACGTGGCCACTCATAATAATAGCCAAATCGCTCATAATCCAGTGCGCGCAGTTTTTGGAAACGATTCCAATGTTGCTTCGCTCTGGTAGGTTGAGTGCCTGAATAGCAGTAGCCATTCTTCTTACCTGATTGCCTACTTCTTTCCAAGTGTATTCTTTCCAGGTACCACTCTTGGGCTGTCGTAGATAAACCTCGTTCGCGCGGGCTTCTTCCCAATCATAAAAATATTCTATTAAAAGCTTCACATCCTTCTGGCTTGAGGAAGAAGCATTTGTATTTTCTAGTGTAGTAGATTGTTTGTCCATATATGAATGCCAATTTTTTCTATCTATTCTACAAATCTATTCAATAAATACAACAAAACAAAGATTGTTTTGTTTAGCTATGGTTTTACCGTTGTTTAACAAAACTTTAGAAACACATTCAAAATATTTACCTCACTTTTAGCAAAAGCACAAATGTACAATCCCTCAAATTATAAATATTTGACTATCAGTCATTTTAATTCTAGAGGTTAGCAATTAAAGTCAATAACTATTTCTGTGATGCTTTGAGCGAAAACATTCCTTATAGCACGATAGTTTTTAAACATTCGGTATTATACTTTTAAGTTTTAATCCAAATTCAATTCGAATTCATTCATTTAGTACAAAGCAAAAAAATGCGAGTAATAGCCAATATTCCCCATTCTGACTGCACGATTACGCTTTTTTCGTGGAACCAAAAATATATTCTCAAATTTGAGTATCACAACTTCGAACAAACCTTTAAGATCAGTGAATTTGATGTAAGTGATGAAGCAGAAATGCATGAAATCGCCCAAGATCAGGAGTTTATAGAGAAAGTTATGGGTAGGTTTGAACAAATGGAGCAAGACTTGATGAAAGCTTGTGGATACTAAGAAAGTTGAATAAAGAACAGCAATTAACGAATACTGAATCACGAAGTTTTTATAAAAATAAACTGATGATTCAGTATTCATCCTATTTTTATTTGCCTTTAAAATTTGCTTTACGCCTCTCTAGAAACGATTGAAGTCCTTCGTCGGCATCTTCGCTATTCATGAGTTCAATCGCCGCAGGTACCAAAGCCTGTTTAGCGGCCTCCTCTCCTTCGTCTAAAACGATTTGGGCATTTTTGAGGGTGGCATATACTCCCAGAGGCGCTTGTTCGCTAATGGTGGTGGCTATCTGAGTAGCAGTATCAATGGCATTTTCGCTGATTTCTTGAATCAAACCAATGCGATAAGCCTCTTGCGCATCAAACGTATCACCCGTAAGTAAGTAACGCATCGCATTGCCCCACCCCGCCCTTTGCATAAAGCGGATGGTCGCTCCACAAAAAGGATAAATTCCTCGTTTAATCTCTATTTGGCCAAATTTGGTTTGAGGAGCAGCAATGCACATATCAGCCGCCAACATCAACTCAATGCCCAAAGTCAAGCAATATCCCTGTACCGCCATCACCACTGGCTTGGTGCGTTTGCGGCCATTGATCTGGGCCGGATCAATCTTATCTGCTGGAAATAACGGGTTGCCTGATTTTACGTGGGGTCCTACTTCTCCCAGGTCCAACCCCGCGGTAAAATGATCTCCATTGGCATACAGCAGCCCACAACGAAGTTCTGCCTGGGTTTCCAATTGGGTATAAGCTTCGGCCAGTGCCGCCAACATCTCCAAGTTAAATGCATTCATTTTCTCTGGTCGGTTAAGCACTATGTGTAGTACATGTCCCTCTATTTTGGTTTCTAAAACAGCCATATGTGAGTCGTATTTTTTGTTTGATTTCATTAAAAAAGCAGTTGGGCAGGTAGTCTTTGCCCTTTGAAGGTGATTTATCTCCTTTGGTCTAAAAATAAAGCAAACTATCGGAGTATTGGTTAATTTTATGGAAGAAGTTTTTCACAAGTTTTCACTTAATTTTTTTTTGTAACCAAACCCTTGTAATCATGTATATCAAAAAAGCCTGGATAGCGATTATTGCTGTCGTAATCATTACCCCACTGGTAGCCTTTACCAAAGTTCATCTTGACAACGAAGCCAAAAAAAATGAAGCTAGAAAAGCGGAAGTAAAGTCCCACATATTAAAATCTTATGTACACGGGGCATTTAATGAATTAAACCCTGAAGCTATGGAAAAAGGCTTTCATAAAGACTTTGCTATTTTTTCTATGGGCAAGGAAGGTAAACTAAGACGTTATGAAATTGCCGACTGGATAAAGGGTGCTAAGAAAAGGAAGACAAGTGCCGGTTTTGATCCTGCCAAAAATAAATGGGAATCAAAATTTCCTATGATTGACGTAGTGGGCAATACAGCCGCGGTAAAATTGGAACTGTACCGAAAAGGCAAGCATGTATACACCGACTTTTTATCGCTTTACAAATACCCCGAAGGTTGGAAAATCGTTGCGAAGGTGTACCATAAACATAAAAAATAAGAGATTACATATGCTGGTTTGCATATTAGTTAGCCCGCTGAATGAACTTCAGTGGGCTTTTTTTGTTTATACTCTTAGAATAATTCAAAAAATAAGCTCAAAAATGAATGATTATCCTGTTAAAGTCATAAAACAGCCAATATGATTGTAATAAAATGGGAATTCATTGCATTTGTATATAGATTTGTATGAATGGTTATTAGAAATTACTTAGTCAAAATTTTGAATATCACACAATGAACTGATGAAGTGATCCTGGATAAATAGCCTTATTATCTTTATCACTCATTTGAGTTAAATCATTTGCCTAAATTGGCTACCCTTCAAAATTCGATATTCAAAATTCATTGTCCTATTTTTTTAGCTATTCCCACATACAAGAAATCACACACTAAAACTTCAATATTAATTATGAAAGAAGTATATATCATTTCTGCTGTTCGTACTCCAATTGGTAGTTTTATGGGAAGCCTTTCTAGCCTTACTGCCACCCAACTAGGAGCAGCGGCCATCAAAGGTGCTTTAGAAAAAGCTGGGGTAGATGCCTCAGAAGTACAGGAAGTTTTTATGGGTAATGTATTATCTGCGGGTTTGGGTCAGGCTCCTGCCAAACAAGCCGCTCTTTATGCAGGTATTAGCAATACAGTTCCTTGTACCGCAGTAAATAAGGTATGTGCCTCAGGTATCAAAGCCATTTCTTTTGCTGCTATGAGCATTATGTCGGGCCAAGCTGATGTAATCATCGCGGGTGGTATGGAGAGTATGTCCAACGTACCACATTATTTGCCTAAATCTCGTTTTGGTTATAAGTACGGAAACGTAACCACCATTGATGGTTTGGCCAATGATGGTTTGGTCGATGCGTACGATCACCAGGCAATGGGATTCTGTGCAGATGCTACTGCTGAAAAGTATGGGTTTACTCGCGAAGCTCAAGACGAATTTGCGATCCAATCTTACAAAAGAAGTGCTGCGGCTACCGAAAGTGGCGTTTTCAAAGAAGAAATCGTACCCGTAGAAGTACCTCAACGCAAAGGTGATCCTTTGGTAATTTCTGAAGACGAAGAGTACAAGCGTGTAAACTTCGAAAAAGTTTCAAAATTACGTCCTGCTTTCCAAAAAGATGGTACTGTAACTGCTGCCAACGCTTCTACTTTGAACGATGGAGCTTCTGCTCTTGTAATTATGAGCAAAGAAAAAGCCGAAGCGTTGGGTCTTAAACCAATTGCAAAGGTAGTAAGTTTTGCCGATGCTGCTCACGAACCTAAGTGGTTTACTACTGCTCCTGGTAAGGCTGCGCCAAAAGCTTTGGAATTGGCCGGATTGAGCAAAGAAGACATCGATTACTTTGAGGTAAACGAGGCATTCTCAGCTGTAACTATGGCTTTCAACAAAGACATGGAATTGAGCGAAGACAAAGTAAATGTTCACGGTGGATCAGTTTCTTTGGGTCACCCATTGGGTTGCTCTGGAGCGCGTATCACGACTACTTTGTTGAATGTATTGAAGCAAAAAGATGGTAAGTACGGAATGGCCGCTATTTGTAACGGTGGTGGTGGTGCTACTGCAATGATTTTTGAAAAGATGTAATCTTAATTACTATAAAGTTTTTTCAGGAGACTGCCTTTCAATATAAGGCAGTCTTTTTTTATGCGTCTTTTTATAATGTATAAGTACCTACAGTCCCCTACCCAACGTCAAAATAAGGCTTTTGTAAATGGTTAGAATCAATCAGAGATTCAGTAAAGAATTCAAATAACCTCTCTTTATATTTAAATAAAGAAATTAGTACATTAGCAAAACAAGTAATTATTCGTAAAGCAAGCCTAAATAGATTCAAAAACTCATAACCCTGAAAACATGCAACAAGAATTTATTTTGGAGAAAAATGACTTAGAGTTTCATACTTCAGCCGATGTTGATGGCAACGATGTTACAGTGATTACTCGCATTAAAGTAAGTAATGGAAAAACACCGGGCTATGCCATAAGAGCGTTTCACCATTTAGATAATAGCATTACGTTTATCAACATCGTTCGAGGAGATGTACCTTCCATTATTCCTCATACCCCCTCACTTATTAGAAATGGCATTCCGTTTTCAACTTTCGTTACACTACTCCAAAGCAAAGTAGCTGAATTTGATCTTTCCAAACTGCAAAAAATCAGGCTCATAGCTGTCAATGATAATCAAACTTTGCTGGCATTAGGTATGCTTATGAAACGATTTCCAGATACACCTATAAATGAGCTCATCACACATACTCACTCTTTCGACTATACTCAGACCTTGTGCCAACAAATAGGAAAAGAGGTTCAATCAATTCAGGTAAGTAATATCTCTGACTTCCAAAAAGCTTGCACTGCTTATAATGGAAAAGTGAGCAAGGAAAATTTAATCGCTCATGGTTTAACTCCTGATGATCAAATTCCAAGTGTCATTGGTGAAATTATCATTCATTTAAAGTAATCAACAAAATGAGTATTCAATCTATTTGTTTTTTTTATAATACTTCCAAAAACGATGGAAACCTCATAGGACATAAACCTCTGAAACACTACGATAATTTTATGCAGAAGCTGTCAAGGCAGCTCACAATACCAAAAATAGAAATGATCCATACTCTAAATAAAATTACACCTGGTAGTTTGGTAATTATGTATAGTTACGGGGGCTTTTTCAAAGAGCTTGATTCGCTGTTACAAACCGATTCACTATTATCTTATCGACAATTTTTCATTGTTTCCAATCCATTTGCAACGTTACAAATGCCCTGCTTCTATCAACAAAAAAGTTTTATGGGATCCATGTGGCTACAGTCCTATCGGGACTATGTAAATAATACAAAGCAAATGATTGGGCAATGCGCCTTTTATGCTGATGAATTAGCCACAGAACAACTACAAGTGTCAAACGAGTTATGGCAAACAACCAATGGTGAGTATGGTTACAAGAGCGTCTACTGCCGAGAGGAGTTTTTTACCCCACTTGCTATTTTTATCAATGAATATGCGCAAAAATATGATACTTTGAAAGTGATTGATAAATTCGCAGGAGGGCAGAACTTGTAATAACCAGGAACTAAATAGTTACAGACTTACAGCTCAAGAATACTGTCATATCTCTATATAATTCAAACAGTTTTTGAATTTACCTTCATTTGTCTTCAAAAAAGTCAATTATTGGTACAGTGCCCAGTACCATTCTCTTAATCCCCGACCAATCAGTATGCGTATTTAATTATTTGTAAAGTAGAAATTTCAAGTAAAAAAAAGTATTTTAGTTTTAGAATCGTTGTTTATTTGAAACACTAACAGTAAAAAAACAATAGACCTATTTACGTATGAAAATCTTATATAACAAGACCTTATGGCTGATTTGTGGTATATGGCTAATTTCATTGACAACAAATGCCCAAAGTGACCCCAAATTGGTATTGGAGTCTCAAGGGCACTCGGCTCGTATTTGGGACGTAGCTTTTACCCCCAATGGGCGTAATCTCATTACAGTAAGTGATGACAAAAGTATCCGAGTTTGGAACACTTCTACCGGAGAATTGAAACGTACCCTGCGAGGACAAATTGGTGATGGTTCTGAGGGCAAAATGTATACCTTGGCACTTACCAGAGATGGCCGCTATCTGGCAGTTGGAGGCTTTTTGTCTTACAAGGGGCGAGGCAGTGGTAATATCAGAATTATCGACTTAAAAACTAATAAGCAAACCGCCACCCTAAAGGGGCACACCAATGTAGTACACTCCTTGAGTTTTTCGCGCGATGGTAAATACCTGGCCAGTGGTAGTAGCGATAATAATGTGCGGGTTTGGAATGTAGCAACCCGCAGATCTGTAGCTACGCTCAAAGGTCACACCAACGCAGTATACGGCGTGAGCCTTTCAGGTTCTATTTTGGTTTCGGGTAGTTATGACAAAACTGTGAAGGTGTGGGACTGGCGTTCTAATCAATTGCTTAAAACCATTACCAAACACACTAGAAAGGTTCAAACAGTAAAGTTTTCTCCCAATGGGCGTTATTTTGCCACAGGGGGCTACGACGGCAAAACCTTCTTGTTTGGAGCTACCGGCAACTTCCTGAAAGAGATTTCTACCATTAATGCTACGGTGAAAAAGGTAAGGTTTTCGTCGGATAGTAAGAAGCTTGCCGTAATTGGTACTTACCAGACAATTTTTAGCATACCGAGTGGCACACAGCTTCGCCAAATTACCAAACATAAATATGCACGTGCTGCAGCATTTTGGGGAGCAAGTGGCAAATATTTAGCGACTGCTGGAGGCAACGACAAAGAAATTTATATTTGGAATACCCAAACTGGCAAATCGGTAACCTATATCAAGGGAATGGGTAAGATCAAATACAATGTAGGGTTCGTGAAATCAAAATACGGAGGCACAAAAATCGCTTTTGGAAACAAATGGGGAGGTCGTAATGGTAAGGGAGCCTTGACTCAGGCTTTTGACTTTAACAATATGAAAATCTACACCCACGATATTGATCCAACCGAATTCAGAAAAACTTTGACGCTCTACAAAGACAATACCCTTACCCGCTCTAGTAGCTATCGCCTCAAAGTAACGGATGAATTGACTATCAAGAGTTCTTCAAGTGTAGATGGTTCGGTAGAATCGTTTACTTATACGCCCGATGCTTATCGTATTGTATTGGGAAACACTTTTAAGATGAATCTCTATTCGCGTAAAGGGAAAAAATTGCGTCAACTCATTGGGCATACTGCTCGGGTAGGTTCGGTTTCTCCTGCTTCTGATAATCAATTGGTTGTATCGGGTAGTCACGATCAAACGATCAACATTTGGAATCTGAACGAAAAACCGTACTCCAATAGTCGTAAACAACTAAAATCAGTAGCAGAAGTATATACCCACAAAAGCTGGCCAGCAGTCTGGAAAAAAGTGGGAGTAGAAGATCAAATAAATACCCCTACTTTTAATGCTTGGTGGAATGTAGTAAAAGCGCTACGTAAAAATGGACGAAATATTGACGCCAACTTGTACGAAGCTTACCTTAACCGAAAGTTAAAACTCAAAAGCTTGCCATTGGTTTCATTGTTTGTAGCTACAGATGGTGAGTGGGTATGCTGGACTCCGCAAGGGTACTATGCCGCTTCGGCAGGTGGTGAACGCTACATTGGCTGGCATATCAACCAAGGAATCAATTCTTTGGGAAAATTCTATCCGGTGTCTACTTTTCGCAAAAAATACTACAAACCTGAGCTAGTAAAATTGATCGTGAAACATCGTTCGTTTGAAAAAGCCTTGCAAGCTTACAACAATAGCAGTAAGGTGAAACAAACGGAGGAGAAAATTGTCAAGAAAAACGAAAATATCTTAGACCATTTGCCACCTAAAATAGAATGGTTGAACCCTACCGATGGCGATTTGCAGGTAGATGGCAAAGAGTACACGATCAAAGCCCGCATTACTTCTAATGCCAAAATTACTGGTGTAAAGTTGTTAGTAAACGGTCGGGCAGTAGCTAAAACTCGTGGCTTTGAGGTGGTAAAGGCTAAGTCTGACAAAGAAAAATTATTGGAATATAAAGTTTCGCTGGATAACCCCGAAACCAACCTGTTGGTGTTCGCTTCCAATACCAGTTCTTCGGCTTTGTCGGAAGGGCGGGTGCTTAAGAGAAAAGACAACGGCAATCGAGGAAACAACAGCAAAGACGATGACCTAAACTTTGACGTAAAAACAACCTCGATGCTCAAGCCCAATTTGTACGTAGTAAGTGTGGGTGTTTCGAATTTTAAGAAGCAAAGTTACAACTTGGATTATGCCCATATAGATGCCAAGTCGATGGCGGGCTTATTTCAAAAGCAAAAAGGCTTACTATACAAAGATGTACAAGTAAAAGAACTGACCAATGAGCAAGCTACTCGGGCCAACATTTTAGATGCTTTTTATTGGTTAGAGAAAAATGTAACCCATAAAGATGTCGCTATTTTGTTCATTGCCAGTCATGGTTTCAACGAAAAAGGTAAATTTTACATTTTACCCCACGATGGCGACCCGGATCGCTTGCGTAGTACAGCCGTCAACTGGGCTGACTTCCAGGATGTATTAGGCAACCTGCCTTCTAAGGTGATGTTGTTTCTCGATGCTTGCCATAGTGGGGCTTTGGGTAACAACCTGATGAAAACCAGGGGGGCCATTAATAACACTGAAGCCATCCGAGAAATTACTTCGGCTGAACACGGCGTAGTGGTGATGTCGGCTGCTACTGGCAACGAAAGTTCGTTGGAGCATCCTGATTGGAAACATGGTGCTTTTACTTATGCTTTGTTAAAGGCGATGGATCAGAAAAAGGCAGATTTTAACAGTGATGGAATTGTGTACTTACGAGAGCTGGATTTCTTTGTAGCCGATGAAGTAAAAAACCTCACCAAAGGGAAGCAACACCCCACCACACTCAAACCTAGTACTATTAGCCGTCTGCCGATTTTGCAGGTAAGAAAGTAACCGATTAAATTATTTATAAAAATGAAACCTTCTCTGAAATATTAGTTCAGGGAAGGTTTTTTATTTATGCTTTCATTTTCTTCTCTATTATCTCCAATATCTCCTCTCTCTTACTCAACGTATGCTCCAAACCCGCATTATACATCTCTTCTATCTTTTTGAGTTCAAAGGTAGTGTACTGGCTTAGTGCGGGCGGCTCAATCACAATATCACATAAGGCGGTTTGAGAGGCCAATCCTTTTTGCCCAATCAAAATCATAGAACGCTCGAGCACTTTTCGAGTAGATTTTAGGGGTTGTGCTGGATCAATCGGATTGCAATGTACCCCAATTCGCAACTGACAATCTCTAATGGGAGCAGTAGGCATATTATTCAATAAACCGCCATCTACCAATATCTTTCCGTCGTACTCTACAGGGCTAAACATAACCGGAATGCAGGAAGAAGCCATCAAGGGTTTGATCAAAGCTCCTTTGTCAAAATAAACCAGTTTTCCATACTGAATATCTGAGGCAGCTACAGTAAGAGGTGTTTTTAATTGTTCAAACGAGTCGTGGGGTAAGTACTCTAGCAATAAAGGTTCTAACCGTTCTATGTTGAGTAATCCACGTTTAAACTTAGGTCTTACAAATCGTAGTAGCTTGGTTTGTTTGAGGATTTCCAGCACTTCGCGTGGTTTGTAACCATTGGCATACATAGCTGCCATGATAGAGCCTGAACTTACCCCTACCATATGGTCTATTTGAATGCCCATTTGCTCCAGGGCCTCGAGCACGCCCAAATGCCCTACTCCCCGTAGGCCACCTCCCGATAGTGTAATACCTATTTTCATGTTGTATAATTTAGCTTTATAATATTTAGGGTAATAAGCCGTGTCAATTGCTGGTTTTAAGGTAAAAAAAATGCACAACCTTAAGGCTGTGCATTATAATTATTTTATATAAAAGCTTGAAATCTATTCCTGAACAACTCCCATTTGGCTAAATTTCTCAATACGGTCGTTGATCAATTCTTCAGCAGATTTCTTTTTGAGCTTTTTCAATTCTTTTAAAATTACCTGCTTCACATTTTGGTAAGTAGTTGCCGGGTCAGCATGGGCTCCCCCCAATGGTTCAGGGATAATTTGATCTACCAAACCAAAGCTCTGCATATCAGTTGCTGCTAGTCTAAGTGCCTGTGCTGCTTGCTCTTTGTAATCCCAGCTTCTCCACAAAATAGTAGAACAGTTTTCTGGAGAAATCACCGAATACCAGGTATTTTCCAACATCATCACACTATCTCCTACGGCAATCCCCAAAGCTCCACCTGAAGCACCTTCTCCAATCACAATACAAATCACTGGTACCTTGAGCATAAACATTTCCTGAATGTTTTTCGCAATGGCTTCTGCTTGCCCTCTTTCCTCTGCTTCAATTCCTGGGAAAGCCCCTGGAGTATCAATCAAAGTAACGATAGGCTTACCAAATTTCTCAGCCAGTCTCATCAAGCGCAATGCTTTGCGATAGCCTTCTGGGTTGGCCATTCCAAAGTTACGATATTGACGCTCTTTGGTGTTACGTCCTTTTTGTTGACCGATAAACATGATAGTTTGCCCCTCTACCTCTCCAAAGCCGCCAACCATCGCCTTATCATCAGAAATATTACGATCTCCATGAAGCTCCACGAAGTTATCACATATTTCATGAATATAGTCTAGTGTATAAGGACGATTTTGATGACGAGACAATTGCACCCTTTGCCAACGCGTAAGGTTTGCATAGGTGTCTTTTTTTACCTTAAGTATATTTTGCTCGAGCACTTTGATAGCTTCTGCTACATTTGCATCATTTTCAACTGCAAGCTGTTTCATATCTTCCAGTTTTTGCTCTAGCTCGGCAATAGGTTTTTCGAAATCTAAAAGCATGGTATAATATTTTATTTGCTTTAAGCGGGGCAAAGATAGGTCATAAAAGAATGAAGCCCAAAGAAATGTAAGTTAGTTTGTGGTTTAACCTCAGCGCCAACCCAACAAAAACTACTGATAATCAACATATTAGAAACACAAACAAGCTTCAAAACCCAAGCTTTTACCCGCTTTTTTTGACAGTTTTCACCCACATTTTATGTTTTTTTTGCTATTAAA
The DNA here is from genome assembly GCA_003483885.1 of Microscillaceae bacterium. Classification (GTDB taxonomy): domain Bacteria; phylum Bacteroidota; class Bacteroidia; order Cytophagales; family Microscillaceae; genus Microscilla. Next base: position 16,373 of record DMXI01000615.1, read on the forward strand.
TTTTGCAGTATTGTACATTATTGATGAATAAATTACGTACAGGCTAAAAATTGTTGGCAAAATATTACATTTGCCAAGCTATTCTTAAAAACATCGCTTACCCAAATCCAGTATAAAGCTGAAAACACTCTTATAAAATATGCCAAACTTCCGAACCCTATTGGCAGGCTGTATAGCTGTAATTATGTTACAGACGGCCTGTACAAAGACCGAAGACGTAAATCCAGACAACGACTCTACTGCAGTAGACGGCTCTAATAAAGCTGCTATCCTTAAATTATACAATGATGAATATGTAGGCTCTATCTTGACCGACATTGGTTGGACTGGAGATGCAGGCGCCTGTAGTGCAGGCAGTACTCCCAGTACTACCCAAAACAAGGTACTACAACGCATCAATTTTTATCGACAATTGGTGGGTTTGCCAGGTAATATTGTACTCAACGATACCAAGAGTCAAAAATGCCTTGAAGCAGCCTTGATGTCTCGCGCCAATAACTCACTTTCTCACTCCCCTCCTACTAGTTGGTCTTGTTATACCGCAGACGGTAGAGAAGCCGCTGGTAAGTCAAATTTATCCTTAGGGTCAGCAGGTTCACGAGCCATTGATTCTTACATAAGAGATGCCGGATCAGGAAATTATTTTGTAGGTCACCGTCGCTGGATATTATACCCTAAATTAGCCGAAGTAGGCACTGGCGATACTGACCGTAGCAATGCCCTATGGGTGATTGGCAACTTTGGTTCTGTACCCGATAATATGCCAGAGTACGTAGCTTATCCTCCCAAAGGGTACATGCCTCAAGACTTGGTCTACCCTCGTTGGTCTTTTTCTATTCCTGCTGCTGATTTTAACAATGCTACTATTACTATGACTGATGGTAGCGGCAACGCCGTAAACCTCCAGCAAGAACAACTTAACAATGGAGGATTTGGCGATAGAACCATTGTATGGGTTCCTGACAACATCGACACTCAAGCAACTGAGGACGTTACTTACAATGTCAAAATCAGTGGTGTAAAATTGAATACAGGCGAGACTAAAGAGTATACATATACTGTTACCTTATTCAAAGCACAATAAAATACGATCAACTACCTCTATACATTTTATATTATATCTAAAGAAAGTCGGTGATTACACCGACTTTTTTTTATATTTCATTCATAAATTTTCTGGCAATTAACGACTTATATTTTATGAACAATCTCTACCAACATAAGTATTTTAATGGTTTGGTCAACCGTCTTTTCTTTCTATGCAGTTTCATCCTTTCAAGTCTTTTGTTTCTAAATCAAACCGTAGCTGCTCAAGCAATTGAGAAAAAGATCTTTCGCTATAATCAAACTGGTGGACTTACTTCTCTTGACCCTGCATTTGCTAACAAAAGGGCCAACATTTGGGCGGTAACACAGTTATACAATGGGCTTTTTCGTTTTGGGCGTAGCAACCGGGTAAAACCAGCTCTAGTTCACAAATGGGAGGTAACCGAAGATGGTAAAACGTATACTTTCCGAATCAAAAAAGGGATTAAGTTTCACGATAGTGAAGTATTTCCGAACGGCAAAGGACGCGAATTGATAGCTGCTGATTTTGTATATAGCTATCGTCGTATTTTGGATAAAAAAACCCAAAGTCCTGGAGCTTGGATTTTCAAAGACAAAGTGCTACGTAATTCTGATCAATCTATTTCTGATACTTGTTTTCAAGCCCAGGATCGGTATACGTTCAAAATATATCTCAATCAACGTTTTCGCCCACTTACCCAAATTTTAGCCATGCCTTATGCGTTGGTAGTGCCACAAGAAGCAGTCAAAAAATATGGGAAAGATTTTGGCAAACATCCTGTAGGGACTGGTGCTTTTAGATTCGATTCCTGGACACTTCAAAAAAACCTGGTATTTAAAAAAAATCCGCAATACTGGAAGTTCAACTACGAAGGTAAAAAACTCCCCCTCATAGATGAGGTGCACATTTCATTTGTAGAAGATCGCCGCAAAGCCTTTAAGTTATTTACCAAAGGGAAACTCGACTTTATCACAGGTATTGTAGAAAATGGAGCTGACTTGCTGCTTAATGAAAACGGCACGGTAAAAACCAAGTGGTTAGGCAAATTTACAGTAGAGAAAGTACCCTACATGAATACCGAGTATGTAGGTTTTACGTTTGATCATCCTGCTGAGAAAAAAATTTGGACCAACAAGAAGCTACGCCTTGCCATGAGTTATGCTATAGATCGTCAGGGGTTGGTCAAACATCTACGCCATCAGGTAGGCATTCCGGGGCATTTTGGAGTAGTACCTCAAGTCATTTCTTATAGTACCCATGCCAGTGGTTATGCTTACAATATTATAAAGGCTCGTAAACTGTTGGCCGATGCAGGCTACCCAGCAGGCAAGGGTTTACCTACACTTACCTTACATACTTATGTGGCAGACCAAAAGCTGGCAGAATACTTACAATCTCAATGGAACTACATCGGGTTAAATGTAAAAATTGCGACCGAAAAATTTGCGCAACATCAACAAAAAGTAGACGGTGGCAATGCTGGTATGTTTAGGGCTTCCTGGCTAGGCGATTACCCTGATCCTGAAAATTATTTAGCGTTATTTTATAGTAAAAACTTCTCCCCTGTTGGCCCCAATAAAACGCACTATCAAAACCCAAAATTTGACGACTTGTTTGAGGAAGCGCGTACTTCTAAGAATTTATTTACCCGCTATACCGATTATCGCAAGATGGATCAGATTATTATGGACGAAGCAGTAGTCATTGTTTTGTACTATGATGAAAACATGTGGCTTAAGCAAAATTATATTCAAGGATTGGAGACGAACCCTATGAACAACCTCCACCTGGAGAATGTAAGCATTAAATAAAACACATTTGTTTAAATTGTATTTATCCAAGCTAATACTTCATATTACCCATCAATTGTAAAATATAATTTTTTTAATATGACATATCTCATTTACTGACAATTATATATTAACTAGTATAACATTTACAAGAGATTACCTGATTGTTAAGTTTTTTACCCTTTTTTGTATGAATATGACAAAAGATTGAAAAACTTTAATACATTTGTGCAACTCTTCAAATGGATAATACCTAAAGTCAAAAGTAAACGAATATGGATGCAAATAACAAAAGAGTAGCGCTTGTTACTGGTGCAACCGGTGGTCTTGGAACTGCTATGTGTAAACAACTTTCTCAAGATAACTATCGGGTAGTTGCTAATTATCGTAATGCCGAAAAAGCTCAAAAATGGTCAGAAGAAATGAAGAGTGAGGGATATGAGGTAGACATGTTTTTGGGTGATGTATGTGATTTTGATTCCGTTGGCAAAATGGTTGCAGAAATCAAGGAAAAAGTAGGGGTTATTGATGTACTGGTAAACAATGCAGGAATTACTCGTGATACTGCTTTCCACAAAATGAGCAAAGAACAATGGGATGCTGTAATTAGCACCAATCTCAACAGTATTTTCAACTGTTGCCGTCATACCATTGAAGATATGCGCGGTCAGAGTTATGGTAGAATTATCAATATCTCATCAGTAAACGGACAACGCGGACAGTTTGGTCAAGCCAACTACTCTGCTGCCAAAGCCGGAATCCACGGTTTTACCAAAACTTTAGCTATGGAAGTAGCTAAAAAAGGAATTACCGTCAATACGATTTCTCCTGGTTACATTGGTACAGATATGGTGATGGCCGTACGCGAGGATGTTCGTCAAAAAATTATCGATCAAATTCCTATTGGACGTTTAGGAGGAACTTTTGAAGTGGCCTACTTGGTGTCATTTCTAGCCTCCGAAAACGCTAGCTTTATTACTGGTGCTAACTATGCCATCAACGGCGGACAGCACGTATATTAGTAATATGCTAAACAAAAAACGAGGCAATAAGTATACTGCCTCGTTTTCTATTTTTATTAGCTAATTATAAGCTATTTTTTCTTTTTGCCACCCCCTTTTTTTTGTTCCGTCTTCTTATCGGACTTTTTCTTCTGGGCTTTTTTCTTTTGAGCCTCTTTTAGCTTCTTTTTTTTCTCTACTTTTTTAGCCTCGGCCTTTTTAGCTTTAGTCTTTTTTTGTTCCACTTTTTTCTCGGCTTTTTTCTTTTCTTTCTTAATCTTAGCCTTGATCTTTTCTAATTTGGATTTTTTATCTGATTTCATTTTTTGTTTTTTTGTTTTGTTTTCGTTTTTCTTCTTGGCTTTCGGCTTCTGCTCCTTCTTGGCTTTTTCACGAGTTGCCTTTTCCGCTTCCTTGGCTCTTACCTTCTCACTTTTTATTACCTTGACGACCTCCTGCGTTACTGGTTCAACCAAGGTAGTGGTCACCGGTTTAGCAACTGGAGTTGTAGGCTTGGCTTGAGCAGTTTGGGTACTTGTTGCTGGCTTATTTGTGGTAGTACCAGTGGTCTTAGTCGCAGGGGTTTTGCGAGTGGTGCTGCGAGTAACTGCTGTTTTGGTAGTCGTTGTACTCGTTGTCTTAGTGCCAGTAGTACCTGTAGTTTTAGTCGCAGGGGTTTTGCGAGTGCTCGTAGTTTTGGTAGTCGTTGTACTCGTTGCCTTAGTACCAGCAGTACCGGTAGTTTTAGTCGCAGGGGTTTTGCGAGTACTTGTAGTTTTGGTAGTTGTTGTACCTGTTGTTTTGGTTCCAGTAGCTTGGGTTGAGGGAGTTTTTCGAGTCGTGCTGCGGGTACTCGTAGTACCGGTGGTTTTGGTTCCGGTAGTACCAGTAGTTTTAGTCGCGGGAGTTTTGCGAGTCGTGCTACGGGTTCTCGTGGTACCAGTTGTTTTGGTAGTCGTAGTACCCGTTGTTTTGGTTCCGGTAGTACCAGTAGTCTTAGTTGCTGGAGTTTTGCGAGTCGTGCTACGGGTTCTAGTTGTTCCTGTGGTTTTGGTTCCAGTGGTACCTGTGGTTTTAGTCGCGGGAGTTTTTCGAGTCGTGCTGCGGGTTCTCGTGGTTCCTGTGGTTTTGGTTCCAGTAGTACCAGTGGTTTTAGTCGTGGGAGTTTTTCGAGTCGTGCTTCTGGTTCTCGTAGTACCGGTGGTTTTGGTTCCTGTGGTACCAGTAGTTTTAGTCGCGGGAGTTTTGCGAGTCGTGCTACGGGTTCTAGTTGTTCCTGTGGTTTTGGTAGTCGTTGTTCCTGTCGTCTTAGTATTGGCAGTACCTATAGATTTTGTATCTGCTCCGGCAGTATCAGGTGTGCTTTCAGTCTCTCCCAAAGTATTAGTTACAGGAGTAGTTTTTTCGGGTTCGTTAGTAGCATTAGGGGTAGCTTTGTTATCGTTTGTATTATCTGTCATTTTGCATATCGTATAAATTTAACCATTCAGTCACTACGCAAAATTAACAATTTCTTAATATTAAAGAAATATTAAAGTATCAATTATTGTTGCGCAAATCCTACGCTCTTTTCAAGCTCCCCCTAAATATACTGCTATAACAACACCTCTTTACTTATTATCATTCAAGAAAAGCGGTGTCTTACCATTGGTGATAATTACCTTAGAGTTCCCCGATTTTACAAGTTCTCTCATTACTTCAATGCTTCTCATTTGAATCACTTCTTTGGTCAACCCATTTGAAATAATTTTTTGAAAATCTCTGATCCCTTCTGCCTCAATTCGCTTTCGCTTAGCTTCTTGCTGCTCGCGTTGAAGCACAAACTGCATACGCATCGCATCTTGCTCGGCAGCTAACTTTTGCTCTATAGCCTGAGAAATTCTAGTAGGCAAGCTGATGCTTTTGAGTAATACTGACTCAATTACAAAACCTCGCTTGTCGAGTAGCTCTTGCATACGTTCTTGAATTTTGCTTTCAATGACTGCCCTTTCGCCAGAGTGCATATCTTTAGCAAAAAAACGAGCACATACATCGGCAGAAGCAGAACGAAAAACGGGTAAAATAAGCGTGCTTTCATAACGAGACCCTACCTTGCTCAATATTTCGGCAGCAGCTTCTTTTTTGATTCGATAAAGAATGGATATTTCAGACGAAATTGTCAACCCTTCTTTACTAGGTAAATTTAACCTCAACTCCATATTGATCGTTCTGGAAGGAATAGTCAACATTGTAGTAGTAAATGGGTTAACTGCATACAACCCAGGTGACAAACTACGTGTTTTTATTTTTCCAAATTTACGCTTGACCCCTACCATATCTTGTTTGACCACGGCACAGGAGGTGAAAAATAAACCGACGACGCTAAGAATTACTAATGTGGAATGTTTCATAATATTAAGACGATTAATGGTTACTTTAAAAAAATATAGTAATACTAACTTACCAAACTGTATTACTACTAACATAACTTATTTTCACCAATAGACTCTTAAAGTTTATATCAACCCCCACAAATTTTATAGCAAATCACAAAAGTGAAACAATAAGGAAAATAATTTGTAAAAACGTGGACTAGATAACCCAAATTATCGGTATTTACGCATTTGGGTTTTGAGATGGGTGAGTCCACCAAATTTGTAAAAATAAGAGAAGCCTTTAGTTTGAATGGCAGCCAATGTAAGTGGTGTTTGTACTCCACTACCAGGAAATACCGTATACACAATACCTTGGCTGATACCTCCTTTTCGAGCATCAGCATTTATTCCCAGTAACTTAGCCAACGCAATAGACCCCTCGCCTATTCTAGTGTCAGCTCCTGTATCGGCATAAATAGCATAGGTCCACCGATGGTTTTGGGTATTATAAACCACTGCTAAATCCCCTAATGACACCTGCCCTATTTTTTTGACTTTGGGAGGCAAAACGATGTATGGAATTTTTTCTGCATTAACATACCTGCGTTGATCCCAAGGCGAGTATCTAAAATCTTGCAAACTCGTGGTGGACACATAATAACCACTCCTTTGGATCACAGGTTTACCATTTCGAGTAGCCAATGCCCACCATTTACCATTTTTACCTGCATGTTTGAGGTCGTCTAACCCTGTATTTTTAGGATGATAAGCACGCGGAGAGCCATCCGCATCGATGCTCATGCCACTTGTAAACATAATTGCCTGCCCTGTATTCGTTACTCGAACTTTCACTCCATCAATGGTAGTCATTACTCGCCATTGTAGAGGAGTTGCCCTATTCTCCAGCTTATATGCAGATTTTCTACGGGATTTAAATGAATACAGATTCTGCTCAGGAAGTGAAATTGCTTGAATGGAGGAATGCTTCTGTCTATCACGCGCACGATTGCGGCGATGATACCATTGACGCATTTGTACAGCCTCCAATGTATCGGTTTGTACTCGATGCGTGGGTAATTGGTCGTCGCAACTAAAAAACACCCCACTAAACAAACACAAATAAAACACCTTGGATAACTGCATATGCTATCAAATAAAAAAAGCCATTCACAAACATAAAGTTTGCAAATAGCTATCCGAAATTATACGTAAAGTTTCTTAAGAGGCTGCCTAAATTCTACAATAAAACCTAAACGGCTTCCTGGTTCAATCGTTAATATTCGTCATCATTAAAAAGGAAATCCTCTTTGGTTGGATAATCAGGCCAGATTTCTTCAATGCTTTCATACGGTTGACCATCGTCTTCTATTTGTTGAAGGTTTTCGACGATTTCCATAGGGGCTCCAGTACGAAGAGAAAAATCGATTAGCTCTTCTTTAGTGGCAG
>DMXI01000617.1 GCA_003483885.1 Microscillaceae bacterium
GCGCAGGGCTTATTGGCAATACGTTGTTACAACAACTTCGGCAGCAAAAGGAGTATTTGCGACAAGAACAACACATCAACCTTAACTTGGTAGCCTTGGCTAATTCTAAAAAAATGCGTTTTGAGTTAGATGGGTTAGACATCGATCAGGATAAAGATGCTCTATTAGCCACTGGCGAAACCTCAGAAGTTACTCAGTTTATTGCTCGTATGAAGGAGTTAAATCTTCCCAATAGTATTTTTGTGGACTGTACCGCCAGCAATATCGCTATTGGTCATTATGAAGATATTCTTAATGCGAGTATCTCTATTGCTACCCCTAATAAAATCGCCAATTCGGATAGTTTTGCCCAATACCAAAAACTCAAACAAGCGGCCTTGATTCACGGAGTGAAGTTCTTATATGAAACCAATGTAGGTGCAGGATTACCCGTCATTAATACGCTGAAAGACTTACAAAACAGTGGAGATAAAATCCATAAAATCGAAGGGGTCTTATCGGGAACCTTGTCGTACATTTTCAATACTTTTGACGGTACCACTCCTTTTAGCGAAGTAGTAAAAGAAGCTAAAGCCAAAGGATTTACGGAGCCTGATCCCCGTGATGATTTGAATGGGATGGATGTCGCCCGAAAAATCTTGATTTTGGCGCGTGAGGTAGGTTGGCCACTTGAGCCTGATCAAGTACAAGTAGAAAACATTTTACCAGGCCCTTGCCTGTTGGCCAATTCAGTAGATGATTTCTTTATAGCGTTGGAACAGTCCAACGATGTTTTTCAGCAAAAAATACAGGAGGCCCAGCAAGCGGGCAAAAAACTTTGCTTTATAGCCCAGCTCGACAATGGGGAAGCCAAAGTAAAACTGGAATCTGTAGACCAAAGTCATCCATTTTATACGCTGAGAGGCAGCGACAATATGATCGCTTTTACCACTGAACGTTATAAAAACCAACCATTGGTAATTCGAGGACCAGGAGCTGGTGCAGATGTAACTGCCGCAGGGGTATTTGCTGAAGTCATCAGTGTTCGTCGTTTTCTTGGACAAAGTAGTTCTAAATTCAATCTAAAATCGCCTCAAAAGCCATAAATCATGGGTAAAAAAATTAAAGTATTTGCCCCGGCTACTGTAGCCAATGTAGCCTGTGGCTTTGATGTACTAGGATTTGCAGTAGATAGTCCTGGTGATGAATTGATTGTAGAAATGACCGATCGCCCTGGTATCCAAATCGTAGAGATTACCGGGGATGAAGGCAAACTCCCTCGTACCGCTGAGGCCAATACCGCCGGAGTAGCTATTCAGCAATTGATTACTCAGGTAGCGTATACCGGTGGGGTAAAGATTTCGCTCCACAAAAAAATGCCAATGGGAAGTGGCTTAGGGTCTAGTGCGGCCAGTGCCGCGGCTGGGGCTTTTGCCATGAACGAGTTGCTTGGTAGGCCCTTTGATACCGAAGATTTGGTGCCTTTTGCCATGGAAGGCGAAAGATTGGCTTGCGGTACTGCTCATGCCGATAATGTCGCTCCTGCTTTGATGGGTGGTTTTGTGCTTATTCGTAGTTACGATCCTTTAGATATCATCCCGATAGACACGCCTAAAGAGCTCATAGCTACTGTGATTTACCCCCAAATAGAAGTAGCTACCAAGGATGCTCGGCAAATTCTTCAAAAGAAAGTACCACTGACTGATGCTATTACCCAATGGGGCAATGTAGCTGGCTTGGTAACGGGCTTACTCAAATCTGATTATGCACTTATTGGTCGTTCTTTGCAAGATGTCATCATTGAGCCAGTTCGTTCGCTGCTAATTCCTGGATTTCAGGAGGTAAAAATGGCGGCTATGGAAGCAGGTGCGCTAGGATGTGCCATCTCAGGTTCGGGTCCTTCGCTTTTTTCGCTTTCTCAGGATAAGGCTACTGCTCAGAAAGTAGCCGAAGCCCAGCAAGCCGCTTTTTTGAAGCTCGGGATTGAAAGTAATACCTATGTATCACCCGTGAATCAGAACGGACCAGTTGTCATTGGTTAATTCATCATTAAAACAGCACCTATTGTATGCAATTATATAGTACCAAAAAACAAAGTGAGGAGGTAACTTTCCAACAGGCCCTGTTTCAGGGCTTGCCTCCTGACAATGGCTTGTATGTACCACACCAAGTACCTAAGCTTCCTCAAAGTTTTTTCGACAACATAGAGCACCTTTCTCTAACTGAAATCGCTCAGGAAGTAACTCAACACCTGATAGGAGATGAAATCGCCGCTGAGGATTTAAAAAAGTGTGTAGAAACTGCCGTAAACTTTGATGCCCCAGTAGTAAAACTCAATGAGCGTATTTTTGTACAAGAGTTATTTCACGGCCCTACATTGGCCTTCAAAGATTTTGGCGCACGCTTTATGGCGCAAATGATGGGTTATTGGTTAGCCAAATCCCCTCAAAGCCAAAGCAACCCTATCCATATTTTGGTGGCTACCTCGGGAGATACTGGGGGGGCTGTTGCTCAAGGGTTTTATAAAGTGCCAGGCATCGAGGTAGTAGTTTTGTATCCTAAGGGTAAGGTAAGCCCTATTCAGGAAAAACAATTTACGACTTTAGGACATAATGTTACCGCAATAGCTATAGAGGGTACCTTTGACGACTGCCAAAAACTAGTCAAGGAGGCTTTTTTAGATCAAGACCTTCAGAATGCTAAAGCGCTTTCTTCGGCTAACTCTATCAATATCAGCCGTTTACTACCACAGTCATTTTATTATTTTTATGCCTATAGTCGCCTCAAGCATCTACAAAAGAAGGTAGTTTTTACGGTACCTAGTGGCAATTTGGGCAACCTGTGCGGGGGTTTACTTGCCCAGCAAATGGGTCTTCCAATTGCTGGATTTGTAGCGGCAACCAATCGCAACCATGTTTTTCCTACTTTCTTAAACGAAGGACAATTTACTCCCCATGCCTCCTTTGCTACTATTTCCAACGCGATGGATGTAGGTAATCCAAGTAATTTTGCCCGGATCATCGAGTGGTTAGGAGATGATCATCAAGGTTTCAAAGATAAGATTTGGGGAAAATATTATTCAGATGAGGAAACTGCGGAAACAATGCAGCAAGTGTTTCAAAAAACAGGTTATACCCTTGATCCGCATAGTGCCATTGGGTTTAGAGCTACCGATGAATTCTTGGCTAATCAACCTGATGATACCATTGGAGTCTTTTTGTCAACGGCACACCCTGCTAAGTTTGTAGATGTGGTAGAAAAAGCCATTGGGCAATCAGTAGATATCCCATCAAGGCTTCAGCAAGCCATTGATCAACCTTCACAGGCCATTACGTTGGGTACTGATTTTGAAGGTTTTAAGTCATATTTACTCCATAAAGCATAGGGCACTTATTCTTCTTTATCCTTTTGCTTTACAGGTTGTAGTTTTACCTGTACCGGAACTTTTGGCTTGGAGATTCCTTTTTTATCTTTTTGCTGTTTTGCCAGGGAATCTTGAGTATTATACTTCTCCATTAAACTTTTGGCTCTGGCTGCTACTTTTTCGTAGATGTCTTTCATATGATACATCTTCTCAAAGTAGTAGTCATAGCTTTTGTAATAGGTAGCACTATCTACCTTATACTTTTGCAGAATGTCTTTTTGGGCGTTTAGATAAGCGACTTGCATAGAGTCCCGAGAACCAAATCGGACTGACTCAATCTTGGATTCCATTAAGTGAATATCCAACAAAATATCCACCATTTTTTCTTTGGGAACCATTTCACTGGGAATGCGGTCTTTGGTACCACATTGCATCAGTAAAAAGCTAAATATTACGACAAAAAACAGATGCTTCGAATTCATGAGGTCATAATGTTCTGTGTAAACGCTCTCGAGAGCGTGATGATGATACAAAAAAAGGCTTTATCTTTTGATTGATAAAGCCTATTCGTAAGTTTTTACAAATTTGCTACTGGATTACTGCATTTGTCGAGTACATTTCTGCTAGTTTTTCTACTACGTAGTCTACTTCTTCGACAGTATTGTAACGGCTAAAAGAAAAACGAACTGCTCCCCGGCCTTTGGGGCGATTGAGAGCGCGTAGTACGTGTGAACCCACATCTGACCCACTAGAACAAGCACTTCCGGCAGATGCCGAAATCTGGCTAATGTCCAGGTTAAACACCAACATATCGGCTCCTTCGTTGGGTGGTAAACATACGTTTAATACAGTGTATAAGCTCTTATCTAAATCCGCACTTTCTCCATTGAAGTCTATTCCCGCAATTTTTTGTTTCAATTGTTCAATCATGCGAGATTTTAGTTTCTCGATCCCAGTTCGGTGCTCTGCCATTTCCTGGTATGCCAACTCAAGCGCAGTAGCCAACCCTATAATTCCATACAAGTTTTCAGTACCACCACGCATGTTTCTTTCCTGAGCTCCTCCGTGGATCATCGGACGAATTTTAGAATCAGCATTTACATACAAAAATCCAATACCTTTAGGCCCATGAAACTTATGAGCAGACCCCACTAAAAAGTCTACCTTGAGCTTTTGCAAATCGTGGACATAATGTCCCATGGTTTGTACTGTATCTGAATGATAAAGCGCATCGTATTCTTTGCACATTTCTCCAATACGCTCCATATCTGACAAGTTGCCAATTTCGTTGTTGCCATGCATAATAGATACCAACGAACGTGGGTTGCTCTTCAACAATTCCTGTAAATGATCATAATCCAGATTTCCTTTATCGTCAATATTGAGCAAACTGAGTTTAATTTTGCCTGTCTTTTCTAAATGTTCCAGCGTATGCAATACCGCGTGATGCTCTAGCGGAGAGGTAATGGCGTGAGTCAATCCAAAGGTATCGATGCTGCGAGTAATGGCAAAATTATCTGCTTCAGTTCCTCCCGAAGTAAAAAATATTTCTGAAGGGGAGGTATTCAAAAGCTCCGCTACTTTTTTACGGGCCTTTTCTAAGGCAGATTTGGTTTTTCTTCCGTGAGTATGAATAGAAGATGGATTTCCAAAATGTTCTTTCATGTAGGGCAACATAGCATCCAAAACTTCGGGTGCTAATGGTGTAGTTGCGGCATTATCAAAATATACGCTCATGCTCATATCACAAAATCTTGTTTTATCCTAGAATATACGTGTGTTGTTTTGTTGAAACTTTTTTAGTTTTCAATTACCTGAATTAGCAAAATTACAGATATTTTTTGGAGAATTTTGGGAAATGGAGGGTAAAAAAATACCCAGCCTGATCAAGCTGGGTATCATTATATAAATATTTATGTGATTTCAAAGCTAAGAATCGCTCTTTGCAGTTACGATTTCGCGGATGTCGTCAATGATTTTATTTGCCAAATTATCCGCAGTAGACATCGTTTCGGCTTCAGCATAAATGCGAATGATAGGCTCTGTATTTGACTTACGCAAATGTACCCAAGAGTCTTCAAACTCAATCTTTACGCCATCAATCGTGATTACATTGTGCGCTTTGTATTTTTCTTGTATATCTTTCAAGATAGCGCCAGTGTCGATTTCAGGGGTAAGTGATATTTTATTTTTTGAAATCTGGTACTTAGGATACTTACCTCTGAGGCGGGTCATAGGCATGTCGCTTTTGGCCAGGTAGGTCAAAAACAACGCAATTCCTACCAAGGCATCACGGCCGTAGTGCAGCTCAGGATAAATAATGCCTCCATTGCCTTCGCCACCAATCACCGCATCAATTTCCTTCATTTTGGTTACTACGTTTACCTCTCCTACCGCTGAAGCCGCATAATTCTGCTCAGCTTTTTCGGTCAATTCTTTCAATGCTTTGGTAGATGAAAGATTAGATACAGTAGCTCCTGGTGTATTTTGTAAAATATAATCAGCTACTGCTACTAGGGTAAACTCCTCGCCAAACATAGCGCCATCTTCACAGATCAATGCCAAGCGGTCTACATCAGGGTCTACCACGATACCCAGGTCATAGCCACCGTTTTCAAGCTCCCGGGAAATATCTCTTAAATTTTCTGGAATAGGTTCTGGATTGTGCGGAAACTGTCCGTTGGGCTCACAGTACATGGCGTTGATTTCTTTGACACCTAAAGTGTTAAGCAACATAGGTACGGCAATTCCTCCAGTAGAATTGACACAGTCTAAGGTAATTCTAAAGTTTTTGGCGGCAATGGCCTCCTTATCAACCAAAGGTAACTCTAAGATCGCTTCGATGTGTTTTTGGATATAGCCCCTATCAACTGAATATTCTCCAATCTTTTTGGTCTCAACAAACTCGAAGTTTTCTTCGTCTGCAATCTCTAAAATCTTTTCGCCGTCAGCTGCCGAAATGAACTCTCCTTTGTGATTTAATAATTTAAGGGCATTCCATTGGATGGGATTGTGACTCGCCGTAATGACAATTCCTCCGCCGGCTTCTTCCATGACCACTGCCATTTCTACCGTGGGGGTAGTAGAAAGCTCAAGATCTACCACATCTATACCCAACGATTGCAAAGTTGAGGCTGCCAGTTTGGTAATCATATCTCCAGAAGGGCGGGCATCACGTCCGATTACTACTTTATGCTTGTCAGTATTATCTTTGAGCCAGGTACCGTAAGCTGCCGCAAACTTGACCACATCTAACGGGCTTAATGTATCTCCGGGTTTACCTCCCAGAGTACCTCTAATACCTGAGATTGATTTGATAAGTGTCATTTACCAGAATTTGAATTAAAAGATAACGGAGGAATTTAATTGGTTGAACTTGTTAAAAAATACCTCCAGTTAATATCACAACAGGCTTGTTATATTTATCAAAAAAAGGAGGTATTTACAGTTAGTAAATACGCTCCACTATTATTCTATTAGATAGCCGCCAATTTTTGATCATCTTTGGCCTTATTCTCACAGCTTCCTACTGGTTTACCACAGGCTCCACATTCTACTCCGTTTTTCAACAAAAGTGGGTTTTGAGAAGCACAGGTACCTTTGATTTCTTTACCTCTGATAAGCAAACCTACACTCATCAATACTGCAAACAAAATCATTACACCAATTGCTAATATAACTGTCATAATATTTGAATTTACTTTTATTATTGAATCATTTCCTATAATGAAGAACAAGAATTTAACGTAAGGTGTTCAATCCAGGAATATGACTCTATGCTTTATGTAAATAAGCCAAAATCTTAGCTAGTGCAAAGCTACTATTTTATTCAATAATATAAGGTTTTTTTCAGAAAAAATCCCTTAAAAAACTGCTTAAACGCCTCAAAAACAACCCTTTATATTAACTCAGCAGCAATTTCTTCCCCTAAGGTAGACCCGAGTGCAACGCCCATTCCGTTTAATCTGGTACCCACCATCACATTGTCAGACACTGGTTGTAAGATAGGAGTTTTGCCTTGACCTCCAAAAGCCATGATACCTGCCCAAGTATGGGCCACCTCGAATGGCTGGTGAGGAAGAATCAAATGGGTGAGTTTTTCTATCAAATCTTGGGTAATGAGCTTATTTAGGTCAAAATCAGTCGTTGTCTCAGTTGCCTTATCCAGGTTTCTACCCCCTCCAAAAATAATTCGCTCTCCAAAGTTTCGGAAATAATAATACCCTTCATCAAAATGGTAAGTACCTTTAAAAGGTAAACCCTCAATGGGTTCTGTTACCATTACAATGCCTCTCCCTGGCTGAATATCCAGGTCAGGTAACAATTTTCGGGTAAAACCATTGGTGCAAACTGCCACTTTTTTAGCTTCAAACCCAACCTCCGATGCTGATACGTGCCCCTTTGTATGCACTGTTACTCGATTTCCCTGATCTTCTATAGCACTTACTTCACAACCGTTGATAATTTTTATGCCTAGCTTCATTGTATATTCTAACAAAGCCCGCATCATATCTCCGGTATGAATTTGAAACTCAAATGGTGTAAAAATCAAATGAGCAACCTGTGAAGCATCAAAGCCTAAATCGGCGATTTTTTGGGTGGGTAGCTGCTCAAAAACCTTTTTTCCAAATACAGGTGTTAGCAATCTATTGATAGATTCAATATTGGCTAAAGCTCGTTCATTCAAATCTTTGTATTTTTTATCCTTCAGCAATAATTCTGTACCCCCAAAGTTTTTCCGACCGATGCCTTCCGCCCCTAGTCTTTGTTCTAGTTTGTGCAGCCCCTTCCACCTGCGGGTCACGAGCTTTACCACATTTTCTTCACCCATGACATCAATATCGCTCAATAGCTCTGTTACACTACCAAAACAACCAAATCCGGCGTTTTTGGTACTGGCTCCAGTAGGAAAAATACCACGTTCTAAGACCAGTACGGTTGCTTGTGGCTCTTTTTCTTTGATAGAAGCCGCAGTGGATAACCCCACAATGCCACTACCTACAATGAGATAGTCATACTTTATAAAAGATTGTTGTTCCCAAAAACTCAACATATTGCGTACACTTTATTTAGTAAATAATTATCACAAAAAAACAAAATCAACACTTGAACTCATTCATAACGCTTATTAAATTTTGTGCTGATTTTCAATTGATTAAGATTAAAGCTGAGTGCTCTTTTTGTGAAAACAAGTATATTTTCTTCACTTTTTAAACCAATCGGTATATTTTTATGTTTTTAACTCAGTCTATTCATGAGGTAAGTCTATGAAAAAAGCAGAAAAGACAAAAAAGCTAATCATAGAAAAATCAGCCCAACTATTCAATCGTAGAGGATACGCTGGTACTTCTATGCAAGATATCGCCAAAGAAGCGGGTGTTACTAAGGGTAGCATTTACGGTCATAACTTTAAAGATAAAGAAGAAATCGCTCTGGCTGCATTTGACTACAATTTACAAAAGCTTTTTGGAGAACTCTGGAAAGGTATGGATCAAGAACCTTCAGCTAAAGGTAAGTTGGTATTCTACTGTGAGTTTCACCGAAAGCACTACAAAAAAATACTGGCTTATGGAGGTTGTCCGGTGCTTAACTCTGCTATAGATTCTGACGATACCCATGAAAAACTTAATCAAAAAGTCCGAAACACTTTGCAAAACTGGGAAGTGACACTTTCGGGAGTTATCCAATTAGGAATTGCTCAAAAAGAGTTTAAAAAGGAGGTAGATGCAGTTTATTATGCCAACCTCTTTATATCTTTGATTGAGGGTAGCATTATGCTCGCTAAAACACGTAAAAACGGGATTTATATTTTAAATGCGTTACAGCACATTGAGCATTTGCTACAAACTATTGATATAAATCATTAATTTGCATTGAATTTAGCGTATGTTTGAAACTTAAAGCAAGGGCTAAAAAATGGCTTTAGGCACTGATTGATTGATCATGAATTTGCCATTTTTACCAGCTTAACACAAAGCTCGAATATACCCATAAACCCTTTGATTTTTTACAAATAATTGGTTATGAATAAATTTAGTAAAACGGTACAATTAAGAAGAGTGGTGGTGACTGGTATGGGCGCACTGACCCCTATCGGTAACAATCTGGAGGAATATTGGCAAGGACTGAAGACGGGAAAAAGCGGGGCCAATAAAATTACTCATTTTGATGCTACTAATTTCAAAACTCAATTTGCTTGTGAAGTAAAGGGTTTTGATCCTCTTAACCATTTTGATCGTAAAGAAGCACGCAAGATGGATTTGTTTACCCAATATGCTATGGTAACATCCGAAGAGGCCTTGAAACATGCTCAAGTGGATCTTGATAAAATAAATAAAGACGATGTTGGGGTAATTTGGTCATCTGGTATTGGGGGCTTAAAAACCTTGCAAGACGAAATCATTGGTTTTTCCCAAAGAGACTTCCAACCCAAGTTTAATCCATTTTTGGTTCCCAAAATGATTGCCGACATAGCGGCTGGAATGATTTCTATCAAATACGGTTTTAGAGGAGTCAATTATTGCCCTGTTTCGGCTTGTGCATCTAGTACCAATGCCTTGATCGATGCCTTGAACTTTATCCGTT
>DMXI01000618.1 GCA_003483885.1 Microscillaceae bacterium
GAAATTCATCAATTCTGAACACTCTACCTGTCAGGTCTAAAGTGCTTCAAAAAGCTTTTTTCTCAAAGAAAATTCTTTAGCCGTAAGTTTATGAGACAACCTCTCTATTGTTGCATTAGGCAACTCATATTATCTTAATATATCCGCATAGTCAGGCCTAACCCAATGCTCCATACATTTATATTTCCAAAGTAACTGGCCACTTTGGTTCTAAGACCTCCATATAATTTGAACTTGGGCTGATTTACCAACGCATACTGTAAATGACTCCCCCACTCCAACCTCGCAGCAATATCATTGCTAAAGTCGTTGGCTATCCTTACCTCAGTGCCAAAGTTCCAGCGCATTTGGCCCGCCAAGGCGTTAAAACCTACTAAAAACTCGGGGTACCACTCTGCAAACTCATCAATCATAAAGCCGAATCCAGCTCTGATTTCTACGTTACTGTTCGTTTCGGGCGCAAATTGCAACAACTGTAAATCGTGCGTAAAATAAGAGGTTCGCTCGCTTAACACCTTCTCTGTGAGGTAATTGTAGCGATAATCAAAGGCCATTCCGAATCCATGTTTTTTCCCAAAACGTACCCTAGCACCAGGGCGAAACACCTCATAATTATTGGGTAAGAAACCATAACTCGCTTTTAATTGAAAATAATTTCTTGGTTCGGCCTTGGGCTTTACCACTACCGGAAGCGGGGTTACTGTGACTGGATTTGGGGGTGGTAAAACAGGCGTAGAGTCTGCCACTGGTGGTTTTTCTTCGGGGATAGGTGCTGGATCTGGGTAATCATTGGCAGGAGGCGGCGGTGGTGAATATGAAGGGGTATAGGTACTGGTTTGTGATTCTGAACTGGGGATACTGCTAAAAATATCTAATAAATCGATACAAGCATTAAAAATAAATAAACATCCCTCTCCATTAAAATCACTGCCCGAACCTGAAGAACCTCCGCTTCCTGACGAACGCCGTTCACTCGAGCGGCGATTACTATTAGATTTGGCTTTTTTCTTAATTTGTCCAATTTTTTGCGCTTGGGCACTTATGTTTAAACCTAATATTAAGGCGATAATAAAAGCAACATAGTTTTTCATGATTAGTGCAATTTAAGTCCTCTTTCTTCTATCTTTATTAATCGTAAAATCTAGTTTGATACTTTTTCAGTTAGTATACTCGCATAGTTAGACCAAGGCCAATGCTCCATAAACCTACGCCAAAATAACTGGCTACTTTGGTTCTTAGTCCACCGTAAACTTTAAATTTAGGATTGTTTACCAGAGCATATTGCACGTGGCTTCCCCATTCTACCCGGGCCGCAGTACCGTTGCTAAAATCACTGGCTACTCTTATTTCTGTGCCAAAATTCCAACGGGTTTGATCAGATAAAGCATTAAACCCTGCCAAAAACTCTGGGTAAAATTCATTAAACTCATCTCTCATGAACCCAAACCCAGCTCTAATCTCTACATCGTTGCTTACTTCGGGGGCAAATTGTATAAACTGGATGTCATGGGTAATGTAAGAAATTCGTTCTTCCAGAATTTTTTCTGATAAATAGTTGTAGCGGTAATCGAAGGCCATTCCAAATCCACGTTTTTTGCCAAAACGTACCCTGGCACCAGGGCGAAAAACTTGATAATTGTTAGGCAGAAAGCCATAACTGGCTTTAAGTTGAAAATAATGATGATCTTCTTTTTTGGGTTTTGGTTCACGAGATCGTTTTGTTTTACGATCAGACGACCTACTAGAGCTCCCTCCTGACCCTACTCCATTGAAAATTCCGGTTACACAGCCATCCAATACACTGGAGCAAACTGCTCCAGCGAAATCACTACCTGCCCCAGACGAACCTCTACTGCTAGAAGAAGAAGATCGACGTTCGCTTGATCGTCGCTCACTATTTGATTTGGCTTTTTTCTTAATTTGTCCAACTTTCTGCGCTTGAGCACTTATATGCAAACCTAACATGAAGGCGATAACAACGGTAATATGGTTTTTCATGATTGGTGTAAATGGTTTGATACTTTTTGGACTCGATACGACACCCTATCGGGGAATGCGTCAACCAATATTGTAAAAAAAGAAAAATTTATACACCCTTCTTGCCTTGTCCCATCAAACGATACTTTTACAGTAGGTAAGTTCCTCTTATCCAGAGCGTGTGATGGGGTAAGTTCACTAACCAATAGCCGTTTTTATTGCTTTGATTCCACCGACGTTATTACACAGGTTGTTTGCGCACTTAAATATGTCAAGTAGCTAATTTTTTTGTACAAGCACCGTGATTATAGATTATTTTACCCTCAAAAACATCAAGCCATGAAAATATTACTTGCGTTATTATTCAGTGCTACGTCATTGGTATCACAAGCTCAAAGCTTAAACACGATTTTAGATAAGATTGAAGTAAAGATGGTCGCCCCTGGCACCATTAGCACTGGCGGATTTGAATACGGTACTACCGTTTCTCCCGATGGCCAATGGTTATCTTTTACCAAAGGAATTAGTGGTTTCAACAGAAATACAATTCTGTTGAGTGAAAAGAAAAATGGTCAATGGCAGGCTCCCCAAATAGCCTCTTTCTCAGGGGAGTGGAATGATGTAAACCCTTATTTTTCAAAAGATGGCAAAGGATTGTATTTTGTATCGAATCGTCCAAGCAATGATCCTGGACTCAAGAAGAGAAATTGGTGGTATGTTGAGCGTAAAGGAAATAACCATTGGGGCAAACCCAAATTGGTACAAGGCAAGGTAAACGGGGTCCATGATATGATTTATCCAACCATTACCAGCCAAGGGAATGCGTATTTTTGTACCTATGACCTTCCTGGTGGCAAAGGCAGGTTAGATTTGTATCAATCTAAGTTGGTCAATGGAAAATACCAACCACCTGTTGCCTTAAAAAATCTCAATACAAAATATAGTGATGCTGACCCCGACATGTCACCCAATGGCAGGTTTTTCGCTTTTACAAGCACCCGCCCTGGCGGACTGGGTCATTATGATTTATATATTTGCACCATAGATAAAAAAGGTAACATCGGAAAACCCATTCACCTGGGAGCCAAAATCAATAGTCGAGGAATGGATTCTGATCCTATTTTTTCGCCAGATGGTCGCAAACTTTACTTCTCGAGCAATCGGATTACACCCAGAAAAAAACATCCCAAAAAGTTTACTTCTTACCGGGCATTGGAACAATATTTACAAAGTGCCGAAAATGGTTTGATGAACATTTATGTGGCCGATATTTCTCCATTACTTGATTACCTCAACCAAGAATAACTACTCAAACCTAAAATTAAGCCCTACACCTACACTCCATAAATCGATGGATTCGTAATAGCGGGCATAAAAGGCATTAAAGCCTCCATAAATTTTAAAACTTTCAGTATTCAATATTCTGAATTTCAGCGCACCATTGGCCTCTACCCGGGGTGATATGCCTGCCGCATAGTTATAGGCGTATCGCCCTTCCATGGCCAGTTTTACCCCTTGGTCGAACAAATAAAAGTCAAGCCCCAGGTTATAATCCTGAAACACATTTCTGGTGACTTCTTCGTATACTACGCCCACCCCAAGTCTCATCGCAAAGCTATTGGTAAGCACTGGGTTGAGCACAAACATTTGCCAATCGTGGGTGGCATATATATCTGTTTCGCCTAACTTTTCTTCTACCAAAATGCTATAGCGATAGTCGGTCGATAATAAGCCTAAATTTACTCTGATACGAGGACGATAAATATTGTATTTGATGGGAACAATGCTGGCATCCAGCATCACTTCTACTCCAAGCGGCACT
Organism: Microscillaceae bacterium; assembly: GCA_003483885.1. Lineage (GTDB taxonomy): Bacteria > Bacteroidota > Bacteroidia > Cytophagales > Microscillaceae > Microscilla. The sequence continues at coordinate 3,800 of DMXI01000618.1, forward strand.
GCATAATCTGCGCGATTTTCAATCCATTGGCTATTCCACTCTATCAGTTGGGTTAAAAAGAACAAATCAGAAGGATTACAACTGCTAATGCACCCCGCACCATTGCTACATCCATCGCCACAACCTTCGCCAACTGATCCTGCCGCTCCTATAATGTCTCCTATTTGTGTATAACCAGGAGTAGAAGTTCCTAAACTCAGGATAAAAAAGAATAGATATAAGTATTGTTTTTTCATTCTTGTCATAGTGTGTTCATAGGTACTTACCAAATTTAACGTTTTTTGGAAATAATGTTCCCAACTATTCACAAAAAAAGCCCCTGAAATTATCAGGAGCTTGTATCATACATTATTAATGGAGTTAAAAACTTTGTCGCTGTTTATTTAGTACGTTCGGTAATAAAGCCTTCAAGGTATTTCAACACTCCGCTGTCATTGTACACTCCATACCCTTGCTCTGTTACATCTTTGTAAGAACCATCCGCGGTTTTGATGGTGTAGTCTACTGTATACTTATCTTTTCTCAGCAACGCTCCCTGAATCGTATTCCATACCTTATCACGGTGTACTGTATCTGTAATGCTATCGTATAGACCTTTTTGTGAAGTAAACTGGTTGGGATCATACCCAGTCAGTTTTTCCGCACCTTTGCTCACAAAGGCCATTGTCCAATCAGCATCAGGGTTACAACGGAAAAACATTCCTTCCACATTATTCACCAAGCTTCCCAAAAGCTCATCAGCATTGGTCAATTGTCGTGCAAAGGTTTCATAAGCAGCTTTAGCGCTTCCGCTAATACTGCGTACCGATACAATTCTAGAGTGTACTCCATTCATTTCTATGTTACGCCCTTGAATCTCCACTCTTATCAGCTCCCCGTTTTTATCTTTGAATGAAACTTCATAAGGTTCCTCGCTATACTCTTGGATTTTTTGCTTGGAGATCACGGCTCCTTCCTCGGTCATGTGTTCAAATAGATTGGTGCCAATCAGTTCTTCTGGTGTATAATCCAGCAAACGCCCCAATGCCGGGTTTACATCTTTCACTACTCCTTGTTCATGAATCAAGATTCCTTCACTGGTAGCATCCAAAAACTTACGCATACGTTCCTCAGCCATCTTTGCATCTTCTTCTTTCTTTTTGCGCGCCGAGGCATCTCTCAAAATTCCCACGAAAATCATACTGTCTTCTACCTGAGTTTGAGAAATAGACACATCAATTGGCAACTCGGTACCATCTTTTCTGCGGCTTGAAATTTCCACCGTTCGCCCTACTAGCTCTCTAATGTCTTCATTGATCAAAATATCTACTGGATTACCAATCAACTCTTCGTCACTGTAGCCAAAAATACGCTCAGTAGCAGGGTTTACCGACTGAATGGCTCCGTTAGCATCAATACTGATGATACTGTTTACTGCCGCATTCAAAATCCCTTCTACGGTGGCGGTCTGGTGTTTCAGTTGCTGCTCAGCCCGCTTGCGTCGGTCAATGTTTCTTAAAGTTCCAGCTACTCTCAATGGCGCACCATTTTCATCTCGCTTGGTTCCAGCAGTAGCCGAAAACCACATATATTCACCCCATCGGGTATACAATCGATATTCTACTTGGTAAGGAGTCTTCCCTGTTTTGTCTATCAAATGTTCATAGAATGCCCTCAGGGTAGCCTCTCTATCTTCAGGGTGTAGGCGAGAACTCCAGCTATCCAGTTTATTAGGGAAATCATAGTCATCAAATCCTAATAATGATTTAAAACGAGGCGACCACCAGGCTTCATTATCAGGGTTGATCGGGTCACTTTCTTTTACGTTCATTTCCCACACCCCTTCATTGGTCGCTGCTGTAGCAAGGTCAAAACGATCTACCGCATCTTGCATTTGGGTTTCGTTTTGTTTCCTTTCGGTAATGTCTTGCGCAATGGCCACAAAAAGTGGGGTCTCTTCATCTTTAAACAATTGAAGATTAATTTCCACCTCATAAGTAGATCCATCCTTACGGTAGTAAGTTGTCTCAATCACCATGTTTTCTACTTCACTATTGCGCAAGGGTTCAATATGCTGTTCAAATCCTGCTCTATCAAACCTTGGCTCTATTTCGTAAGGAGTCAACTCTCTTAGTTCTTCCATGGTATATCCCAGGTTTTTGCGTCCCCTTTCGTTTACCTCAGTAAATTTTAGGGTATTGGCATCAAATAGGTATACTTCATTGATAGAGTTATCCAGAATTTTAGCGTTTCGTTCAATATTTTTCTGAGACTCCTTACGATTGGTGATGTTTCGCATAAACATAGAAGCACCAATAATATCTGCTGTGTCAGATTCAATTGGACTCAATGAGGTTTCAAACCAGGAACGTTTAAGACTTTCATCTCCATACATTTCTTCAGTGACGGTATCTTGCCCACTGAGTGCTTGGTTCCAAAGCGCCCTTGCTTTTCGTTTATCTTCCTCGTTGTTATAGATATCAAACCAGTTTTGGCCTTTCTTTAACTCTGCTCCATAAAAATCCCTGGCAAATTCTTTAATCTTAGTATTGGCCAAAATCACTTCGTATTTATTGTTGATTGCGACAATACCCGCGGTAGAACTTTCCATAATCTCCTGCAACTGAACAAAAGCCTCAGACAATTCTTTTTCTTTTTCTTTCAGCTGTTGCGTACGCTCATCTACTTTGTTTTCCAGATTGTTTTTGTACTCTTCCAGTTGCAAACCTTTGCGTCGCATTTCCTCTTGGGTAGCCTCCAACTCCTCCATGTTTTGGCGCATTTCTTCTTCTTGCGCTCTTAGTTGTTCCGCGCTTTGCTGACTATCCTTGAGTAGTTTCTTAGTGTTTTCACTGGTTTTTACCGAAGCCAGCGTAGAGGCAATGTTTTCAGAAAGCCGCTCTACAAAATCTACCTGGTGGGTTTCCAGTGGTCGCAATGAAGCGATTTCCATCGCACCAAATACGTCGTCGTTTACACTGAGTGGTACAATGAGTAAATTTTTTGGATTGGTTTCGCCAAGTCCAGAAGTGATTTTAAGATAATTTTGAGGAATATTATTGAGTTGAATGCTTTGTTTTTCCAGTACTGTTTGCCCAAGCAAGCCCTGACCAAGGTGTATTTGCTTTTCCTGATACTTTCTTTTGTCATAAGCAAACCCTGCTTTTAGCTCCAGATAGTCAGTACTGCCAGCACCGTTTTGTCCTAGTAAGAAAATACCGCCTTGATTGGCTCCTACATATTTTACTAAATTAGAGATAATGTTATAAGAAAGGTCTTCGGGGTCTTGGTCGGTAGAACGCAGTATATTTCCAAACTTTGCAAATCCTTCGTTGGCCCAGTTGCGTCGCTTATCTTCATCTGCTACTTTTTTCAGGCTATCACGCATGTTTAGCAGCGTAAAGCCCAGCATATCTTTTTCACTATTTACCTCAAATGGAAAGTCAAAATTACCTTTACCCACGTTTTCGGCAAATTCGGTATATTGTTTAAAGTTGCTCACCACCAGATTCAAACTACTGGCTACTTCTCCAATCTCGTTTTTACTGTCATACTCTACTTTAGCTACTACATCTCCAGTAGCTACTTCCTTTGCAGTAGAGGTGATTTTCTTAAGTGGGTTTACCACATTGGTAATGATAATAGCAGAACCAAACAACAGCGTAAACAGGTTCAGAATCATTGTAAACAAAAGTACCGATTGGAAGTTTGCCTGGCTATTGATCAGGTTTTTCTGGTATAGGTTACTCAGTTCAAAATTTTTGGTTCGGATATCATCAATATTTGTATTGATAAAATTATCAGCTGCTTCTACATCTTTGTTTAGACTACGCTTGATTACATATCTGGCAGCTCTATTTCCTCCATCGGTAAGTGGATCTACTTTTTGTCCGGTTTTTTTATCTACACTATCTATCTTAGCTTGATTCAGCTGATTAATTTCGTTGGCAGTATCGGCTCGTCTTACATTTAGTGAATCTAAGTTGAAATCATCAAAATAAGTAGTATCTGCATCGGCCAAGTCGTTTTTGGTTACTTGTGGTGTATTGATTACCTGACTAATACTATCATCGATAAATATGGGATTTTGGATAATGACGTCCAGGCGGGATTTTATACCCTGGCTATTTTTACCCGATCCTTTCCATTTATTCTCTAGCTCATTTATTTTGTATAAGCTTTGTTCATAAGGAGATTTAATTTCAATTTGATTGTTGGGGTTAGCATTTGCTCTGATAAAGGCGGTTCCTCCTTTTTGAAGTGCATTCAGGTTGGCTTCATAGCTTTGAATAATGTCTTTGAGTTCTTCCTTGAACTCTACCTCTCCACTCACGATAGAATTCAACCGATATTCCATCCTTTGCAGTAAGTTTTCGTTTTCTTTTGAAACCTGAAGATATTTTTCATCCTCGATAGACTGCCCATTAGAGTAAACCGTAAGGCTATAGTTGACCAAAACCAATACTCCATTCACTATAAAAAACACAATTACCAACCGTTGGATACTTGTATTTCTTAACCATCTACGCAACCAAGTAAATAAACTCATAGGATTTTAAAATGAAACTCAATAATTAATCAACAAAGTCGAAATAATTTCAACCCCAAAATTGCGTCTCTTGTAGCCCAGCTTGAGCTTTACAGTCCAAAAAACGCTTAGGTAAGCATACGCTTTAAGAGTATGTTTAAATTTTGTCTTCGAGGGTAAAAATGATGGATTTTTTGTACTGATGAAGCATATTTTTAAAGGAATAGCCAAAGCTATTGCTGCAAAAATTGCTAAAATCAGTGCGTAAAAGCCACTTTTTTAATCCAGATTATAATTTTTAAACATACTCTAATATTCGCTCAATCAAAACTAATAAAAAATAAACTTTGGTTATTTTAAACCTTTGATTTTTTTTATTGTCAATAAGCATATATCAATTTAAATACCAATCCCTATAAATCAATATACAATATCAAGGTATGATAAACCCAAACAAAAAACTACAACACCTATTATGGAGGGCTGGTTTTGGGGCTACCATTCAGGATATGCAAGCTTATAAAAATCGTTCTATTACTAAAGTCGTAGATGATTTATTTGCAAAATCTGCTCAGGCAAAACCGCTAAAAGTCTCCAACGCGAAGCCACTAGAGCGACAAAAAGTCCGAATGATGTCTCGCGATGAACGTCGAGCTATGCGACGCAAGTCAAGGCAGCAAGTGCGCCAGCTAAACATTGCCTGGATTGAGCGTATGGTCAATGGAGAGAATAGCCTGCGAGAAAAAATGACTTACTTTTGGCATGGGCACTTTGCTTGCCAAAATCGTAATATTTATTTTATTCAAAATCAGATAAATACCATTCGCAAGCACGCGCTGGGCAATTTCAAAGACTTGGTACTGGCCATAGCCAAAGATCCAGCGATGCTTTTATTCTTAAATAACCAACAAAACCGGAAACAACACCCCAATGAAAACTTTGCCCGAGAGCTGATGGAGTTATTCACCCTTGGTCGGGGCAACTATACCGAAAAAGACATCAAAGAAGCCGCCCGGGCTTTTACTGGTTGGGGGATCAATCGCCGTACGTATGAGTTTCGCTTTAGAGGCATGTTGCATGATTTTGACGATAAAACTTTTTTGGGCAAAACAGGTAACTTCAATGGCGAAGATGTGATAGATATTATCCTGAAACAGGAGCAAACCGCTCGCTTTATTACTGAAAAGATTTATCGCTTTTTTGTAAATGATACACCCGACGAAAAAATTATCAATCGGTTGGCTCGTAAATTTTACCAATCAAACTATGACATTGCAGCATTGATGCGTACCATCTTTACTGCTGACTGGTTTTATCAGAAAAAAAATATCGGCGTAAAAATCAAATCACCTGTAGAGCTGCTCGTAGGCATTCGCCGAAACTTCGATATTGAGTTTATCAAAAAGAACTCCTCACTATTTATCCAAAAAGTATTAGGACAAGTCTTACTCTACCCTCCTAACGTAGCAGGTTGGCCAGGAGGGCAAACCTGGATTGATAGCTCTACTTTGATGTTTAGGCTAAGGTTGCCTTATGTTATTTTTAAAGCGGCCGATTTAGAGGTAGTAGCCAAAGCCGAGGGTGATGTCAACAAGCAAGGGTTTGTCAATCACCGTATGCGTCGCTTAAACGCCGAAATTGACTGGCAGGCTTATACCCGATATTTTGCTAAGGAAACCAACAAAAAGAAACTATATCGCAATTTATCAAGCTTTTTGCTGCAAACCGAACATGCTAAAAACCAGGAATTTGTGGCGCGCTTTGCCAACGGTAATAACCCAACCGATCTTATCAAAACCATTAGCTTGGGGATTGCATCTTTACCTGAGTATCAAATGTGTTAGTGCTTAGTCTACAGACGATGGTCAACAGTCCACAGCGTTTAGCTATCGCCTCTTACTTCTCGTAAAATTTGCAAATATGAGAAAAACCAAGAACTAAAAACGAAGGCTTTTAAACACTATGAACTACTGTCTACCAACTAAAAACTTATTGAAATGAAAAGAAGAAAATTTATACAACAATCTGCCTTGGCTTCGGTAGGTACCATGATGATTCCTGGTTTTCTGAAGGCATACGAGGCAATCAATATGAACCAACCCATTAACCACCATAAAAAACTGGTAATCATACAATTATCTGGTGGCAATGATGGCCTCAATACCGTTGTCCCATTTCGAAACGACACCTATTATGAATTACGCCCCCGCTTGGCGGTACCCAAAACCAAAGTGCTTAAGCTTAATGACGAAATGGGTTTAAACCCGATTCTATCTGGCCTGAAAAGTATTTATGACCAGGGGTGGATGTCGATTATCAATAATGTGGGATACCCCAACCCTGATCGTTCTCACTTCCGCTCTATGGACATTTGGCACACTGCCAGTGACTCCAACGAATATTTGACCACTGGGTGGCTGGGCCGCTATCTGGATTCGGAATGTGGCAGCAACTGCAAAACGGCCCACGAAGTAATAGAGGTAGATGATACCCTCAGTTTGGCCACCAAAGGAGAGCGTATCAAGGGTTTAGCCCTTATCAACCCTAAAAAATTATACAAGAGCACTCAAAATCAAGGATTTCAACTATTAGCCAACCAAGCCAAGTCTCATAACCACGAGCACAATGTAGGCTACTTGTATAAAACCTTGGCCGAAACTGTATCTTCGGCTCAATACATCCACCAAAAATCTAAAGTATACCAAAGCAAAGCAGCCTATCCCCGTAATGCTTTTTCACAACGGCTCAAAACCATCGCCGAACTGATAAGCTCGGGCATAGATACCAAGGTATATTACGCCGAAATGACAGGCTTTGACACCCACGTAAACCAAAAAAATCGCCAAGAGCGTCTGCTCAGAACCTACTCCGACGCAGTCAAAGTATTTGTAGAGGACCTTAAGAAAAACGGACGTCTGGATGAGGTTTTGATTATGACTTTTTCGGAGTTTGGGCGTAGAGTCAAGCAAAATGCCAGCAATGGCACTGACCACGGCACCGCTAACAATGTATTTGTGATGGGAGGCAAACTTGGCAAAACGGGTATTTACAATGAATCACCCAATTTAAAAGACTTAGATAAGGGAGATTTGAAATACTCGATAGACTTTCGACAACTATATGCCACTTTGCTCAAAAAACATTTGGGAGTCAATGACCGGAAAATTTTAGGCAAGAATTTTGACAAATTATCTTTTGTATAAATTTATAGTAGTTTGTTTGAAAGTGATCAGAACAAAAAACGCAACCAATATATTTGGTTGCGTTTCTTTGTTTATAAGTTCTTATCAAGAGACTGTCTACCTTCGTCTCATTAATCTTCTACTTCGTAAGCAATTAGGTTAAATGTGACCTTTACATCTTTAGAATAGTCTTCTCCGTTCTCAAACATATCAATATCGGTCTTTTCGTAGTACCAATTGATCACTACCTCCCCATTCTTTTTATCCTGGTAATCTTCCAACTTCTTGATAATTTTCTGAAAACGTTGCGAAGTACTGGTATTGAAGTAATCCATTTTGAAATTAAATTCAATTTTTTTACCCGCTTCATGCAAGTATTCATCTAACCAATCCATCACCGGTTGATACAAATCCTTTGTGTACTCTGGGTAAGAACTTCTAGAGAGTTCCAACACCCCGGTTTCAGCATTGAAGTTTACCTGAGGCCTTTCGTCTTTTCCTTTTATAAACAGATTATCCATGTATCCGTTAATTTGGTTTTGCAGTTTGAGATTATACAAGCAACAAAGTTAAAACTGATAAAAAATTGTTGCGTCTTTTCGATAAAAAAGGAATTCGTGATTAAAATAGTATCAATCAGTAAATTCCAATGATCAATATATCAATTATTGTTCTAAATTTTGCATTTAGAAAATTAAATTGATTAGTCAATAAAAGTAAATCGCTATTTCTCTTCGATTTGTTTCAGCATGAGGTCCTTAATTTGTTCAATCAAGCTTTGCTCCTTGGCAGCAAATTCGCCATCGGTTTTCGCCAAGTCCTTCAAATTGGCTAACACCTCTTTGTTTTTATCTTCGCTACTAAACTCTACATCTTTTTCGGTGAGTGCTGGCAATACCCTTATATTCATCAGATCAAAAAACTGCTGCTTTTCGGCATTGGTAAAAGAATCAAGGTCACCTATGTATTCTGCCATGTAGATTTTTTCTTCATCCGAAATCACTCCATCAGCTCGCATCAGGTAAATCATCAGCACAATTTCATTCTTCTTGTCTTCTTTCGATTTATAACCTTTAGTATTAAAAACCTTGGTGATGAATTTTTTAGCAATTTTAGCTGAGTTATTCACCATACCTGAGGTACTCAGCTTTTCGGGTTCAGAATGAAAAATAGCTTCCGGGCTATTAAATACATTGATCAATGTCAACTGGTGAGTAGTGTTGGTGAGTACATGGGTGTAATCTATTTGAATACAGGGAATAACTTCATAGTAAACCCTTTCTTCAGCAGTGAACACACCCAGGTTTTTGGAAATCCTCGAGGACAAATCTTTACTATACTCATCGTGTTTGTTAGTGGCTTTACCAGCCTTGGCGTCAAACTGGCTAAAAGGATCATGGTAAATCAACTGTAATTTACCATTTTTATCACAGTGCTTCATAATAATGTCATCATTGACAAAATCAGCATCCAAGGTTCCTCCTTTTATTACTAAATCTTCTACTTTGTGTTGTTTTACCTCAGTTTCTACAAATAATATCTGCCCAGTTTCGCCAATCGTTTGGCATTCAGGACAATCTACCTTGCCTTTGCCCTCACCTTCTGCATAACATTTGTCACAAGTCATCTTCTTGTCACCATTGCAGGTTTTGCAAAGTAACACCTTATTTCCTTCACAAACCGGGCACACCAACTCCCCCGAAGTATCACACTTTTCACAATCTACCAGCTGAAGCCTGCCATTGAGCAATTCATCCCTGCGCCCCCTTCCTTTGCATTCATCACATCTAATATTACCAGTACCATCGCACCGGGCACAATCAGCTTGTCCTTCGCCTTCGCAAGTATCACACACCCATTCATGGCGGCCTTTGCAGGCCTTATTCGGACATTCCTGGTATTTTTCCCCATCACAGCTTTCACAAGTTCCATGATAAGTCAGTTCGCTCAAAAAATACTTCTTCTGTTGTTCAGCAATTTTACCATACTTAAGCTCCAGGGGGTAGTTTTTCCAATGCTTATCGTACTTTTCTACTTCAAACTCTTCTGGCTCTATCCCATATACTTGAGATAAAGTCTCAAATACTTTCTCAGAATTGATGGGGGCCTTTTTGCCAAATTTCTTTTTACCACCTTCAAAAGCTTTCATACTATTGCGTACTGCGCCAAAATAAGGGAAAGCTACCTTATATGCTTTTCTGATCACTTCTTTGCCTTCAAATTTTACATAGAAATAATTGCTGCGGAGTATCTCTGTGTCGGGTTTTATGAGTAACCTATCATAACGTTGAGGAACTACTTTTCTTAAAATCTCCTTAATTTCATCCACAGAGATTGCCTGTAGTTGTCGGTTGGCATTATCAGTCATCAACATATATCAGTACAAATTAATTTTGGTTTTGTAACATCATTATGCCTAAGCACACCTCTAAATTAATCGCAAAAAATCAACAATCAAAACCCTAAGTACAATAGCAAACCATGTAAAGACAAGCAATCAACTTTGGTGTAAGTTTTCAATTATTCGTTGAAGCATCAATCCAACACCTCAGGAGGAAATATCATGAAATATACTGCAATATTTTTTGTCACAAGCCCTGCTTATTTTCGTGACTAAATATTTGGAAATTATGCACTGATTTCTTCGAATTACTTATATAAAATGAGTAAATTTGTGTGATATCCGAAGTACTCATAGTAATTTTACCTATACCCAATAGTAAATTTTTCTAAAAAAATGCCCATTTTGCGTTTACCTTCAGCATCGCAAACGAATATAACACTGGCTGTGCCGAAAAGCTTATTTTAATTGTATTTAATCAAGTTAATTGAAGAATAAAATCCACAAAAACATTACATTCATAAGAATATACACTTTATTGATAAGAGATCAACCGTTAAAAAGCTTATTATTGAAACTAAATGACTGATTTTGAGTACATGAAAAATAATTGATTAATTGTTTAAAAACCTAAAATTCCTACCACACCTACGATATTTAGTCACGAACCTTTTTACCAAGGCACCGTAAAGGAGCTTTGACCCTTATATAACAAATTATATTAAGCAACTAAGAATAATTAAGTTTATTAGTATTATTTACCAGATGAAAAAAGTAGCAACTTCTATCAAAGCAACGCTGGTAGTGCTGGCTTTAGGACTCCTCTCTATACAGGCAGAGAGGTTGGGTTATTTCGATAACCTATCCCTAAAAAGCTGGATTTCTTCCTCGTCGAAAGACCCGGAAAAGAAGAAAGTCACTACCCAACAACAACTAACACCAGACAATCAGAAAACTCCTGCTTCTTTGGTAAGCTCTTCGTTCCAGACTCCAACCTTAAAGAAAGATTTCTTTATGGGTGGTTTGGCGGAGCCTTATTTAAAAGATGGAAAGCCTTGTGATTGCATCCAAACTACGTCTGAAGGAAAAAATCAGCGTGGAAGAGTATTTTCTTACGAAAAATTAAATCTCCGCCAAGACTTTGCGCTTGAGCTGGATTTTTATTTTGGAACCCGTACTACTGAAGGCGCTGATGGCCAAATCCTAATTATTCACAACGATCCTCGCGGCAATGATGCCGAAGGAGATTATGGTGAAGGTTTGGGGTATGGTTCAGGCAGAGGTTCACAAGGAATAGCTCCTTCTATGGCTGTTGAAATGGACACCTGGAAAAATGGTAACCGTCAAGACCCTGATGAAGATCACATAGCCTACCTGGAGAACGGAAACGTTACCCACAATGATCCAGGCTTGCCTTTGGTAAAAATGCCAGAGATGGAAGATGGCAAAGAGCACCGTTTACGTTTTGAATGGTATGCTTCTGCCAAGAAGATCAAAGTATTTTTTGACAAAGACGGTAATAAAGAAATTGATCCGAATACCGAACTTTTGTTCGAAGTAAATAAAGACTTAGTTGACTTATTAGGCACTGCTAGTCCTTACTGGGGTATTTCGGGAGCTACTGGTTCTCGTTACAACTTGCAGTATTTCTGTAATCCTCACGGTAAGTTAGTTTTTACTCCTACCGAGTTTTGTGCTACTTACGAAGGTTTAGAGGATAAATCTTCAGTAGAAGGTTTAGGTAAAGTTCACCCAATGTTGAACATTACTACCAGTAAAGGAAAAGCCAGAGTATTGTACGAAGATGGTAAGCAAAGTGTATACACTGCACCAAACGACAAAAATGCTCCTAATGGTAAAACCAAAAACGGATGTATTGGAAACGGAAGAGGCTTTGCTGACACTGATTCACAGAAGAAGAGACTGCACGATTACGTTTTTACCTTTGAAAACAACGCTGCGGTAAAGAACTTCTCTATGCAAATGTTGGATTTTGGTGATTATAATGCCGCCAAAGCCAATGTACAATCTGTTATCTTAGTGGGTTACAATGCCAATGGAGACGTAGTAGATACTGACTCACTCATTGTTACCAAAACTTCTCACGGTAACTTAAAACTAACCGGTGACGCCTGTAGTGCACAACCTGGCGAGCCTGGTAACTACACTTTCAACATTGTAGGGGATGGTATTACTAAAGTAAAAGTGCTTTACTATAATGATGGCACAAACCAATATGGTGGTAACCGTCCTTCTGACCCTAACATTGCGATTGGTAACATTTGCTTTAAAATGGACGCAAATGGACACCCCAACCCTCCTGCCGACAAACCTGAGTGTAAAGCTTACGCGGTAAACAATGATCAGGGCAACTCTCAATTCTATACAATTGATCTTAACAATTACGATTTCATTTTGCCTTTGGGTGATGTTCAAAACGGAGCAGATATCCAAGGAGTAGAATTACACCCTGTACATGGTACTTTGTATGCAGTATCTGGTGGCAACGCTACCAGTAACAAGGGTTACTTATATAGAGTAAATACTGAAACTGGGGCAATGACTGCGGTTGGTGCTACTGGTTATGACAATATTACTTCATTGGCCTTTAATCGTATTGACAACCACTTGTGGGCTTGGGCCAACGGTGCTGGTTTGGTACAGATTAACCTCAATACTGGTAAAGCTACTCTACAAGCAGCTTCTAACTATCAGGTAAGTGGCTTGGCTTGGGACAAAGACGGCGACCAATTATACGCAGCTTCTGGTTCTAAGTTATTTGCTTTTAATCCTGGTAACCAACAAATCACCGAAGTATCACACAATCTTCCTGGTGAAACTTCTGCTTTAGAAGTAAGACCTGATGGTTTATTGATGGGGGCAGTTTCAAGAAGTGGAGCAATGACTACTTTCGTGTATGACTTGCGTACCTTCCAGGTAGTGAAAACTGAAAGATTGACTACTACTTACAACAAGATTTCTGCGGTAGCCTGGGCTGACTGGTGCGATATCAACGACAACATCGTTATTCCTGCGGAAAATTGTGTAGTATTCAATAATGTTACTCCTGGTACTGTAGTAGAAGGAATGGGCGTACTTCACCCATTGTTGGACATCAAAACCAGTGGTGGTGCTGCTAAAATTTTAGTAGAAGGTGGTGCCGATAAAATATACATTACTCCTAAGGGTAGCAATGGTTCAATGGATGACGATATCAACACTGATACTAAAGGCCGTATCATCAACGGTTGTATTGGGGCTGGTTTTGCCGATACTCGTCCTATCAAAGATCGTTTGCACGATTACGCTTTCAACTTTAAGCCTGGTACCAAAGTAAGCAGCTTCTCACTGAAGATGGTAGACTATGGTGACTGGAACCCCTCAAAAGCTACGAATCATTCAGTAGCCTTGGTTGCTTATGATGCAAGCGGTAATGTAATAGACAAACACGAATTAAAACATACAACTCAGGCTGGTAAAACTTTGGGTAAAGCAGGTGATGCTTGTAACTCAAAAGAAGGTGAGTCTGGTAAATATACCTTTACGGTAAAAGGTCAAGGAATTGCTCAGGTAAAATTAGAATTTGAAAACAACGGTTCTAAATATGGCGGTAAGCGTTCTTCTGATCCTAATATTGCTATTAACAAAGTATGTTTCATTGTAGATCAAGATCAGAATCCTCCAGTGATTCCTTGTGATGTAAGTGTTTACTACGCAAACCACACCAACAATCAAGTATCTACAATTTACACAGCACAAACCGACCTTGTAAACAAAACGGTAACTTTCAAAGAATTTACCAAGTTGCCATTTGGCGATGCTCACATTGCTTTGAGCTTAGATGGTAAGCGTTTGTATGCGGTAAAAGGTTTTGGAAACAACGAATTGGGTTATGTGAATATGGAAGATAAATCTTACCACACGGTAGGTTATCTTAATATAGGTAAAGTAACTCAGTTGGCATTTGCACCTAATGGCAAATTGTACTTCTCTGAAACAAACAAGAATGAAGTTTATGTAATTGACAACATAGACGCTACTCTGTATACTAAGTTGGGTAAAATCAACTTGAACAATGGTTTCTTAGACATCAGTGGTGGAGACATCATTTTTGGACAAGATGGTACTTTCTATGAGGCTACTTCTGCTTCGGGTGGTCGTATCTACCGAGTATCTAACCAAGGTGGTTTGTTGACTGCCGAAGAGATTGGAAGCTCTCCAAGAAACCAAATCAATGGTATTGCAGTATTGGATCACGGTAACGGAAGCCTGGTATATGCTGGTAAAGGTAAAAAAGGTTTTACTGTACTTGATCCTAACACAGGTAGTTCTTATGAATTAGCCGCCAAAGGTGATTTGGATGTATTAGGTTATGGTGACCTATCTTCTTCTTGTATGGATTTGGTAATAGATACGCCTGATCCAGACAAAGATCCATTGGCTTGTGATAAAATTAAAATCACCAATGCTGGTAACGATGTAACCATCAACAACGAAAACGATCAGGAAGTAGTCGTTTACTATTCAGTTCAGGAAAATGGTCAGGAAACCAAAATTGGTAACCTCATGGTAGACGCCAATACGTCTATTAATTTCTCTGAAAAAGTACCAAACAACGGTAAGATTGTTTTCTCAATGGGTTCTGACAATATTCAGGACAGTACTGTGGTAACTGGCGCTTATTGTGCCGTGAAAACTGGTACCAAGATCGTTGATGCTGGCGAAAGAGTAGAAACAATTCAGGTTTACGAGGGTAAATCTTACGATGCGCGTGATTTAGCTTGGTTTGACTTTAAAGAAAGACAAGAGCTAAAAGACTTGAATGGAAATACAGTAGAAGAAAGTGATAAAGGAGTAAGCCTTGATGACTTATCTACGATATCTGACGAAACCAATCTGAAAGTTGATTTTAAAACTGGAAGAATCGGATATACCAACACCATTGTTTGGTTTAAGATCGCAGGTGGTATGCCAACAGCTCCTCAAGTGTTAGCAAATAGCCTAACCAATGGCGCTACTGCTACCGGAACTGTAAATGGAACCATCCCAGCGGGAACTAAAATGGGATTCTTATTGGTAGGTGCTTATGCTCCTAACAACCCATTAGCGGCTAATCCTGGTGCTCAGTTAAGATTCCAAGGCACTGACTTGGAGTACTCTACCGATAATGGTGCTACCTGGAAAACTGTTTCTAAGGATAGAATGGTATACACCATTGCTGCCTGGAATAAGAGTGGTAAGCAAGGCGTAGTAGCGGGTATTTCGCCAAAAGCAGATAACCCTGATGAAAAAGTACTTACTGTAGTATTTGAAGACATCGCCAGTGGTGGTGACCGTGACTTCGAAGATGTACACTGTACTGTCTTTATGAAAGGGGTTACCAAGTTGAAAACCAAGATAATCAAAGAAACCAAAGAGGTAGATGTATATACTGAAATCCCTTGTGGTAACTGTGAAACTACGATCGTAGGCGAAGGCGACGGTGGTGGAGATCTTGAGTGTCCTGATGATGCTTATCGCAACGTATTGAGCAATGCGGTGTCTGACGATGCCCACAATGGCAACCACGATCACAGTATTTGGATGCCTAACCTATTTGTTCAAGGACAAACTGCCATCTTTACTTTTGATAAGGATGCCTACATGGACATCAAAAAAGATGATACTGAGGCCCACATTTATGGATATGCTACCGTAACCAAAGGTGGTGGTGCCAGTATGGGAGCTCGTTATTTGGTAGACGTGAAATTTACCCGCGCTACTGGAATGATGCCTAAGAAAGAGTTGAAGCCAGGTTATCAGACTGATGAGGTAACCAAAGATTGGAAATTCTTTGAAATGGACGAGGCCAATGCTACAATGACCAATGCAAGCACTGGTCAGGTAATCAAGCTTACCCACAAGCCTGCTGATAAGAAAATGGGCTTACAAGTTGGATTAACTGCCAACGGTAAAAACGTGAAATATGGTGCTTCGGCTTGGTTCTTCTGGGAAGAAGTAGGTACTGGCAGAAAAGGACACGGTGACTTTAACCTTGACCTTGAAAACCTTTGCCCAGGTAACCCTCTACCCGACTTGTGTGAGCCTCCAATTGAAGTTATCTATGTATTGGATATTTCAGGTAGTATGAAGTGGGAGTATCCTAAAACGGATGCTGATGGTAAAACCATTTCCAGATTCCGTGCGGCTCAAAACGCCTTGAACTTTGCAAACAATGCACTTTCTAAGCAGGGAGTTCAGAGTCGTGCTGCCCTTGTTACCTTTGGTCGTGGCAAGACTTCACAAATAGTTTCTGGATTTACCGAAGATTACCAAAAACTCAACGAGATTGTAGAAAATCTTGGTGCTCCTAATGGTTACACACCAATGCCAAGAGGTATGCGTGATGCCAAGGAGTTGCTGAAAACCCGCAATCCAGATAAACTTCCGGTAATTATCTTGCTTACCGACGGGGTGCCTAATATTGACTTAGAAGGCAAAACTTACAGTGCTAAGCAAGCCGAAAAAATCGACATCTATAACGAGGCTACCCAAACTTTCCGCAGCAAAGAAGAAGTTGCTCAAATGGGTGGTGCCAATGCTAACAACCCAGGTAGCTTCCACGGTCAGCCACTTTCAGAAGTGATGGGCTTGATGGAAGATATGAAAGCGGAAGTAAGTGACTTGTTGATTTACGGATTAGGCGTACAAAAAGACCTTACCACTAACAAAGGTGAGTTCAACGATGATATATTAGAATATGGTGCACACATTACGGGTGCTTTGTACCACACAGTAGACAATGCTGATGAAATGGTAAAAGCAATGGCTGACATCTTACTAGATGCTACTTGTAAGCCTCACAACCCACCAAAAGATCCTACTTGTGAGATTTTGTTGAATGGAACACCATTGACTGACAGTACTCAGTGGAATTCAGTATGGAATGGTCAGAACGACACAGTAACGGTAACCGTGAAAAACATCAAGGAGCCTGTTACTTATACTTGGAAACTTACCTTCCCAACTGATCCATCAGTACCTGCAGTAGAAGCTTCTGGCACATTTGACCAAGATGGTACTTATCAAATAGTGATTCCTATTCCACCTAAAGGTCAATGGGGTAATGTATCAAGCGATGGCACTGGAATTTTCAAAGCCAATGTAAGCCTTAATATTACAACTCCTTGTGGAGATCAAAACTGGGAGCACATTTACTACGCTCCAGACGAAGCCGATCTTCAGGTAGAGAAAATAGTTGATAAAGACAGCGTAATGGTAGGTGATACCATTAACTACACCATTACAGTAACCAACAATGGACCTAGAACTGCTGGCGACGATGCCGATACCAGCAAGGCAGTGAAATTGACGGATGTATTGCCAAGTGGATTGAATGTAGTATCAGTAACTGGTGGAACCTTTACTCCTGCTGGGGTGATGTATCTTGGTGAGATGAATATCTACACTAGTAAAACAGTCACCATCCAGGCTGTTACAACTACTGCTGGTACCGTTACCAATACTGCAACGGTAAGTGTAGCTTCTCCGACAGATCCAGATTTAGGAAACAATACTTCGTCGGCCACTACTCAGGTAATCGCGAAGAAAGCTGATCTTCAAATTACAGGTGCTGGCCCAGCCACTGCTTTCCAGGGTTCTGAAGCCACTTATACCTTTACGGTTACCAACAATGGCCCGAACGACGCAGAGCAAATCAACATTGTGAATACCCTGCCTACTGGTATGACTCTAGTTTCTTCTACTGAGGGGGCTATTACTAGCTTGGCTACGGGTGCTTCGGCTACGTTTGAGGTAAAAGTAACCTTAGATGTAACTGGTGATCTAGAGATTACTTCTACAGTAAGTAACAACATTGAAGATCCAAACCTTGCTAATAATGTAGCTTCGGTAACCACCAAAGTGATAGCAGAGCCTAAGGCCGATCTTCAAATTACAGGTACTGGCCCAGCCACGGCTGCTCAAGGTGCAGAAGTTACTTATAACTTTACAGTAACCAATAATGGTCCTGACAATGCCGAGCAAATCAGCATTACGAATGGCCTGCCAACTGGTATGACGCTGGTTTCTTCTACTGAGAGTGCCATTACTAACTTAGCTACGGGTGCTTCGGCTACATTTGAAGTAAAAGTAACCTTAGACGTAACTGGTGATCTACAAATTACTTCTACGGTAAGTAATAACATTGAAGATCCAAACCCGGCTAACAATGTAGCTTCGGTAACTACTACTGTAACTGTAGACTACTCTAATGAGAGCTGCTTCCCAGTATTTGCCGATCGTTACTTGCCTGGATTCAACAAGGCTGGTCAAGGTGTATTTGGAAACGCGTTTGCTGCCATTGGTCAGCCTGAGCGTACCAATGCCGTAGGTACTTATGTAAGTCTTGGTTTTGGTGGTGAAATCACCTTGATCTACGGAGCGCCAATCGCCAATGGTGATGGTAACGACATCCGTATTGCCGAAGCCAGCCCTGATGGTTCTACTTGCGACAACAACCCAGAGAAAGCAGAAGTATTCGCTTCGGTTGATGGTTTCAACTGGGTACCACTAGGTGTTGCTTGTGGACCTAACAGCGAGTTTGATTTAGGTGCATTAAATCAAGCGGCTTTCATCAGAATCATTGATGTTTCTGACGCCAATAGCTTCACTGATGGTGCTGCGGATGGATTTGATGTAGATGGTATTGCTTGTTTGAATGGTACCAATCCTACTGGTCCTACGCCAACCCTTACTCCTTGTGTAGGTGGCTCATTGGTATCGTTTACTGCTGGTACCAAGCAAGATGGCTCTGCATTGGATGCAGGTAATGATCCTAATCAAGCATTGGGTGATGCTACTGATCCTAACGATCCTACTAAGTCAGTATCACTTGGTTTTGGTGGTGAAATCGTGATCAAGTTTGACTACGCATTGTTCAATAGTTCTGGTGATGACATTTCTCTTGTAGAATACAGCCCAGAATCTGATTGTAATGCCAACAAAGAGCAAGTACGGGTATTTGCTTCTAAATTTGGTAACGAATGGGTATTGTTAGGCGAAGGCTGTATGGATGCCAATTATGACTTAGGTAGCCTTAACTGGGCACAATACTTCAGAGTGGTAGACATTAGCAACCCAAGCGACTTTACCGATGCCAATGCCAATGGTTTTGACCTGGATGCAATCAAGTGTAACGGTGGCGGTGGTGCTATCTTCTTTGAGGCTCCTCCAGTTGATATTGATGACAGCGACATCTCAGTGAGTCCTAACCCAGCTACTGATCACGTAAATGTAGACGTAGCGCAACTGTTTGTTGACTCTAAACATATTGAGATTCAGAGTGTAGTGATTACTTTGACTGATATCAGTGGTAAAAACTTAGGTACGCAGAAGTTAGACGTAAACAATAACTTGAACCGTATCGTACGTTTTAACCTTATTCAGAAAGGTAATACACGTATTGCAATCATAAATGCTCAGGTTACCTACAAAGATTCTACTGGAAACCAGAAAGAAGCTACTGTAACCAAGAAGCTAATTGTTGGTAACTAATCTTCGGATTTAACACCAATCAATATATATCAATCCAGTGTCTGAAAAGGCACTGGATTTTTTTATGCTTTATTTTTTATACTTGCCTATGCCTGAAAACCTCTCCGAAATATTTTATTTATCACTAAAATAATCATATTTGCAAGTTGTAATAAATTGATGTCTGGATAAATAAAAGATAATATGGGTCATATATTTACCATCCTATTAACAACTACAACTAAACCCCTCATCACCAACGATGCCGTTGTACTCGGGCTATTGCTCTTAATTTTAGCGTTCGTTTTCCAGACCTCACACAGCGATCGTTTCCGAGGATTTTATAAATACGTTCCAGCCTTGCTCCTTTGCTATTTTATCCCCTCGGTATTCAACTCATTAGGGGTCATTTCGGGAGAAGAATCTAAACTCTACTTTGTATCGTCCCGGTATTTGTTACCCGCCAGTTTGGTGTTACTCACCATCAGTATTGATTTTCAAGGCATTAAGCGATTAGGAAGCAAAGCTGTGATTATGTTTTTTGCAGGAACTATAGGTATCATCATTGGAGGACCATTGGCTCTATTGATTATAGGGAGCATTGCTCCCGAAATAGTAGGAGGTACTGGGCCTGATGCAGTATGGCGAGGGTTGACTACTGTAGCAGGAAGCTGGATTGGTGGAGGAGCCAACCAAACTGCGATGAAGGAAGTATTTCAGGTAGGCGATAAGCTCTTTTCGGCGATGATTACCGTAGATGTAATTACCGCCAATATTTGGATGGCCTTTTTGCTGTATGGAGCGGGTATTTCGGCCAAAGTAGATGGCTGGTTCAAAGCGGATAGCTCAGCAATTAAAGAAGTACAGGAAAGGGTAGAAAATTACCAGGCCAGTATTGCCAAAATACCAACGTTTAATGATTTGGTCACCATTATGGCCATTGGTTTTGGCTGTGTGGCAGTAGCTCATTTTGGCTCCGACCTTATCGCCCCTTGGGTAAAAGCCAATGCCCCTCAATTGGCCAAGTTTAGCCTTACTTCAGGTTTCTTTTGGTTGATAGTCATTGCCACTACGCTAGGGCTATTGCTTTCGTTTACCAAACTTCGTAATTATGAAGGGGCTGGCGCTTCGCGTATGGGGAGTTTCTTACTCTATGTCTTGATTGCCTCTATTGGGATGAAAATGGATATTACGGCTATTTTTGAGAATCCAGGCCTTTTCTTGATTGGTATTGTATGGATGCTGATACACGTGATTATTATGATTACGATTGGAAAAATCATCAAAGCACCCTTTTTCTTTGTGGCCGTAGGTA
>DMXI01000586.1 GCA_003483885.1 Microscillaceae bacterium
ATTTTTTTTTAATTTTGCTAAATCTTAGTTTAAAACTCACAACAACCATGACTCAAACTAAAGAATTAGAACTGCTTGAAGAAGAAGTAGTAACGGTTGAAGAACACCAATTGACAGTATTCAATGACGATATTAATACTTTTGATCACGTAATCAATACTTTAATTGAAGTATGCAACCACACTCCAGAGCAAGCAGAGCAATGCACCTGGATCATTCACTACAAAGGAAAGTGTTCCGTAAAGGAAGGCGCTTTTGATAAGCTCCGTCCTATGCGCGATGCTATCTGTGATCGTGGCATTTCAGCTGAAATACTTTAAAATTATACTTGAGAGGTACACTCCTCTCTTTCTCTTCTTTTTTACTCTCTAAAGTAGTTTATGGTATTTTCTTCTAAACTAATCGAGGATGCAGTAGACCAAATCGCCGGGCTACCAGGTATTGGGAAAAAAACTGCACTACGATTAGTTTTTCATTTATTAAAGCAAGACGAAAAAACAACGGTTAACCTTGCTGAGACTCTTCTCAAACTTCGTCGTGAGATTATCTACTGCGAACAATGCCATCATATTTCAGATACTAAAATCTGTAATATTTGTAGCAGCATCAAAAGAGATCATTCGTTGCTATGTGTAGTAGAAGACTCTCAAGATGTATTGGCCATTGAGAACACTGCCCAATATCAAGGACTTTACCATGTGTTAGGAGGGGTTATCTCTCCGATGGAAGGCATTTCCCCTAGTGATTTGCACATCGACTCATTGCTCAAAAGAGTACCAGATTCAGAAATAAAGGAAGTGATATTTGCGCTTAGTCCCACTATGGAAGGTGATACTACGACTTTTTACCTTACTAAAAAATTGCGTGAACACGGAGTTAAAATTAGCACTATAGCGCGTGGTATTCCTATTGGTAGCGAGCTTGAGTACACCGATGAAATCACCTTAGGACGTAGTATCATTGGACGTACTACTTATGAATAACTCTAGGTGAAAACCAACCTCAAAAAGATATAATTTTATCTGACTGCCTCTACGGATTGATAAAAAACAACTATATTACACATTAAAAATTAGGAAAACCTGGCTTAGTATGGCTCTCATGAATGACTTCTCGTTGTACGAATACCTTACCACCTCTACCAAATACAACACTCAGGATAAAGTAAAACTGAAGGAGTTTGAGAAAGGTGAATACATCTATTTGCCAAACTCTCCTCAAAACTACATCTACTTGATAGAGTCAGGCGTGATAAAAATTGGGAGTTATGCTAGTAATGGAGAAAAAGTGATTTATGATGTGCTTACTCCTTGCGAAACCTTTGGCAATTTAAATTACCTGGGTGAAGATGTGCCTTTTTTTGAGTTTGCCCAAGCCATTAGTGGTGCACAAACATCGGTATATGAGCTGAAGTTTTTCAAGCAAATCATTGTAAACGATCCTGTAGTATCCGAATGGTTTAACATCACCGTAGTAGGGCGCTGGAGTAAAGCCGAAACCCGACTCCTTTACATGACCAGAGGTAACATAGAAGCTCGCCTCGAAAATCTACAAAAGGAACTTTCTCACGAAGTAAAAGATAAAAGAGGGATTTCTCACAATGTTTTTAACCTCTTGTCGCAGCAAGACATTGCTGACCTTACCGGAACTACTCGCCAAACAGTTGCCAAGAAGCTTCGTTCGCTGGACAACTCTATCTAAAAATATTGAGTATATGCTTCAATTTTTTGGCTTAAGCGTGCTTCTACCCATTCGTTGACCCCACCCAAGGTATCCAAAATCAACCGTGCCTCTTTTTGATATCTTCGTTTTTTGGCTTCATCCCAATAATGTGGAGGTTCCGTTAGATTATCAATTCTATCGCACATCTTTACAATTCGTACTTCCGTCTTTTGCTTTAAAATTCGCTCCAGGCTATCCTTCATTTGAGCCTCCTTGGTAGGCAACGTTTCATTCTTGGTAAGAGCCAATACCCCGTGGGCTATTTCTTCTCCAAATTGCTGAACTACCTCATCAAAAGTAACCGACGTATCCTCAATAGTATCGTGTAAAAGTGCACAAGCAATGGCGTAATTTATCTCAAACTTGGTCGTGCTTTGGCTCCAGGCCAGTATTACTTCACTGGCAACCCTAGCCACATGGGTTACATAAGGAATCTCTGAGCCAGGTATTTTTTGGGCCTTGTGAGCTTCTCCGGCAAAGTCTAGTACTTGGTTATAAAATTCGGGATTCCACATAGTTTCTTTAATTAACTGTAAGTAAAAAGGGCAGCTAAATTAGCCACCCTTCGTATCAAATAAGTTTTGATATTATTAATTTTTAATGACCGTGCGACTTAGAATGTCGTTAGGCATCACTATCTTCAATACATAAGCACCTTTAGGTAATTTGCTTAGGTCTAAACCACCCTCTAAATCCAGTCCGGTTACTGGTTTCAGCAATTTTTCAGCCACCAATTTACCTTTGCTATCATATAGCTCAGCCTTCGCCAGGTCTATATTCAGTTTTTCCAAGCGAACAGCTAATCGTTGGTTAGTAGGATTTGGAAATACCTTCAAAGCTTTTTGTAAGGTTCCAGATACTGAGGTTACCGCACTACTAACCGTAGTAAATGACCAAGTTGTTTTGCCAGAAATTGCCGCTAACTCTCCTCCTGAGCTATTTTTGAACGCTCCTGCATCAATTTCTACATAGTACTGGGTGTTCAGCTCAAGGTTGTTCAATAAATTCAAGGTGGCGGTATTACCACTGATAGAAACTGCACTAGAGGTTGCGCCAAATGACTCTACCGTTGAGTCATCCGAGTTTTTCTTAACAGTAATGTTTCCTGTGCCTGCTACTGCATCTTCGCTGAATGTAATCACCAAGTTTGCCGCTATATCTACTCCAGTAGCACCATTCGCTGGGTTAAAACTATCAGCCGTAAGTACTGTGCCAGTAACGTTAGCACTAAAAGCACCTTTCCCGTGGGTTGCTACTGCTACCAGCCCATCTACAGAGCGAGACTTAATCATAGACACTGGTACATTACCAATTACATCGGTGCTTTCTTGCGTCCAGTTAGTACTGCCTCCATTCAGTGTTTCAGTAGAATAGAGTCCCGTACTTGCTCCTACATAATAAATACGGCTACCAGTCAATAATTTATGTGTCACTATCCAACGAATAGAAGGCCCATTACCGCTTCCGTCAGTATTTTCTTCCAGGTTACCACTTACATTTGTCCAGTTAGTACCACCATCGGTAGTATAAAACACACTAATTACCTCATAGTTAGAGAAGGTTACAAATACCTTATTGGCATCATCCTCGTCTACGCTTACACAACTTACAAACGCATTTGCTGGAAAGCTAGCTCCAGTAATTTCAGTTCGGGTAGGTGCAGTACCTGTACTGGCATCTACAATTTTAAATACCTGACCTGCACTGGTACCATAGTACAACACATTGGCTGTAGTTTTAGACACATCCAAAGCAGAAATTTTCCCACTGGTAATGGTAGCCGAAGTAAGCTCATTCCACCCCGCATCGTTGGTACCACTAAAATTAAATCCAGTGCTAATGGAAGCTACATCATTGTGTCTCCATAATTTAGTGCCCGCTGGGTAATACATAATCTTCTGATCATTCTTATCCAAAATAAACGGATTTACAAAGAGCTGATCGGTAGCTGCACTGGGGTGCACGTGGTTTCGGGTAGTAGGGTTTAAAGTACTTGCACCAGTCACCCTCAAAACAGCCCCTCGTTGCGTACTATGGTAGCGAGTATTTTCACCAGCCACGATAGCTCCATAACAACCATCTCCTCCTGCAATTTCTTCTGACCAAATCGCAGTAGAAGAGGCATTATTTACCGACCAGTTTCCATTATCCTGAAAACCCAACAACAAACGATTATCTCCACTAGTTGTAGGATCAATAGCTACCGAATAAGGCTGGGTGGTATAATATCCATTGTTAAAGGTAGTCCAGGTAACTGGGTGAGCCTTGGTAAAGCCAGAAGGCACACTATTATTGGTTGTAATATCAGTAGTTTTACTTACCCCGCCATCGTGGCCACAAATGGCAATTAGATTACTGTTTGGGAAAAACTTAAACGAATGGATATCAGGGTGATGATTAGGATAACTATTTACATTGTTATCAGGTGAATATCCACCAATCCACTGAGAATTGCCATCATTATTATCATTGATCTTGGTCGCAAAACCGTCAGATGAACGGTAAAGGCTAGTTCCACCAATAAAGATATAATCTTCATTGTCAGGCTTTACTGCCATAATCATGTCATAAGAACCTTGAGTATTTAGGTTTCCTACACTTCCTCCCAAGTCTGGCAAATTACTAGAACGGTCTATCCAAGAAGGTGTAGTCGCATTGTACTTGTATAGTTTGTAAGTACCACCAGTAGTAGAAACAAAAAACCAGGCAGTGTTTGAATTAGATGGAGCAATTGCTACCTCGATACGGTTCCAAGAGCTCGGCATAGAAGTAGGGTCTGTGATTTTATTCCAAGTTACACCATCACTAGAAGTAAAGAATCCTTTATTAGTTCCCCCACTATGCGTACCTGCAAAGTAAACTCGAGTACTGGTTCCGGTCTTTAGTACATCCATATGAGTCATGTCATTCGAAAAACCTGCTGAAGCATCCAATACAAGAGTCCAACTAGTTCCACCGTCTGTCGAGCGATAAATACCTTTGATATTCGCTACCAATACTGCTCCGTCAATGGGGTCTATGGCTATATCATGGCAATATTGCCATTCAGAGCGAGTACCATTCGCAAAATCAACTTGACTGGCTGGATCGGTACTGGCCAATTGGCTCCAGGTTACACCATTATCTGTAGATTTATACACCCCATCGCCTAAATAACGAGCCCCTCCTACATTGGTAGAAACCGTTCCGATGGCTTCTCCAGTAGTGTAGTACCAAGTATCTTGATTCAAAGGATCTTGAGCAATGTCGGTAATAGAAGGGTTAGCTTGAGCATTGCTCACCAAGGTCCAGCTAGAACCTCCATTGGTAGAACGATATAATCCCCCAGAAGCTCCTCCAATCATTAGAATGTCAGTATTACGAGTATCTATCCCCATAGCTCGGGTTCTACCTCCTACATTAAAAGGTCCTCTGATTTTAAAGCTTCCAGCAGTAGTACGAGCGCCACGGTTAAAGGCAGGTAATAAATGTGCTCTGGAACTATACACGTAGTTTAGCTCTTTTCCTCGTATTTGCTCGGGGATTGTTAATGTTTTGGGATTTCGAAACATCAATTGCTCCATTTTCAATCGCTCCAGGCGATTTTCTTTTCTTCGCAATTGTTTATCAGTTTGCGCAAAAGTATGCCCTAAACCTACGATTAACAGCATTGCAAAAATTTTGTATACAGTAGTGTGTTGTTTCATAAATTTAAAACCTAATTTTTAATTATTTATGAGATAAAAAGTATTACAGTTTCTTATAAGTTACAACATGGTATTTGGATACTTTGGTTGCCCTAAGGTTATAAACAATATCTGCTTGAAGTTTATCCTGAAGCTTCAATCCCTTAGCATCACCGGTTTTGTCTAACATAAAAGGCTTTACAAAATAAACTTCTAACGACTTGCCTTGTTGCACTTCTCCTTCAAAGAATGCTCCCTTACCTACAACTTTTTCAATTTTGATAATGGCTTCATTGGGTGAGTTGTTAGACTCTTTTTGAGCTGGCTTTATTTTTTCTAACCGGGCAATAACTCTGACTGTACCGCGAGAAATAGGTACCTGTAACGTATTTTGGTTATTATTAGTGGTATTTTTCTGGGTAGACGATTGGGTCTTGCATTGCCAAAAACCCATCATAATTACCAATGCGAGGAGTAATTTCCTGATCATATCAGATTTGATTTTGTTTTAATAAGGGCTAAAGTAATTGCTTAATTTTATTTAAAACCAAAGGTATGACCACTTTTTATATAATAGTGTAATAAATACAACAGTTTCACTTTTAATAACGTGATCATTTGTCAATTAGCCAAAACTAAAGTGTATAACTATGTATTTATTTTTGGGTTAATAAGCAATTGCCCAAAATAGTAACCTACCTATCAAAAAACCACTGTTTATCCTTTGATCAAAAGCCCAGATACTATTTATTTGCTAGTCAATTAACTCATTTATGCTGCGTTTACTCTCATATGCGTTCAATTCGTTGCTTCGTCGTTGGCGAAAACAAGTAGCACTTATTATTATTTTTGCTTTAGTAGTTACCTTTTATGCCTCAGTGGTATTTTTTACAACCTCATTGAAGTATGAAACCCGCACTGTACTGCAAGACGTTCCAGAGCTTTGGGTACAGAAACTGGCCGGAGGAAGATTGGTACCCATGCCTGTCTCGTTTGTAGATTCTTTGAAAAACATCCGAGGAGTAAGCGCAGTCACCCCACGCGTGTGGGGCTACAACTATGACTCCCCTACTGGTGCAGTATTTACCATTGTAGGGTCAGACTCTCTCATCAATGGGCTCGATTTGGTGCAAACATCTCACAAAGGCCCTCTCAAATCTGATATGGCCTTGTGTGGTACTGGCTTTTTAGAACTCCGAAAAATAAATATTGGCGATCGGCTTACCGTATACGATGACGATGGTGAAGTACAAAGTTTCCAGATAGTGGGTGCTTTTAAATCTTCTTCGGATTTACTTACCAGAGATTTGGTGATTTTGCCTTACAAGGCTGCTCAGAAAATATTGGGTTTACAACCTAATCAAGTAACCGATGTAAGCCTGAGCATTAATAATGAAAACGAGATCGAAAACATTGGTCGAAAGTTAGACCTTCGTTTTTCGGGAATCAGGGTGGTTACTAAGGAGCAGCTTAGTGCTACTTATGAAGCATTATTTAGCTGGAGAGGTGGCATTTTTATTTACGGTACCATTCTGGCTATTTTCGCATTTTTGATCCTGGCTTGGGAGCGAGCCAGTGGGCTAAGCGCAGAAGATCGCAAAGAGCTTGGAGTGCTTAAGGCCGTAGGTTGGCAAATTTCGGATGTGTTATGGATGAAGTTTTGGGAAGGGGTAATCATTTCTCTCACGGCTACTCTTAGTGGTATGATACTGGCCTATGTTCACGTGTTTTTCTTCCAGGCTCCTCTTTTAAAACCTTTCCTCATTGGTTGGTCGGAGCTATACCCTTCTTACAACTTATTTCCAGTGTTCGATCTAAGCAGTTTCTTGGCCATTATTTCTCTTTCGGTCATTCCATATCTCACTGCTACTTTGGTACCTGCCTGGCGGGGAGCCATTACCGACCCAGCTGAAGTAATGCAAGGATAAACAGGGCTAAATGAACACTAAAGTTCAGAAACCTAACATCCAAACATATTATCCCATAACACGTATATACCAAATATATTATTGAATAAACCTATCATTAAATCATATTCAAAATATAATTTTAAAAATCTAATCAAAAAACGTAACCTATCACGGCTAAACCCCGTAAATATTTACAGATAACGTAATTAAACACAACATAATTTAATCTAGAACAACTAACCTGATCAAACGATGACAATTTTAAAAACATATCACCTCAATCGTCCCCGTCTATTGATAACTTGTTAAGGCTGGGCATTCCTTTCAAAAGGCCTTTGGTCTTAGCATTTAAGATTTCCTTTTTAAAATTTCGCTTTATACAATTATTCCTACCATCTCATTTATTAGGTAGGGCTGGCAGGCTATTATCATAATTTACAGCCCCTGCATGATCAAACTAACTAAAGAAAATAAGTAATATCAAACGACAAAGCATACAATGGAAGCGATCAAACAAAAACACGCTGACCTGGAATTTTACCAGGAGCGTAGTCAAAGACTCAATTATTGGGTAGATTACCAACAAGTACTGGGAGCCGATGCTTCGGCTCTACCCCTCAAAAGCGAAATTTTATCAAAATCTCAAACAAGTCAACGACAAACCAAAAAGCCACCATTTAGTCTTCTTGCAAAACTGAGGCTATGGACCTTCTGGATAATTACCGCATTGCTTTTTATCAGTATGGCTTTCTCTAGTAAAGTAATTTTACCTCTTATCGGAATTTTGTCGCTATGGGTTAGCCTCAGTGTCACCCACACTACAGACCAAGCCACCAAACTTAATAAGTGACTGTTTTTAAAATTTTAAGACAATGAAACCTCAAAAATTAAAAAATTATTATGCCCTATTAGAGATTTTACCTCAGGCTTCTGCCCAAGAAATAAAGAAAGCATACCGTAAAATGGCCAAAATTTGGCACCCAGATAAAAATAAAAGTGCGCAAGCTGAAGACACCTTTCAGCAAATGCATGAGGCTTATCAAACACTACAATGCCCCGCTAAACGCAAAGTTTACAACTTAAAGTTTTGGAAGGTGTTTGGCAAAACTACTCCTCAAAAGGCAAGCACCAAACAGGCGCAAAGTAATGACGGTGGTTTAGATATTTTTCGACGTAACAGAGAAAGAATTTTTGGTAAATCTCGCCAAAAACAAGCTACCAAATATGAGCACTGGGTAGACAATGACTTCTTACCCAACTGGAAGAAAAAAATGCAGGAAGCTATTCGACAAAATAGCGCTCGTAAAGCTACTGCGTGGTCGTAAATAATAATTTTCGTTAATAAGTGGTGATGTTGCTGTGGTGGTCTGGTTTCAGGCCATACACAGTTTTTTTTTGCTAATACTCATCAATAAGTGACTAACTAAATTTTAACTTATGACATTTAAAAACTATTATGAAATATTAGGTATCTCTTCAGATGCTTCGGCCACTGAAATCAAACTCTCGTACCGTACATTGGCCAAAACCTGGCATCCAGATAAAAACAATACTTTAGAAGCCAAGCACAGGTTTCGCTGTATCAATGAGGCTTATCAAACCCTATCTCAGCCCACTAAAAGGCAAGCTTACGATCTCCAATATTGGAGTCAGGTGATGTTTAGTCAGGAGTTACAAATACTTCAGCAAGAGATTGAACAAACAATTCAGCAGGCTCAACAAAAACGCCAAGCGGCTCATGAACTTTGGATGCAAAACTTTGAGACTATGTGGGCCAATAAGATGGGCCAGGCTTACGCCTGATTTTATCTACTTTTAAAATACGACTATCTCATTTTGATTACTACCTTTATGCGACTTGTAAACCATCGCTTATAATCATTCATTCGTATGTCTCACACATTTACAATTCGCGAGGGAACCATTGCCGAGGTAGTCGCACTTTCTCAACAAATCCCGGAGTTTAGTATTTCTTATGCTGCCGAAGAGTATCACAAAAGACTCAAGTCAGCTCGTCACCTCATTTTAATTGCAGTAGATCATCAAACCCCAGTAGGCTTCAAGGTAGGTTATCAATCTGCTGATCCAACCATTTTTTACAGCTGGATGGGGGGCATTTTGCCTTCTCACCGCCGACAAAAAATAGCGCAGCATTTAGCAACATATCAAGAAAAATGGGTTAAGGAAAATGGCTTTACACACATACGCTTCAAAACCCGCAACTACCTTAAACCTATGCTTATTTTCGGTATTAACAATGGTTTTGATATTGTAGAGGTTATCCCTAAGGAGTCAGTGAGTAACTATAGAATAATATTGGAAAAACAGTTATGAGCAATCAAACAAACTACCTATAGATAACCCGCAAAATCACCAGGGTTTACCTTCCTCTAAAACAGGAAATATTTGGTCAAGTAATTTCCTAAGTATTTTCCCTCAAATAATAGGATAAAATCAAGAATAGGCATCTCTTTGTAAATATAAATGATTATATTTGATTGTAATGGTACCGAAATTATTTCCTAACTGTTAACCTTTGAAAATTACTATGGATAACACAACCCAACTGGTAAATCAGATCAATCAACTACCACCTGATGTTCAACTACAGGTTTTAGACTACGTAGAATTTTTATCGCAAAAGTATATTGACAAAGATTGCCTTAAACTTTCTTCAGAAGAAAGGAGATCGTTGGAAA
This sequence comes from Microscillaceae bacterium, assembly GCA_003483885.1. GTDB lineage: Bacteria > Bacteroidota > Bacteroidia > Cytophagales > Microscillaceae > Microscilla. Next base: position 9,997 of record DMXI01000586.1, read on the forward strand.
AGTGCCTGGGAGTTTCTCCTGGTGACAATCAAACTATTCAACGTAAGGCTGTTCTAACAGATTAGTCTTATAAATTTATAATTATTGTCCGTTTTTTACATACATCAGTCATATGGCTGATGTATTTTTATTTTTACACTAATTCGCTTTACACTTCCTTGGCTGGTGATTAGCTACTTATCCGCAGCATTCTTTATAAATTACTGTTTTTTGGGCTACCTTTATGCTATTAGGCTTTTCTCAATATTTGTTTCCATTAAAACCAGAAATTTGCATCACATTTCAATATTTTAAGATTACCGCTCGTCATTATCTAGCTTTATTTCTTTAATTTGCATCGTGTCTGGAGTAAATGTTGTACCGTACCCCATTTTATTCCCAGTTGTTGAATTTTCAGAATCTAATCATTACCCCTGATGCCTTCAGAAACAATTGTTCAGAGTGTCGTCGATTTTTTGAAACAATACCCTCCTTTTGACCAACTCAAAGAGCAGGAACTCCAGGAGTTGGCCAGTCACGTCAACTTAAACTACTTCGAAGTTGGTGATGTATTATTTAAAGAAGGAGGTGCTCCCTTACCCACGGTTTTTGTGGTTAAGAAAGGAAACATTAAGCTTAGCCGAAAACATAATGATAAGGAGGTGTTGCTTGATGAATGTGACGAAGGCTCCGTATTTGGAATTCGGCCCTTGATGGCAAACGACCACTATCTCTCTACGGCAATAGTAGCCGAAGAAACATTGCTGTATGCCATCCCAATTGCTCCTTTTACCAAATTGATGGAGAACAACCCCAAGGTAGCCATGTACTTTGCTGCTGGTTTTGCCTCAGGAGGCATCACCGACAACCTCAAAGATATGACTAAGGTAAGGCGTTTGCTTGCTTTACGCGAAGAGGAGCTGCCGCAAAGTATGGCCTTAGAAGACACCGACACTCTAAAAATCAATCCAGTAAAGCAAATTGTGAGTTGTAGCCCTACTCATACTGTCTGGGAAGCTGCCAAGATTATGTCTATCTTCAATGTGGGATCTATTTTGGTGGTAAACGAGAAAAACCATCCCTTGGGCATTATTACCGACTCCGATTTTCGCCGCAAAGTGGTGGCCAAACAAGAAACTATCAAAACATTGGCGGTCACCAAAATTATGAGTGCCCCAGTTAAAACCATCAAGCCCAATTTGTCAGTCTCTGAGATTATGCTATTGATGGTCAACAATAAAGTGACTCATTTCTGTGTAACTGAAGATGGCACCAACCAATCGGCAGCCTTAGGAATTATTTCTCAGCGAGATTTATTGATTGCTCAAGGAAACAACCCAGCGGTATTGGCCAAGCAAATATCTATTACCAATGATGTAGAACGACTTGCTGTCATTAGAGAAAAAGCCGAGAAATTGGTATGGAGTTACCTGCAAAATGAAGTAGCAGTACCTTTCATTTCTAACATCATCAGTGAAATCAATGATTCACTGATTAAACGAGCGGTTAATATTGCCACTCAAAAACTACAAAAACAAGGATGGGAAGCACCCAATCTTCGCTTTGCATTTCTTTCTATGGGTAGCGAAGGACGTAAAGAGCAATTGCTTAGAACTGATTTAGACAATGCCATTATCTATGAAAATCCTCCCGAAGGGGACGAAAAGGCTGTCAGTGATTATTTTTTAACCCTTGGCAAAGAAGTAATCAATATTTTAGTAAAGTGTGGGTTTGAGCGTTGCCCTGGTGACATGATGGCGAGCAACCCTAAGTGGAATCAATCGGTGAGTGGCTGGCAAAAATACTTTACCAAATGGATTGGCGAGCCCGACCACAATTCGCTGATGCACGTGAGTATTTTCTTTGATTTTCGTCCAGTAGGTGGCGATGAAAGTTTAGGGCTTGAACTTAAAGAATTTATTTTTAAGGAAATAGACAAGACCAATCTCTTTTTACCTTATTTGGCTAAAAAAGCGCTCACTAATCCCCCGCCATTGAGCTTTTTCCGAAGTTTTATTGTAGAAAAAAGTGGTGATTATAAAAACCAGTTTGACATTAAAGCACGAGCAATGGTACCGCTGATCGATGCAGCCCGGGTATTGGCTTATGAACATAAAATTGCGGCTTTTGGAAGTACTTTTGAGCGCTTCGAGCAGGTAGCTGCCATGGATGAAAACCTAGCATCCATTTGTGAGGCAGCAGCCATGGGTTATGAAATTCTCATGAGGCACAGAGCTATTCAAGGATTAAAAACGGGCACCTCTGGCCGATACATTGACCCTAACAAGTTCAATAAATTAGAGCGGCAAACAATTCGTAACATTTTTAAAACCATTGAAAAGATTCAAGAGGTGCTGGAAACCCGCTTTCGCACGGGGTATTTAAGGTAAATCTCTTAATTCTCTAAGTACTTTTGGCGGTTCTTTTACGAGCCGCCTTATATCCTATCAAGCCTCCTGCTACCAGAAAAGCCGCTCCGACACTGATCAATATCCAAGGCAACCAGGAGCGATTAAAACCACTGTATATGAATACTTCTTGCGTTTTTTTAGGATTGTAAAACAACAAAAGGGTATCGCCTACGGCAATGCTACGCGCCTTAAACGTCAAATTACTAGTGTAAAAACGAGTCTTACCAGAGGCATCTTGAAACTTCACCTTGGGGTAAACAGATTGTTCACGATCTTTTACTTTGAAAAGAGCAGTGATCTGCCCAGTGGTTTGACTCAAACGCTGACTCAAATCCTGATATCTGAGATAGGTTTTAACTCCTGACCATATAAACACCCCTCCTAAAATCAGATAAAAAATTCCTTGTAAAACTTTCCTCATTTCAAATCTAGTCCTTGTTCACAAAAGCCAACATCCTGCCATTGACCATTCCATAATACCCGCAAAGTTTTGTAACCTAGGTCTTGTAAAACCTGAGTTGTAGTTGCAAACTCTTTTGTAACCTCTTCCGGATGATGCGCATCCGAATTAATAGTTACTGGAATATTAAGTTCCTGCATACGTTTAATGATCCAATGGCTTGGATACGTTTCTTTTGCTTTCTTTTTGTAAACTCCTCGGGTATTGATTTCTACAATGGTATTTGTTTGGGCAATGGTTTGCAAAGTTTGCTCTACGGCTTCTTGATACCAGGAATCTGATTCGTCAAAGAAAAGCTCATGACGATTGTGCATCTTAATCTTATCTAAATGTCCTACGATGGTAGGCTGTTGCACCTCTATCATTTCTCTAATAAGCGCATAGTACCTCTGGATTGCCCGCGGTACATCACCCTGAAAGATAGCTTGCAACCCTTCTTTAAAAATCTTCGTGGTATTGTCTATTTCCCAATATCGACCATCACTAAAACGATCTACAAAGTGTACCGAACCAATCACATAATCTAACTGAGGTAAGGCTTTCCAATGCTTATGAATAAGGCTAAAATCGGCTACATAGTCTTGCTCTAAGCCAGTGTAAACCTGAATTTTCTCTGCGTATTTTTGCTTGATATCATCTATTTCTTTGAAATAAAGTACCAAATGTTCATAAGGCATCGCCCAGTTGGTTAAAAAAGGTAAAGGAGCGTGTCCTGAAAAGCCATAAGCTTTGACATTTTGATCAATGGCAGCGGTAATGTATTCTTCCAAGAGGTGTGTCCCATCGCAGTAATTAGAGTGCCCATGATAATTTGTCCAATACATAATTGTGAGATTGACCTTTTTATTTTTCAGTACTATTCAATGGAGTGTTGTCTTTCCATCGCCACAAATAACGGCAAGCAATAGTACGATAAGGCTTCCAAACCTCCGCGATTTCAATCATTTTATTTTTCAATTCTTTTTTCTCCTCAGTAAGGTTATAAAGCTTTTTGATGGCCTGCTGAATCCCTAAATCATCCACAGCAAATACATCTGGTCGTTGAAAAGCAAACATCAATAACATTTCTACGGTCCAACGCCCAACTCCCTTTATCTTGGTCAAATGTTGAATGATTTCTTCGTCAGTTTTTGTGTTGAGTTGGTCAAACTCTAGCCCTGGATTGATGGCAAAATCAGCCACATTTTGAATATAAGTTGCCTTTTGTTTGGACAAACCTGCCGATTTCAACGTATCAATAGATGATTTTACTACAAGCTCGGGGGTAGGATAATTTTCAGGGAAAAGTGCCAAAAAACGCTGATAGATAGTCGCTGCTGCTTTGGTAGACAGTTGTTGTCCCAGAATAGATCTTACCAGAGCGAGGTAAATATCTTTGCGTGGAGGCTCTAAAGCCACCTTTTCAGCATCAGCCTCTATTACCTTTTTTAGGTGAGGATCCTTGGTTAAGTGCTTTTCAATCTCGGTCATAATATAAAAACGCTGATTTTAAACATTGAAAATTACAAAACCCCTTATTCTCATACAACCCTTTATAGATGAATTTACGTCTATAAAATAAAAGCCCTGAGTTATTAAATAGTGGTAATTTCTTTTGCGTAGCGTCACCAGTACTAGCAAGTTTTATCAACACTAAACAACCCAAAAACGCATTAATTAAATGGAAAGCATTCAGTGGTCTTCCTTTCCTTTGCTATTGATCTGTATCATTGGCATTGGTCTGATGATAGCTATCTATAAAAAAATCAAATCCCAGATTTCTAAGGGTATTTATGCCTTGTTATTTATATTTTGGCTTATGCTATTGCCTTTGGTTCATTGGGCATCTGAGCTTGAGCTTACACAGCAATATACTTATTTTATAATTTTAGGTTATTTACACGCTCCATTCTTTTATTTTAATATTCGGGCTATTTTAAGGCTACCATTATTGCCTGTACGTACCATTTATTACCACTTCATTCCTTTACAACTCTATATTGGTATTTTGATGGTTCAAGCCATCAAAGGCACTGATGGACTCCCTTCCTGGATTAGTTTCGGTGCAATATCAGGAGCTTTCATGATCAATTATATATATCTTTTTGTGGCCTTTCGCCTCGTAAAAACACACCAACAGCATACACTTGACTATCCAAGATGCCAGCGTTTGTTTACATTATTTTTGATGCTGCTTATTGGGCTTGTAGGTTGCACCTCTATGTATTTCCTCACACTTTTTGACCTTGAGCACACCTTGTACACCACCTTCAAAAATATTTTTTGGTTGTTAATTGTCAGTGCTGGCTATTATTTAATCTATCAGTTTATAGTAAAATCACATTATTTATCCACCATCAACCCGTCTCAGGTCAAAAAACACACTCACCAACCAGACATAGAAGCCACCAAAGAGCGTTTAGAAAGGCTTATGCAATGTCAAAAACCTTTTGTCAGACATAGCCTTACTATTTATACCCTGGCCGAAATGCTCAACCAAAAACCTTCACACCTATCTCGTGTGATCCATCAATGTTATAAGAAAAACTTCTCTGACTACATCAATGCTTATCGAGTCAAGTACTTCATTGAAATTGTACCACTGGAAGAACACCGACACCGTAACTTGCTGGGCATCGCACTTGAAATTGGATTTAATTCAAAAAACGCATTTTTACGCGCCTTCGAGAAGGAATACCAAACATCGCCTAATATTTATTTTCATGATTTAGAGATTGCTCTCAAGTAATCCTGGAGCCTGATTTTGACAAATATTATTTTACTAGTTCTATTTGCATGTCCCGCCCTACCACATCTACCCTAACTAATTTCCGGGGAAAACCTTTACTGATGTAGAAAATGTTAGATACGCTTCCGGGGTCTTGACTTCTTAGTGCTATCTTTTGGGTTTGAAATGTGCCTGCGGGTACTTGAATTGTCTCTTCGCCCAATACCTCAATCTGCATTTTCCAAAAACTAGCTGACGCAAGGCTAAACACTGCTATGTCAGGTACTTGTTTGGCTTTCCAGGTAATGTAAGGCATTAACCCTATAAGTAATGGACGTGCTACCCAATGGTGGATTGTAGTGTCAATTTGCTTGTTGCGGGTCTGCTCTCCTCTTTGTAGCACATAGTCAGCCTTTAGATGTGCTCTACTGGCTTTTATTTTACCCGTCATTACTGCTGTATTATATTTCATCTTCACCTCCATAGCTGTCACTTCCATCAGCCTAGTATCAAAAGTAATCAAGGCATCTTCTCTCACTTGCCCGTCTAAAATAGATATATCCTTAAAGCGAATTGTTTGTCCTGTACGTTCCACTTCCCACTCCCAACTTCCCACTTTTTTATTTTTTACCTTCATTACATAATGGGTAATGTTTGATTGTAGCTTGGTGAAATCTACTTTCATATTCATTTGTTTGCCAAAAGGTTGTCTCGTTTGGGCGAATGTTGTGCAGTAACCCAACAAACAACATAGGCTTAGCACTATGATTTTTATTTTCTGTATAAACATGTCATTTTTCATATGAAATTAGCAGTAATTGATAATTGCAGACCAATTATCTTTTGTAAAATGTAAGGTCAATTGTGGTGGTTTAGCCACTATCACACGTCAAAAAAGGGAGATAAAAAGATCAAGTGCGCCTCATTATATAAAGTGACACCTCATTTTGAGGGGTCTAATCCTTAAAAACTAGATGTATGGAAAAACTCAAGTGGTTTTCTTATGTTTTACTTTTGGTTGCGGCTCAAGGAGTTTTGCTGATGGTCATTTTGAGAAAAATCCCTCGCTCCAACAAGCAAGCTAATTTTTACTTATCAGGAATGATTGGCTTGGTGATACTGGCCATGATTGGGCGCTTGGCTTTTGATCCACAATTTTTCAACTACTTTCCCCACCTTGTCATCATTGCCGATGTATTTATATTTCTGTTTGGGCCGTTTTTCTATTTTTATGTAAGGTCGGTGTTACAACTACCCACTCCGAAGCTCAAACACCAGTTGCTACATTTCATACCTGCACTTCTGCATTTTTTCTCTATGATACCTCAAATTATCCTGAGTAAAAAAACCTATATGCACATGATGATGGTGGAGCGCACTCCCTGGCTGTATGCAGTATGGCTTGGGTTTGAAGGGGCCGCTCTAGTACTCAACTTTGCCTATCTCTATGCAAGCTATATTGTTGTGCAAAGGCACGCAAATGATTCACAGATGAAGGTTTACCGAAAATATCTGCAAACAATTTTAGTTTTGCTGTTGGTATGTTTGGTTGGATGGATGCAGGGCTATGTATTGTATTTTTTCAAATTCAAAAGCCTGCTCTCTTTCATAGGTTCAAATCTGGGCTGGCTACTTCCCACGGGCATCACTTATTTCTTGGGTTATCTTACTGCTATAAAACCAGCACTTTTTCAAATACCTGAAACACCTAAAGTCAAATACCAAAACTCTCCATTGGCAAAAGCTGATGTAAAAAAGCATCAAACAAAGCTAGAGCAGTTTATGACTAGCCAACAACCTTACCTCGATGCTCAACTCACCCTTCAGACGCTGGCTACCCTGCTGGACATGAAACCCGCTCAGCTATCCCAAATTATTAATGAAGGGTACCAAAAAAACTTTTTTGACTTTGTGAATACTTACAGGGTACAACATTTCATTCAACTGGCCTCACTGCAAGCCAATAAGCACAAAACATTGCTGGGTATTGCACTTGAGGTAGGCTTTAACTCTAAAAGCACTTTTAACCGAGCCTTCAAAAAGGAGTATCAAGTAACACCTACTGCTTATATCAAACAAATGGAATTAACATCCTATTAACTTTTAATTAGCGATTAAGGAAAGCTTCTTTACATTTTTGTGTAAATTCGCAGCGGGAGAAAAATATAAAAGTTGCTTACTTGTGAAAAAGCTATTCGAAAATGACGCAAAGACTGCTACAGTTTTTGTGGACACTACTATTGGGTATATCGTATTAAGATTATCTGGTAAGGTTAATTTTGAAGATTATAAAGAAGTAATGCTTTTGCTGATTCAACAAGCAAAAGAACACAAAATTAGTCAGGTAATTCTGAATAATTATAACCTGGAATATGACACCCCTAAATCAAGGATTTGGTTCCTCACATCGTTTGTATATCAAGTACAAAGAACCCTGGGTGAAGAACTGTCTGTAGCCATCATTCGCCCTCGCAACAATTTCCAAAAAGTGGCACTCAATACTTTGGTAAGCCTTGTTCAAGGCCAGGGTTTTAAATTTACCATTCGTTTTTTTGTCGACGAACCTCAATCCATCGAGTGGTTTCAAGAATCTAACTAAGTAAATTGGCCTTTACATATTATTTACCAATCAAGACAATCCCTGCCCAGTGTTTGGGGTGAGTGTTTTGTTTGATCAATTGGCTACGCGCCATTTGCAAAGCTTTTTGGTATCCCTCATTATTTTGTGTTGCCAAAAAATATTTGTAGAAAGCCACCATCAACTCTTTAGTATATTGATCGTCTATGTCCCATAATGAAAAAACCACATTATGAGCTCCTGCATACAGAAAACTTCTGGCCAAAGAAAATACTCCTTCCCCTTTGGTAAATTTACCCACTCCTGAGGAACAACTGCTTAATACCAACAGGTCAGCATTTACCACCAGGTTATAAATTTCACTGGCTAACAAACAACCAGACACCTCTTTTTCATCTTCTCCACAGCCCGAAAAACGTACCTTAGCCAACCCAGGCATCTTGGTATTGGCCTCGCTATGGCTAGCGACATGTACAATATGGGCCTTTCCTATCTTTTGCATAAACAGTTCTTTGGTAGCGGTTTTGGCTAAGCTCACTTCTGCATTTAGTTGTTGTTGCCTAAATAAGTTATATATAGACTTGACCTCCACTCCACTTTCAGGCAAGTGACTGCTTGCACCTCGTCTTGTGGCGTATATTTTACTTTCACCAGTGCTAAATGGTGCAAAACCCACAAAGCGCAGAGTCATGTTAGGGCGTTGTTTGATTGCTTGTGCTACCTCTTTTTGCCATAAAGTAGCTGAATAATGGTAGCTAATTTGATATTGACTGTTCAAATAATTGATCCGCGAAAAGTCATCCTGGTTTAAGTCCTTAGGCAACTCCGTTACCAAGGCTTCCAAAGGAGCACTTTCTAATGAAGGAGCCACTACTACCAATTTCTTGATCCCATTCAAATGCTTTTTGGCAGGTTGTATCAAATACTGGTATAATCGATGGCTTATTGGTACAAACTTTTTTAGTCTACTTTCAGATTGAATCGCTTCATAGTAGGCGTCCAACTGATTGCGTACTTTTTTAATTTCAGGAATACGAATAAACTCATAATGCTTTTTAGTAATCACCATTAAGTACACGCTTTCACGGCAAAACGTGTACTCTAATAATGCGGTTTGATCATCTATAGAAGCTTGTATATCGGCTGGGGTAGCCAATCTTAAATCAAACTTGAGTCTCGCGTATTTTGGGTAAGACTGCTCGAGCCTTTTAGTTAGTTTTTCATATGTTTGATTTAATTTCAACAAGGAATCTCGCAAGCTATTTCCCTTACCTAAGGCCAAACTACTTTGATAACGAGCGATTTTTTGGCGCAAACGAAGTTCGCTAGACAGCAAACTTGAGGGTATTTTGCCAAACTTTTTAGCGTTTGCTTCGGCCAATGCACTCAGCAAAAAACTGGCTTTTTCCCGTTCCGCAAAGTAAAAGGCCTCTTCCAGATATTTTTTATCACCAGTCTGGATATACAGCGACTCACAAGTCCTTATCACATCAAGAACTAATGCATAAATGTAATGCCCTACCAATATTTGGTCACTTTTACGGGAAACACCCTTGCGAAATTTTTTCATAAAGGTGTCTGCCAGTTTAAAATGAGCCAATGATGCTTTGGTATATTTTATATTGCCTTGTAGCCTGCCCAATGACATGCCTTTTCCTCGCAAAGAATTATAAAAAAGTAAAGAATTGTAGTAATCATCTAATGGAGGTTCGACAAACACATTGTGATCCCGAAAGTTTCTGGTATTTGACATCAATGCTTTATGTTGGTAGTTCAAGGTTGCCTGATACTTTTTTAACATATAGCTATTAGAGGCCATATAGTTGTACAGTAACACCAGGTTTGGATGAATTTCCCCATATTTCTTTGCAAGGCTGTTCAATGATTTAGCATAGTATTTATTCGCCAATTTGTGTTTTCTTTGACGCGTGTACACATATCCCAAACCATAATAAGGGGTGGCCAACTCTATATGAGTTGCTTCATACTCTTTTAGTAAATAATCAATCGCTTTTTGATGATAATAAAGCGCAGAATCTAACTTTGATTGTGCTAAATAAGCCCTACCAAGCCTAAATACATAGTTGCCCATCTCCCCAAAATCTTCCGGATCTACCTTCTTTTGTAGTTGAATACATGCTCGATAAGCCTCGATTGATTTTAGATAACTCTTTTTAAGTTTATAGCATATTGCCTGATTAAACAAAAGCCCTTGTTTATGAAAATATCTTTTTTTGGAAAGCGACAGTAATTGTAAATATTGTAAGCCCTTATACCCAGCCTCTAGGCCTTTGTCAAACTCTCGAGTAGATACTTTATTGGCAATCAGGTTTTTATAGTAACTCACCCTCATCTCATTGGCTTTTTTGGATGACTTAGAAAACTTTTGCTCAAGCAACTCTACTCCTTTTTCATACAATTCGTCGCTTTCTTTGAATTTCCCCAAGCTATTCAGGGAGTTCCCCTTACCCAACCATAAGCTTAACCTCACCATCATAGATTTTTGATCTTTTCCTACCAGTTTCAGGCCTTTGTTATACCAATCAATGCTTTGCTTGTCTTTTTCCTCGTTCCATTCTAAAGTTCCCAAAAAATCATAATAACTGGCTTTCAAAGTCCTGTGATTTGGCAGTTCGCTATCAATTTTCTTGAGCGTTTCCAAAGCAACTTGTTTTAATTTTTTATAGTCCCCAGCAAGGCTACCTTGTTTGATTCCTTTTAAAAACGCCTCGTAATACAACGCTTTCAATTGATGCTTTCGATAAATGTCTGCTACTTTTAGATAATAGGTTTTTGCACTGTCTTTTTGTAGGTCGTTGTCAAAAAAATGGGCTTTTTTATTTAGATCAGCCACCAAAGAGGTATCTATTTGTTGGGCTTGGGTAAGAATGGGGAAAAGCGATAAAAGCAGGAGTTTAGCAAATCTGATCATTTCAAAATAGTTAAGTATTAGATGCAGGGTGAGAAAGAATAGTAGAAGGATAAATATAATGAATTGTGATAAAAATTGCTGCTCAAAGATGGTTTTTTAGCCTATTTGGCAAAACACACTATTCTCCTTTTTCTACCAGCCAAATGCTATCCTGGGCAGCTCCTTGTTCTTTCCACTCTACTTTTACTCGCTGCGACTGAAGCGTATTCACCTGACGGCCTATGTAATTGGCTTCTACTGGCAGATGTCTTGTGTATTTTCTGTCTACCAAGGTCAATAGCTCTACTTGCTCGGGTCTTCCAAAAGCATTCATAGCGTCCATTGCAGCTCTTACAGTTCGCCCCGTATACAACACATCATCTACCAATATGATTTGCTTACCCTCTATAATAAAATCTATCTTGGTTGCATTGGCCTTTAGGGTACTCTTGGATCGGCGAAAATCATCACGGTAAAAGGTTACATCCAGATAACCCAGCGATACTTTTTGCCCGGTAATTTCTAGCAGGCGCTGTCTTAGACGTTCTGCCAAATATATGCCACGAGGCTGTAGTCCCAGGATGGCTGAATCATCAAAACTCTGATGGTTTTCTATCAATTCATGGCAAAGGCGGCTAATCGTAATTTGTATCAACTGACTATCAAATATAAGTCTTTTTTCCATCGTATTTGGCAAGGTAAAACTAGTGTCACCATAAAATAAGTAAGCGATTGGGTCTTCAATTTATCACCCAATCGCTTATCACAATAATAATTCTTTTGCCGGAATTATTCAAAGTGCGATTCAAATTTTTATCACAACCTTTTGAAACCTAAATTTGTATACATACAATAGACATCAAAATTACAAGCTTATAAAAATGATCAAGTTGAATCGGCAGTTTCGTCTATTTCTTTTATTAGACGTATTGGTTACACTATTTCCAATATCCTACTTCTTATCATTTAGTTATTCCAAAAAACACTTGCTCCAGGCTGATCCTTACCAGGCAGCCGACCATATATTTTCATACTTGGGTTTTCTTATGTTTTTGTTCAATATGGCACTCATCTCTATCGGAGTTTATTTTATTCTTAAACACAACCCTCCTACCAAACAACAAGTATTCAAGCGAATGTTTGTGGAAGGATCAAAAATGTACCTGATTATGGTATGGGTGATGTGTTTGTTGCTTCTGAATATATTTTTTACGCATAAAGCCCAAGTATTCTAAATCAAAAAACCTGTACTGTGGCTCTAAGTGAGCACTCAATACAGGTATGACTATACTATTTATTTTTGATTTACTGTTGTCTCAAGGCAACTACTCTAAAATCGGTACGACGATTCAAGATACGTGCATAGTGGGTTTCGTTAGGAATAACCGGGCTTTTAGACCCATAGCCTTTCTTTACCAATCTTTTTTCGTCTATTCCCTTAGAAACGAGCCACTGATATACGACTTCTGCTCGTTGTTGTGAAAGTAAGTGGTTGTTTTTTCGGGTACCTACATTATCGGTATGCCCCCCTACCTCAATCGTAAGTCCAGGGTTATTTTTCATAAAACTTGCCAAGGCTTCTACCGCTGGCAATGATTTTTTAGGAATATTGGCTTCTTTGTATTTAAAAAACACTCTAAAGCTCAATAAGTCGCCCTTGGCCAATGGCTTTTTAGATCCTGAATTCATAATTACCCGATACAAGTCTTTGCCTCCTACACCTCCTGACCGATCAGAAGAGAAATAAGCAATTCGATGGTTTTTATCATTGGACACAAAGTACATATCGTTTGCCTGACTATTAATCGGAAAGCCGAGGTTTTCAACTTCGGAATAATCATTTTCGCCCGTAATTGTTACCTTAAAAATATCAAACCCACCAATAGAATTATGCCCTACCGAGCTAAAATAAAGTGTAGTACCATCAGGATGTACAAAAGGAGCTTCTTCGTCGTATGGAGTATTTACTTTTGGTCCTAAATTTACTGGCTTACTCCATCGCCCTTTTTTATCTTTTTTAGCCATATAAATGTCCAAACCTCCCAACCCTCCAGGTCGATCACTGGTAAAATACAAGGTGTTACCATCAGGGCTTAGGCAACCAGAAGTTTCGCGATGCTTAGAGTTGATACGTCTTCCCAAACTTTTGGGCTTGCTCCAGGCTTGTTTGGTTTTTTGAGAAGAAGAAACCATACCTTGACTTCTTGTTTTATTGGTCCTTTTATTCCTCTTTTTGCTTCTACGTTTACGTGTTTTCTTTACGCTCGTAATCGAAGACTCATTGTACTTAGGTCCGGTATCTATGTTTAGTTGCGACTCATATAGGTTTCCATTGCCAAAGTCTTGATAGATCAGTAAACGATTGCCATCCAGTGAAAGAAATACTGCTGATTCGTGGTGCTTTGAGTTGAAGTGTTGCCAAGGTTCCTTAGCCTCCCACTTTCGCTCTTTGGTATGTGAAATTAATACATCTTCTTGCTCGCTGTTTTCATTACTACCTGTAAAAATCAACATTGAGTTATCGTTGGATACAATGGGAGCATACTCGTTATTTGCCGTGTTTATTTTGGGTCCCAAGTTATAAATACTAGCTTGTAATGGGTTGCCTATCAACTTTTTAGCAAAGTTTGCTTCTTTAATTCTTTTATTAGATACTTTAATAAAATCCTCTTTTGAAACTCGGTCGTGGATAAGCTCAAGATACTTGGACTTAATGCCACGAGATTTATCAATCCCACTTTGGTAAGATTGTACTGCCTTGTGGTATTTTCGATTATACACAAAGGCATCTCCCAAATGAAAGTCTAATAAAGGACTATAATCGGGATTAAGCTGGTGGGCATATTTAAGGGGTTGGAGAGCCAACGATTGGTTGGTGCCATACAAATAACACAAACCCAATCTTAAATGGGCATTTAGTTCGGTTTCTTTGTTGGGCAACTCCACCTGACCACTGGCCACGGTTCCTAATAACTCTCTGTAGGCATCTATTGCTTGGGGAAATTGCTCATTGTCAAACAACTTTTCTGCTCTTTTGAGCTTAAGCTGTACTTGTTTAGCTATAGTAGTATTTTCCTGAGCTGTAAGGAAACAAACATTAGTTGATAGCCAAAACAATATTGTCAAGGTGTAAAAAAATCTTCTCATAGCACTCAAAACTTGTCTTAAAAAAATAGCTCGTTTTAACTTTTTGGTAGTTTTTCAGATGATTTTGCATAGGAATTTTTACTACCTTTACAGGTAAAAATACCCACCAAAACTTACATCTAATAGTACGGTGTCTTTTTATGGTGCTTTGAGGTTATAATCTTTTTATTTAATACGTTATTCCAAATTGGAATGATCAGCTAAATCACCAGGTAGAATATACTTTTTGGGCTGAAATTGTACATTTCCGGTGATTTTACAGTAATATCAACTAAAAACAATGCAATTTGTTTTTAAAGTTTTATTCAAGGCTATTTCGGAATAGTCACTGATTTTGTAACCTCAGCATCAATTAATTGGATTACCAATCATAAAAATTGGATATAAAGCAGCCTGTTTTGTTAAAATTAACACTTTTTATTACATTAGTTATAAAACATAGTGTTAATTTTCCTGAAATAACTATTTCAGTCTATTTCTTATTGAATCTACCTTATTCCTAAAATGTAACCCCTGTTTTGAGTAGCCTGACATAACAATAGTAAAAATTACTATAATGGTTTTGAAATAGGGTATAAAGTGATTTCTGGAAATGCAGCAAAATTTCAGGACGAAATTGCCCCTCAAATAAGTAGACTCAAATTTGGTCTTGTCAAATTACAACTTTGCTCACCTTTGTCTTCTTTTTATTGGGTTCAAAATTTAACAAATAATTGTCCACGCATCATTATTTATTAACTTGACCACATATTGATTTTAACTAGACTTTTGTATTACACAATCCTTCTGTACCTACTTAACACAAACATTCTCTGTGAGGAAAAGTCTTCTGTAAATTATATACTATGACTCAAGAATTACGACCCATCAAAAAATTAATGGTTGCTAACCGGGGTGAAATCGCCATTCGGGTATTGAGAGCTGCCTCAGAACTAAAAATCACTACTGTTGCCATTTTTACCTATGAAGATCGCTATTCGCTACACCGTTACAAAGCAGATGAATCTTATAAAATTGGCGCCAACAACGACCCTTTAAAACCTTATTTAAACATTGAGGAAATCATCAATGTGGCTAAAAAACACCAGGTAGATGCAATTCACCCTGGGTACGGTTTTTTATCAGAGAATGTAAATTTTGCCCGTCGTTGTCGTGAAGAAGGAATTATTTTCGTAGGCCCTGAGCCAGAAGTAATGGAAAAGCTGGGCGATAAAGTTTCGGCCAAAGTAATAGCCAAACAAGCGCAGGTACCTGTAATAGAAGATAGTCAACAAAAGCTAGATACCGTAGAAATAGCTTTGGCGGAGGCTCAACGAATTGGCTACCCAATTATGGTAAAAGCTTCTGCTGGCGGCGGTGGACGAGGAATGCGGGTAGTGAAAAACGATGCGGAGTTGACTAAGGCATACCAGGAAGCCCGCAGCGAAGCCCTCAAAGCCTTTGGAGATGATACGGTGTTTTTGGAAAAGTATGTCCAAAACCCTAAGCACATCGAGGTGCAAATTATGGCTGATAGCCACGGTAATATGGTGCACTTGTTTGAGCGGGATTGCTCAGTACAGCGACGTTTCCAAAAAGTAGTAGAAGTGGCCCCTTGTATTACCATTGCCCCCGAAACCAAACAAAAACTTTACGATTATGCACTGGCCATTTGTAAAAGCGTGAACTACAACAATGTAGGTACGGTGGAGTTTTTGGTAGATCGTGAAGAGAATATTTTCTTTATAGAAGTAAACCCTCGGGTACAAGTAGAGCATACCATTACCGAAGAAGTTACGGGTATTGACATTGTCCGTTCTCAAATCCTCATTGCCAAAGGCCACAACCTGTCTGATTCAGTATTAAGATTATATTCTCAAGAGGCTGTAGAATGCCACGGCCACGCGATCCAATGTCGAGTAACGACTGAAGACCCGGAAAACAACTTCCAGCCTGACTATGGCACCTTGAATACTTATCGAAGTGGATCAGGGTTTGGTATTCGTCTCGATGCTGGAAATGCATACGCAGGAGCCTCCATCTCTCCTTTCTTTGACTCATTGTTGGTAAAGGTTTCGGCTTGGGGACGAACCCTCAAGGGAGCCAGCGAAAGATTGAGCCGTGCATTGGAAGAGATGCGGGTAAGAGGGGTGAAAACCAATGTAGGCTTTTTGTTGAATGTGATTAATCACGAAGAGTTTAATACGGGAAAAGCCACTGTTAAATTTATTGATGAACACCCTGAGTTATTCAATACTCCGCCAAGACTAAACCGAGCCACTCGTATTTTGAATTACATGGCCAATGTCATTGTCAATGGCAACCCAGATGTACGCTATATAGACAAAACCAAGCGCTTTAATATTGTAAAAGTGCCTGATTTTGAGAAGTATACCTATTTTCCGAAAGGTACCAAAGATCGTTTGAACGAATTGGGGCGAGAAGGTTTTGTAGAATGGTTGAAAAACGAAAAATGCATCCATTATACCGATACCACTTTTCGTGATGCTCATCAATCATTGTTGGCCACCCGTATGCGAGGAATGGACTTGGTACGAGTAGCCGAAAGTTATGCCAAAGCCCACGCCGATGTATTTTCTATGGAAGTATGGGGAGGCGCTACTTTTGATGTCTCTATGCGATTTTTGAAAGAAAATCCTTGGCAAAGACTGAGAGAAATTCGCAAAAGAGTGCCCAATATTCTGTTACAAATGCTATTGCGAGGGTCCAACGCTGTAGGTTACAAAGCTTATCCCGATAACCTGATAGAGAAGTTTATTGAGAAATCTGCTGAAAATGGGATAGATATCTTCCGTATTTTTGACTCGCTCAACTGGATCGAGAATATGAAGGTAAGCATTCGCGCTGTGCGAGAACGTACCAACTCACTGGCTGAAGCTTGTATTTGCTACACGGGCGATATACTAGACCCCAACAATGAGAAATACACCATTGATTATTATGTAGACTTGGCCAAACAACTAGAAGCTGAGGGTGCCCATATTTTAGCAATTAAAGATATGGCAGGTTTGCTCAAGCCTTATGCTGCCGAAAAACTGGTGACAGCCTTAAAAAACAACGTATCGTTGCCGATCCATCTGCATACCCATGATACTTCTTCTATACAATCAGCTACTTATCTCAAAGCAGTCGAAGCGGGGGTAGATGTGGTAGATGTGGCTTTGAGTTCTATGTCGGGACTTACTTCGCAACCCAACTTCAACTCTTTGGTAGCCGCCATGCAAGGCCACGAAAGAGAAAATCCCATTAGTTTGGATTCTCTCAATCAGTTTTCTCATTATTGGGAGCAAATTCGTGAATATTATTACCCATTTGAGTCGGGCCTCAAGGCTGGTACCGCCGAGGTATACGACCACGAAATTCCTGGTGGTCAATATTCCAACTTACGTCCTCAAGCCAATGCTCTGGGGCTTGGGGATCAGTTTGAAACCATCAAAAAGAACTACGCCATTGCCAATGAGTTATTTGGCAACATTGTAAAGGTAACCCCTAGCTCTAAAGTAGTAGGTGACTTTGCTATGTTTATGACTTCTAATGGCTTGACCAAAGAAGATATTCTGGAAAAAGGAAATACCTTGTCTTTCCCCGAATCGGTCATCAACTTCTTTAAAGGAGATTTGGGACAACCCAAAAATGGCTTTCCTCAACAAATGCAGGAAATCGTGCTAAAGGGTGAGCAACCCCTTACTGGACGCGCCAATGAGCATATGACGCCATTCAATTTTGATGAAGAGTGGGAAAAATTTGACAAGAAGTATAACCAAAACCGTATCAGTGATACTTATACTTTTGAGGATATGCTTTCTTCGTTGCTTTACCCTAAAGTATTTGATGAGTACCATACATTTACCCAAGAATACGGCAATCTGGCGTACATTCCATCGTATGCTTTCTTCTATGGATTACACCCTCGCGAAGAGATTTTGGTACGCCTCGACGAAGGTAAAACCTTGATGATTGAGTTACTTTTTGTAAGCCCCAATGTAGATGAAGAAGGATATCGGGAAGTATCATTTGCGCTAAATGGCCAAACTAGAATCATCAAAGTACGTGACCTTAAACAAGAGGTGAAAAAGGTAAGTAACCAAAAAGCAGATACCAATCAAGAAAATGAAATTGGTGCGCCACTACAAGGCAAACTTGCGTCTATATTGGTAAAAGCCGGAGACGAGGTAACCGAGAATACTCCTTTGTTTGTGATTGAGGCTATGAAGATGGAAACCACCATTACCGCCAATAAAACGGCCAAAGTAAAACAGGTAATTCTGGAAACTGGTATGGTAGAACAAGATGATTTAGTCGTTATTTTGGAAGATTAATGAACATCATTAAGGCTAAATACCGTGGGACAAAAATAATTTACTATTCTACAAGCTTCCTCAAGTCTTTGGTCTTAGCGTAGCGAGACCAAAGAGAACAAGATGATTTAGTCGTTATTTTGGAAGATTAATCTTAAATCAATTCCTACCTACAAATCCCTTGAAAACACCCTTCAAGGGATTTTTTTTGTGTTTTTCAAAAAAACTATTGTTCAATGACCCTTTTTTGATTTTTTTCTTGTGATACATAGAGGTTTAAGTTTTACTAAATATTCCCTCATATGTTATCTACTAAAAAATACCTAATCCATTCGTTGCTTATCCTTACCTTGTGTGTACTCAGTGCTTTTAGCCATCAGGCCAACGATTGCGTCTTTTATTTTGCTACCCAAAAAGGCAGCAAACTGGAAATGACCAATTATAACCGTAAAGGCAAAAAAGAAAATGTGATAAAGTTAGAGGTCGTGGATAAAAAAACAGTCAATGGCAATGTGACACTAGACATTGCGTATGTTTACTATGACAAAAAAGAAAAAGATGTACAAGCTAAGGGTAATTATAAGGCAATGTGCGAAAACGGTGTGTATAAATTTGAGTTTGGCGCTATGAGCCCCGCAGCAGGTCAAAAAAGAGGCAAGAATATGGAAATGAAAATGGAAAGTGATTTTCTGGACATTCCTAACAACCCTAGAGTTGGACAAAAACTCAAAGATGGCAAAATGCAAATTTCTATGGGAACCGAGGGCATGGCCAATATGTTCAAAACCCAGGTCAAAATCACTGATCGTAAAGTAGATGGGGTAGAAAAAATTACCACTCCCGCTGGAACCT
Source organism: Microscillaceae bacterium (assembly GCA_003483885.1). Taxonomy (GTDB): domain Bacteria; phylum Bacteroidota; class Bacteroidia; order Cytophagales; family Microscillaceae; genus Microscilla. Next base: position 29,340 of record DMXI01000586.1, read on the forward strand.
TTGATTGTGTAAAGATTTCTTACAATAGCCAGATGAAAATGTCTTTTATGAATACCCGAACTAAAACGGTACAATGGTTTGCCAAAAATGTAGGTATGGTACGCTCCGAAACTTATAATAAAAGAGGTAAGCTCAGTGGGTACACCGAACTTACCAAATTTAGCAAATAATAAGTTTATCAAAGGCCGAAGGTATTTAGCTTTCGGCTTTTTATTTTTATGCGTTTTCCAACTGCTCCGCAGTAGTCAGCATTAGTTGCATGATTTGATCCATCTGAGAAACCTTCCACTCATCGAGTTCAAGGATGGCTTCGCGATACACTACCCTTCCCAGGTGATAATGAATTTCTCCATTAAACAAATCAGCCACCTCGAGCAAAGCCTCACATAGCACTTCATTGTTCAACAAAATATCCAATTGGTAACTTGGGATGGCATCAAATACATATTTAGCCCTTACCAAATCATCGACCTCATCGGACGAATTGTGGGCAAAGACCTGATGGGCAAATTTTGCGAATGCAGCTCTTTTTTGAATACTAAAAGTCGATAGTCGAGCCGTATCACAATCCATTTCTATGCAGAAGTAGTCGGTAGGTTTGCCACCTTTAGTTATGCTAGCCTTATTTGCTGACTCAATATAGCTATGCACCACCCGTCCATTAATATCTCCCGATACATCACTATAATTAATTCGTTGATTCCAACCCGCAAAAGGTCGGGCGTGGTACTCCAGGTCAAAGGCCGAAGCCAAATGCTGCATGAGCCGATTGATTTTTTGTAAAGAATGTCGTTTTTGTAAATAGTAAAAAGAGATAAATAGTCCTCCTAAAAAGAGAAACATGCCAGTAATTGCTAAATTCCCCATAATAGTCACATTTTAAAGTTTGATATCATCATTTTGGTTGTAAAACTACTTGCTTCAATTCATTTTGCCCATTTGCGCGGCCATTTTTTGCACCAACTGCATCAAACGCCCTAGTCGCTCTTGGTTGTTATGCTGAAGTTCGGGTAGTTGTACCAATTCTCGATATTGGATAGTTCCTTGTTTGATTTCAAATTTGCCACGGATATCGCTATAGGATGCCGTCAGTGTTTTTTGAATCACTGGATTTTGTAAAAACACACTGGCAAATGCACTATTGTTACTCTTAATTGAATATTTATGGAAAAGGTTTTGACTTTTCGTTTTTTGCCCACGAAAAGTTCTTTGTACCAAGCTTCTCAAGCTCGTTTTTTTCTCGATGCTTACTTCTGGAAACTGATACATGTTGCTTTCCAGCAGAATACAAAAGTAATGTTCGGTAGTACTTCCTTGGATTTTCTCGCTGATAAACGCTTGCATGGGTTGCCCATGATGCAGGCTATACACGCTGGGGTATTCGTTGAAAAAACGATTGAGCCAACCGTAAGAAGTTTGTAAATGAAGATTAAAATTAGACGCAAGCCCTTGCATAAAGGTTTCTACATTGGCAAAAGCTATTTTGCGTTGTTGGGTAAGAGATAAGATGAGAAAGAGGATGACACCCACCAAGAGCACCACCAGATTGATCCCGATATTTTCCATTTTTCTTTAAAGTTAAGTTTGTCACTTGATTCACTATTCTTATTTATTGTAACGGGGATCATCGATATTTGGTTCTGTTTTCAGTACTCATTTCTATAGGTAAATATACATAAACCACTAATAATCAATACATTAACAATAAAAACCTCCGATAGATCAGATGTTCTACCAGAGGTCATTTATGGGTCTTATTGAAAAAAATTCTCAAAATTGATATATCAGGCAATTGGTGTGCATGCCTGCTCCTACTGAGGCCATCACGACTACATCGTTTTTGGCTACTTTATGCTCAGGAAGTTGCCCTCGCAAAATAATATCCAGCAAAGTAGGAATGGTAGCTACTGAAGAGTTGCCAATGTTTTGTAAAATTACGGGTACTTGCTGGCAAAATTTAGCAGTGCTATCACTTACGTCACCAATGGTTTTATCATAAATCGCACGTAGCATTTTTTCATTGGCTTGGTGTAGCAAAAACTTGGCTACCTTCTCTATTGAAACACCTGCTTTTTTGAGGCAAGCGTGAATTAAATTCGGCATATTCTCTACCGCATAACGGTACACTTTTTTGCCTTGCATTTTTACGTATAACCCCTTATCCAAATCAGGATTGGTAGAGGCTCCCATACGTAGATAATTTACTTCTTCCTCACAATTTGAGAAAGTTTTGTTGGCCAATACGCCACGCGGAGCATCTTCTTTGGAAGCTTTCACCACTACGGCTCCGGCCCCATCGCCAAACAACATAGAATCAGGATCGTGTGGATCGAGCACTCTCGACATGGCCTCGGCTCCTACTACCAAAATATGTTCGGCATCGCCACAGGCAATGGCTTGGTGGGCCTGGATCATGGCTTGCACCCAACCTGGGCAACCAAACAGCAAGTCTACCGCAAAACAATGCTGACTTTTGATCTGTAAATGATGTTTGACCAGCGCGGCCAAGTTAGGGATAAGGTGCGAACCCTGGCTTTGGTCGACCAGGTTTCCAAAATTATGGGCTACAATAATTCCGTCTAATTGCTCTCGATTGATTGCTGCACTTTTAATAGCATTTTCAGCCGCTAGGGCAGCCATATGAGCAGTTTGGTAGTGATCTTCTATATAACGGCGTTCACGAATTCCTGAAATTTCTTCCAGTTTGTGTACGATTGCTTCACTTGCTTTTTCGATCGGGTCTCCATTTTTGCGAAAAAACGTATTGCGATGAAAATAGCTGCCAGGTATTTTGGTGGCAGGGAGGTATGCCCCCGTACCTACAATAACTGAATTTGTGTACATACCTTCTTTTTTTTAACCTTTAAGACTTTGAGGCAAAACGCGCCTCATTTTGGCAAAGATATTTTCTGATCGATCGTTCATTTTTTGACCAAAATTCAGATTTTAAACAAGTAGAATCTGGCATTTGATTAAGCGCTTAAACTTAAGTTCTGGTTTATTGTGGCCATAAAAAAGCTTTTTTCTTAAAAATTTTGAATATTAATCAAATCTTACAACTATATTTTGATATAGTACCATTTCAAAAGAGAAAGCCATTGAACGTGCCATAAAATGCACAACCAAGCCGAGCTTATTTTATACCTGGAAGGGGCGTTTATTTGTGGGGTTGATTATCGAAAAACTGGATAACTTCTGGGCAATCCTAAATTTGTTCTCAATAATCGCTGCAGCGTCTTTGCTTAGGCACTGATTTTGCGCCAATGTTAGCTCAAAATGAAAAACTAAATTGGCAATGAATAAAATATCTTGGCGAACTATCAAAAGTACCCTATTTCGTGTCTATCTATATCCATTCTTACTTATCACTGGCTTGTGTTTATCGCACTTCGTCGCCATAGCCCAGGATGGAGACCTCTTTCTTACCAATTATAAAGTTCCCCTCAAAAATATTGATAATCAAAACCGAGCCATTGTGCAGGGTACCAACAATGTGATGTACTTTGCCAATACCAAAGGAGTGCTTAGCTATGATGGAGTAGTATGGGGAATTATTCCCACCCGAAATACCCCCTATTCTCTCTCGATGGATGTACGCCACGATAACTTGGTATATGTGGGCTGTCGCAACAACTTTGGTTACCTTACCAAAGATAAACTCGGAAGAGAAACCTATAAGTCTATCTCTGACAATAGCGAGAATAAAAAAATTTTTAAGGGAGATTATGGAGAGCTCAATCGCATTATACAACACAACGAATTTATTTATTTCTACAGCAATAAGGTATTAGTCAAAGTCAGAAGAAAGAATCATGTCATTGCCCAAGTGTGGAAAGCAGACAAAGACAATCAATTTGCTGGGGTGTTATTTATGCACAAAAAGCCCTACATACAGGTCAAAACCAAGGGCTTGCACAAAGTAGAGGGCGATAAACTGGTACTGGTAGAAAAAAGTAAACTCTATGCCTACTTAGATATCTACAGCTCTTTTATGTATGACAATGAGCGAGTAATATTTGTAGCAAGTAACAGTTGGTCTTATCTTTTCGATGGTGAAACAATTCGTCTTTACATTCCACGTGATTACAAATACTTGCTGGGTAATTTGATGCGTAATGCTACTCGTATTGGTCACAAAGAAATTGCTTATTCTACCCTATCAGGTGGAGTATTAATTGTAAAACAAGATTATGGTACTACCCATCGGGTGATCAACTATCAAACGGGTTTGCCCGACGACGAGGTTATCTCGCTATACAAAGATCGTTTAGGAGCTTTATGGATTTGTCATTCTAATGGTATTTCACGGGTAGACGCCAACCTCCCCATCAAGGCATTTTCGTCTTATGCAGGCATCGATGGTAATGTTACCTCTTCAGTCAAAAAAGGAGATTCTTTGTTTGTATCTACCAGTGAGGGAGTCTTCTATTTAAGCAAAGTAAGTCGTTTTGAAGAAGTAGCCAGTCTGATAAAAAAGGAGGCAAAATACCTAAGAACAGTTCAGAAAATTGAACGAGTGATTACCATCACTGAACCCAAAGACCGCAAACGCACTAAGTTGCGCATTTATCGTCATTCCCGAGAAGGGGCAAAGGATGTCAAACGAAAAATTGATATCAAAGAAACTTCTAAAGTAGAAGAAACACCCTCCCGAGTAATTAGCTTTGAAAAAGCGTCCGTGCTTTTACCTAATGAAGATATTCGGAAGATTTACGCCATGGCATCTATCCCTTTCATCTACAAAAAAGTAGAAGGCTTACAAGCCAAATGCCGTCAGTTGTATCCTCACTACGACAACGTACTCATTGCCAGTAATATTGGGCTGTATGCTGCCTCTACCAAAGGCAAAAGAATGATCGCCAAACCAGTGGTCAAAGACGAATATGTGCACTTTATCTACCAATCAGTACAAGACACCAATCGCTTTTATGTAGGAACCGAGAGTGGTTTACACTTGGTAAATTATAAGAATGGTAATTTTAGAGCCAAGCAAAAACTTAAGGATATGGATGACTTGGTGTACTCCATTCTTGAGCACAATGGAAAACTTTGGATTGGAAGCGAAAATCAGGTATTGAAAGTAGACATTGATAGTGTAGGAGGTTTCAAAAACTTCAAGCGCTTTCCGTTTGCCAATAGTTATTCAGAAAACATTGCCGCCCGGCTGATTGACGGTGAACCAGCATTTTTCTTGTCTTCGGGCATTTATAGTTATGACGCCAAAAAAGACCGATTAATCCAAAAAACTGGACTACAAAAATTTGCGAATAGTGAAACCAAGGTACTCTACCATCAACCAGGTTTTACTTGGGTAGAAACCAATAAACTTTGGAAAAACATTACAGACACCAAGGCGCGAAATTTTTTACGTACTCGGTTTTTAGAAATCTTTGATGACATTCAAGACATTTATGTAGATAAAGGGGAAAATATCTGGGTTGTAAACGATAATGCGTTATACAAGATCAATCGCCGCGCAAAACTGGATGACCGAAAATACTTTCAGGTATTTATCAAAAACGTACGAAACAAAAAAGGGAAATTCTTACCCCTCAAAGATTTAGTAGTACGCCACAACGACAATACCCTTTCTTTTACGTTTCAGTTGGCTTCTCCTTTCTTTCGCAACGAAGACAATACTGAGTATCAATATTGGTTAGAGAACCTGGATAGTCACCGTAAGAAAAAAATAGATTGGTCTGGTTGGAACAAGCGGGCCATTATTTCTTTTCCATTTTTACCCAGTGGCAAATACAAGCTACACGTTCGGGCCAAAAACACCTTTGGGCAAGAGAGTGAAGAACAAACTTTTAGTTTTGAAGTAAAACCTCCTTTTTGGCAAACCTCGTGGTTTTATGCCTCTCAAACACTTTTCTTTTTAGGTCTGTTACTGGTATCACTATTAGTAAGCCGAAAAGGTAAAAAATACGCAAGGGTTTCTTATGTATTGACTTTTGTAACGATCATCACCTTCTTTGAATACATTATGCTTACGGCTGAGCCATATGTAGACAATGCGTCTAATAATGTTCCAGTGTTTAAACTGGGGATGAACATTTTGCTGGCACTCACGCTAGCTCCTATTGAGTTACTCTTACGAAAGCTTATTTTGAAGCGAAAAGACAACGAAAAGGAAGCATAGCTCTAATTTAACTGTTCAATGGTTTTATGGCTACATAGTTTACGTTGCTAAGTCTTATATCATAAAACCATTGGATTATCATTTTTGCAAATCTTTGGCATCGGACCACAGTTCGCTGACTACCGTGATGTAATTAATTTACAATACTTACTTTCCTGCGGAATACCTGTTCTCCTACCTGTGCAACCAAAATATATATTCCTGGTTGGCTTAGTGGCAGTACTTGTTGCCAACGAATGACGTTTGATTGAAAGTTCCAGGTGTCCAATAATTTCCCTTGGTAGGTAAGTAAACGTATCTGAATGTTTTTACCTAAGACGTTATTCATTCTTAAAGAAACATCACCCGCAGAAGGGTTAGGATATACCACTAAACTGATGCGATCTACTACATTTTTGATGGCTTTGATTGGAGAATACTCAAAAGTACCATCAAAATCTATTTGTTTTAGACGATAATAATTGATGCCCAGCAAAGGATTTTGATCCTTAAACTGATAACTATTGATGGCGTTGGTGGTACCTTTTCCTTTGGCAAAGCCCAAGCTTTCCCAATTTTGATTATCAGTTGATCTTTGTATTTCAAAACCAGCATTGTTCAACTCAGAAGCAGTTTTCCATCCCAAAAGTACCTGGTCATTTTGTTGGCTAACAGTGAATTCCAACAAATTTACTGGCAAAGATAATTGAGCAAAAGCGATGTTATCGAGCGCAATGTAATTAATACCCGACACAATAATCATCTCAAATTCTGTCAAAGGTTGATTGTCCCAAATGGCACTTGAGAAAGTAATATTATCATAGGTAAGATTATCGGGAGGGTTAATATTGATGGTTTGCTCAATGGTTCCTCCAGCGGCAAGGGTGCCCACAAACCGTACGTTACCAGAGGCAAAGTTGGAACCATCATCGTTACTAGTCCAGATACACCAAGCCAATGCCGATGATATGGTGAATGTATCGCCACTATTGGTTACCCTAAATGAACCCAAAGAACCTGTAGAACCTCCATTCAGAAAACCAGACCCTAGCCAAAAGTTTGTCCCACTACATCCCAGCCCCGCAAACTGTTCTACAAACATGTCTCCGGTGGTAGTAAAACTGATATCACTTGTCGTAAAAGTGGTTGCATTAGCAGTCTCCGTTTCAAAAGTTTCTATTTGCGCATGCCCACTTAGTATCGTGATATACCATACAAAAAAAGCGCTTATAATTATTTTCATTGCCTAAACCTGATGAGTATTTATACAATATAACACAATGAATAGCCGCAGAAAAGAAATATAGACGTGTTTTTACTTGTAGATCGTACCCAGTTGCCTGAAATTGCTTATAAACCCAGGAGATTCTTAAAACCTAATTCGGGTGTTGGGTAACCATTTTTTAATCTTAGCTTTCTCTTTGGCTACATTGTAACCCGTTTCTGATTCAGACTCTTTAGAAGACGTAGGAAAGTTTCCGCGCAAATCTAATTCCTGAAGGTTTTTCATTTGCATAATTTCTTCAGGAAGGCGCGTAAGATTATTGTCTCGCAATACTAGTTTTTTGAGTTTAGACAGTTTTAAGACTGACGCTGGTAAGGCATTTAACTGATTTCCTCGCAGATCGAGTTCCTCCAGGTTTTGTAAATTGCCAATACTATCAGGCAAAGATTGTAGGCGGTTGTTACCCAGCTTAAGGGTTTTCAAACTTTCCAGGTGGACAACGTCATTAGGCAATTTGGTGATCTTATTTTGGCTCAAATCCAGTATTTTGAGTTTTTTCATGTAGCCCAAAAATTCTGTTTTGGCAAAACTGCCATCGAGGCGATTATTTTTCAAATACAAAAACTGAAGTTTGGTGAGGTTCTTTAGGTCCGGGGGTAAACTATCAATCAGATTATCCCGCAAATACAGATATTTTAAATTCAATAAGCCTCCTACTGAATAAGGTATTTTTGATATTTGGTTGCTGTCCAAATCCAACACTTCCAGTTTGGTGAGATTACTAATTTGCCCCGGAATTTCAGCAATACCGTTTTGCTCCAGGTCTAGCACTCGTAACTCTCGTAACTCACCAATTTCAGTAGGGATTTCAGTCAACCTATTCCCCTCTAAATCAATCACTTGTAATTGTTTAAGGTTTTTGATGGTTTTGGGCAACTCTGCCAAGTTGTTATAATCCATATACAAAAACTTAAGGTGTTTTAAGCTACCAATGGTATCAGGTAAATAGGAAATTTTGTCTCCCCATAAATCCAAAACTTGTAAAAACTTAAGACTACCAATACATGGAGGCAGGGTATCTATAGGGTTTAAACCCAAATCAAGCATTTGGAGTTTTTTAAGCTTCGATATGTCTTTGGGGCATTCTTTTAATCCCCGGTTTTTTAAGCTCAACAAGTACACATTTGTAGCTTCGTGTACGGCATCTGCCAGATTGGTGTACAGTTCTTTTTCTTCTAATTCACCCATAGTCAATAAGGTATCTTGACTATGTCCTGAAAAACTGTATAGCAATAGTACGAAAAGTAAAGGGCTCAACCAGTTTTTTTGTAACATTGTATTTTTTATAGTATTAACTCACAAGCGATGTAACAGTTCAAATTATAAATTCTTCCCTCAAATATAAAGCATATCGCATACATTCGGTTAATTAACGGAAAGATAATCTGGTAAAGGAGGAGGTTGCTCGGGCCTCTTTCTTAAAAAAGCACCTTTTGAACAAATTTGTAATGTTACTTTCTTTATTTTTAATAGCTAAAGTTGTTTCACTTTTTGACAACAGCTTGCAACTGCTCTCATAACTAAACACTACACCATGATCACCCAAAAAACTTACACTTATCTATTGGTAGCCTTGTGCCTACTATTGCAGATAGCTACTACCCAAGCTCAGCAAGTATCACAATATGTAAAAGTAAAAGATGGTACTCGTTTGGCAATGGATGTGTACTTTCCTGAAAACAAAATACCTAATAAAGGCATTCCTGTTTTGTTTGAATTTACCCGCTATTGGCGAGGGTACGAAAACCCTAAAACAGGGAAAAGAATTCCTTCATTACGGGGTGTACACCGACACTTTTTGAAAAATGGCTATGCACTGGCCATTGTAGATGTACGCGGTAGCGGGGCTTCTTTTGGCCAACGCCCTACCGAGTATTCGCCCAAAGAAGTACGCGATGCCTACGATGTAGTAGACTGGGTAGCCAAACAACCTTGGTGTAATGGCAAAGTGGGCGCTTTTGGCACCTCTTATACAGGCACTACGGCCGAATTATTAGCCGCGACCCAACATCCTGCGGTCAAGGCAGTGATTCCTGGTTGGTCGGATTTTGATTTATACCACAGTCCAGTAAGGCCTTATGGAACAGTAGCCAGTGCATTTATCAAAACCTGGAGCGATTTGGTGGGTGCCATGGATCATAATGATGTAAGCGTGATGCGGGCCAGCATTCGCCGAGTAGGCACTGACAAAGATGGCTCTCTGTTAAAACAAGCCATTGCCAGTCACAAAAACAATCCTAATGTATACCAAAGTGTCATCAATGGGGAGTTTCGTGACCAAAAAATGGGCGAATATACTTATGAGGAATGCTCTCCGATATATTGGCGTAAAAAAATTAGTGAATCAAAAATACCTATGCTGGTACTTTCAAGTTGGCTGGATGCCGGAACAATGGCGGGGACCCTGCAACGCTTTCAATATTTTAAGAATCCTCAAAAAGTAATCATTATGGCAGGTTCGCACGGTGGTAGAGCCCATGGTAGCCCTTATGAAGTAGGTAGTGCTCCTTTACCCCACAAACCCAGCACTAAAGAACAGTTTAAGCTCCGTACCGATTTTTTTGATTATTACCTTAAAGGTAAAAAAAACGGGGTAGATCAGTGGCCTGCCCTAAAGTATTATAACATGGGCGAAGAGCAATACAAAACTACGCAAGCCTGGCCTATCAAAGGTACAGAACGCCAAAAATGGTATTTTAATAATGATCTCAAGCTTTCGCCTAAACCAGTAAAAAGTAGCACAGGTAACGATACTTATCAAGTTGATTTTGGAGTAACTACGGGTAAACGCAATCGTTGGATGACGCAAATGGGGCAACCTATTGTAAACTTGCACCAACGCCAGGACATGGATAAGCGTATGCTGACCTACACCTCGACTCCATTGACTGAAGATATGCAAATTACGGGTAATATAACCGTAAACCTGGAAATGGCTTCTAGCACCACCGATGGTTTGGTAGTGGTGTATCTGGAAGATGTAGACGAAAATGGGCAAAGTCGCTATATTACCGAGGGTGGTTTACGCTTGATTCATCGCAAATTGAGCAAAAATCCTTATTTCAAAACTAAACTCCCCTACCATTCTTTTACCAAAGCCGATGCTAAACCAATGGCTGAAGGGCAAAAAACCAATGTACAGTTCAAGATGTGGGCTACTTCGGTATTGATCAAGAAAGGGCATCGTTTGCGTATTGCCATTACAGGGGCCGATAAAGATATGTTTGATCGCATTCCAAAAGAGGGCACTCCTACTTATACCTTTTTTCGCAATGCCAAGGAACGTTCCTTTGTGGAGATTCCGGTGGTGAGGTAAGGGCTAGAAACCTATTTATTTAAAGGGAGCAATTTTCATTCATTGCTCCCTTTTTTATTTTTAATGGCCGTATTTTACTTCAGCATCAGTGTCTTTATAAACTCCACGTACTTAGGTTCGCTCCAGCGAAAGGCCCCATTTATTTTAGCCACTTGTTTGCCCTCGCCATCAAAAATATGGGTAGAAGGCAACGCTCCATATAATACCTTTTGCCACAAATAACCTTTGGGATTATGCACAATAGTAAAGGGATATTTCTTCTTTTGTTGAAAGCTTATCAAGTCTTCTCGTTTTTTATCTACCGAAATAGCCAACACTACAAATGGCTTACCTTTGAGGGCTTCTTGAAGCTTGATAATATCGGGCATTTCGCGTAGGCAAGGCCCACACCAGGTAGCCCAAATGTTTATAAATACTACTTTGCCTCGTAAGTCCTTCATAGTAAAGATTTTGCCGTTGATATCTTTGAAGGTATAGGCTTCCAGTTTGTTGTTTTTCCCTTTGGATAATAACTCTACTCGTTTAAAACCTTCAACTTCACCCGATAAGTACCGCAGCATTTTACGCTGTTTGGCGGTGAAGCTTTTGCCTTGTAATAACCGAATAGATTCGGCTGATTTTTTATTGATGGCTATATCCAATGGCGTCTGGCCTTTATTATCCGTGACGTTTTTATCAGCTCCATTTTTCAATAGCTCATTTACGGTATAAAACTCGTTGAGGCGAGCCGCCAAATGCAAAGGGCTAATGCGGGCTTCTTTCATTTTTTGTACATTGGCCCCTCGTTTAATGAGTAGCTTTACGGCATTGTACTTACGCCAGCCAATGGCATAATAAATTGGGGTAATTTTAGAAGACATAAACCCCGAACGATCATTGTACACAGCATTGATCTTGGCTCCTTTGTCAAGCAAATGGTTAATAATCTTATTATAGCCTCGTAGTGCAGCATCAAACAACGCCCGGTCGTTCCAGGCGTGGATATCAGCTCCTTTCTCTATCAATAGTTTTACCGCCTTGAAGTTTTCCCGACGGTTGTTTTGGCAAGCCGCAATCAAGGCTGTAAATCCTATCTTGGTCTTACTTTCTACGTCAAATCCTTTGCCCAGCAGGTAGTTAATCATTTTGGTATTGCCATATTCCGACACCGTGTACAAAGCATTTTGGCTCCTGTTGTAGGTGGCTTTTCCGTTGACTGTATCAGTTGCAGTTCGCATAATATCAGCCCCTTGCTGCTCCAGATATTTTACGGCTTCCATATTTCCTTTTACACAAGCGGCAATGTAGGGAGTCCACCCACCACAATCAAAGCATCCTTTTTTTTCGGTGCGGTCATAATAACCATTGATATCCATTCCAGATGCTACCAGCTTTTTAAGCTTGGGCATATCTTTATCCCAAATGGCGTGAAAGAGTGGATTGCTATTTTGGGCTTGGATAATGCTCACTTGAAGCACTATAGCCAAAATCGTGAGTAATGTTACATTCGTTTTTTTCATTAGTGTAGGTGTTTTATTTATTTCATTAGGCCTTTAAAAAATTGCACGTACTGTGGTTTGCTCCAACGCACTGCTCCCTCTACATACACCATTTTTTTACCATTGGTATCAAAAATATGGGTAGAAGGCAGAGCCCCTCCCAATACTTTGTTCCATATTTTTTGTCCCTCATCATGCACTATCATAAAAGGATATTGTTTTTGTTGCTGAAAACGCTCTAAATCGGCTCTGGCCTTGTCTACTGCGAAGGTTAGTATCACAAATGGTTTTCCTTTTAGTTTGTTTTGTAGCTCGATCATCTCGGGCATTTCGGCCAGACAGGGCTGGCACCAGGTAGCCCAAATATTTACAAATACAATCTTGCCACGCAAGTCTTTCATTGTGAACTTCTTTCCCTTCAAATCGGTAAAAGTTTTTCCATCCAAGGTTCTTCTTTGAAAATCGGGCGTCGCGAAAGACATTTTTTCAAAACCCTTAATATTTCCTTGTTTGTATTTTAGAATGTTTTTCTCGGCGGAGGTAAGTGGTTTTGTACCATCCAAAAATGCCGCAATTCGAGGTGCTTTTTTTTCTAACGCCACCTGAGCTGGGGTTTGTCCTTTGTAGTTCTTCGCTTGAGGATTGGCTCCATTCTTTACCAACAACGCCGCACAATACAACGCTTTGCGATAGGCTGCCAAATGCAAGGGAGCTATACGAGATCCAGGTATTTTATCTACTTTAGCTCCTCGCTCTATAAGTAATTTTACAGTTTCGGTACTTTGGATCGAAATGGCATAATAAATAGGGGTTATTTTAGAACCCTTATATAATCTTGCAGTGTTAGATTTGATTGCATTGATGTGAGCATCTTTGTCTAATAAATACTTAATAATACGATTGTATCCTCGCCTGGCAGCATCAAACAATGCCGCAGTTTTAGCAGCATTGACATCAGCTCCATTTTCTACCAGAAATTTCACCATCTTTAGCCGCTCATAGTCATTATTTGAGCAGGCATATACCAATGGGGTAGAACCATACATTGATTTCTGATTAATATCAAACCCTTTACTGAGCAGGTGTTTTACTACTTCTACAGTACCATGTATGGCCGCCAAAACCATTGCATTTGTTCCTTTCCTGTAGGTCTCACGACTACCTACTTTTTCAGGTGTAGTAAGTCGTATTCTGGCACCTTTTTTCTCCAGATATTTTACTATCTCAAGGTTGCCTACCCCACAAGCAACCATGTAAGGAGTCAACCCCAAACACAAATTATCGAGGCGTTTATAGTTATAAAATGCATTGATATTGGCTCCTTTGGCCAATGCTTTTTTAACCTTGGGCAATTTGCTATCCCAGATACCATCAAACAGATCTTTAGTGGGTTGTGCCTGTAAGATGGTCAGGCTTAAAGTCCAACATCCTATGAGTAATCCAAGTATCTTAGTTCGTTTCATTTGTAAGTTTTTGGTGATATTTAGTATTTGTATAATACAACCCTCATACTAGGTAAAATATTTCATATTAGGAACAAAACCTAAAAAACTTACATTATAGAAACAATAACACTACACCAACTACTCAACAAATGTTTCTATGATACTAGACCACCAAACGCTTGATTTTTTTGATAAAATGCTTTTTGAACGAGCTACTTTGTGTCCCCCATTTAAGCGGCAAGTACCTATGCCCAATGAAGCTTGTTTTTTGTATGTGCTCGATGGAGGCTATCAGTCTTATTCGGAGGAAGGAACAATGATGATACAAGCCAAAGAAGGAATTTTGATGAAGTGTGGAAACTATTTAGGGCGTTTTTTTAGCACTTCTGAAAGCAAAGAATATAAAGCCATTGCGGTACATTTTTACCCTGAGGTACTCAAAAAAATATATGAATCGGGTATTCCGGATTTTTTGAAAAACCCTACCCCACCCAAAATAGGGATGACCAAGGTAAAATCGGATGAATTGCTGAAGCGCTACATCGAGAGTATTTTGTTTTATTTTGAAAACCCACAACTGGCCAGCGAAGAATTGATGGTGCTCAAGCTCAAGGAATTGATTCTGATTTTGAATGAAACCAGCAATGCCCCAGAAATCCAATTGATCCTCTCGAGCCTCTTCTCTCCTACTACTTATACCTTCAAAGAAATTGTGGAGGCCCACTTGTACAGTAACATTACCATTCAGGAATTGGCCCAATTGAACAACTTGAGTGAATCTTCATTCAAACGAGAATTCAAAAAGGTGTACAACGATTCTCCAGCACACTATTTAAGACAGCAGAAATTACGCAAAGCAGAGGAGTTGTTGTTGGTGTCAGCGTTGAATGTTACCCAAATCACATTTGAGTGTGGTTTTAATGATGTAGCCCACTTTTCCCGATCATTTAAAAATAAATACGGAGAATCGCCTTCTAATTATCGATTGAACCAAATGAACAAATCTTTGACCTAATCTGCAAAACTTTTTGTGAGGTAAGTATGCAATTTTGGAACATCATAATTATCCAAAACAAATTAAATCTTACCTATCAATGAAAAAATCAGAACAAACCGTAGAACTAAGCATCAATGCCACACCCAAAGCCGCCTGGGAAGTAATAGGTGCAGTGACTGGCGTAGAAAAATGGTTAGGAGCTATGATTAAAGGTTCTAGAGTAGAAGGCCAAAAACGTATTTGTACCCTTGATGGTGGGGTAGAATTTAGAGAAGATATTCTCAAGATTGACCACGAAAACAGAGAGTTCAAATATGGCATTCCAGAACAACCGATGATGCCAGTAGACAACATTATTGGTAGTATGAAAGTAACGCAGGATGCTAATGGCAAAGCAGTCGTTCGTTGGCATTGGACCTTTGATGTAGCCGAAGAAAACGAAGCCCAAGCCAAAGAAATGTTGGCAGGTGCCGGGCAAATGGGTATCAAAGGTATTGAGGAATTGATTGCAGCTCAGGTAACGGCTTAATTGTTTCTTAGAAACAAAAGCTCAAAACACCAAATAGTGATTGCTGTTTGGTGTTTTTATTATTTAAAAAATATAAAAATAGCCACACTTGCTATTTCAGAAATCATAACTATTCCTTCTCATTTACGCAACTATCAAAAAAATCAATATATGCCTGTTTATTCATTTCGTCTAAGTTTCGCCCCAAATCGAATACGCTATTTTGACGTCGGTCTTTTAGATGAGGATCTGCTCCTCTGTCTATCAGGTTTCTAATTTTCTGCTGTTGTAACCTAATCTCTTCATCAAGTTTCTCCTCCCTATTCCAGCCATGCTGAATGCTTTGCTGCTTGTGATTATATAGTTTGGCAAGCTGATCTGCCAGGATATACAATACTGTATTTCCAAATAAATCCCGAGCATTGATGTCTGCCCCGTGAGTCAAGATCAATTCTAACACTTCTGGGTTAGAATTATACCCTATGCATTGATGCAAGGCATACCTAATATCGGCTTTTTGGTCTAGAAGAAATTTGACCAGTTCGTTGTTTTTGTACCAACAAGCCGCTTCCAAATAAGACTTATTCTGGCTTTGCCACTTCCCATTGATATCTATTTGTCCATTGTTGACTTCTTCTATAAATTTAGCATTGAAACCTCCCATAATTAAGTCCAATTCGTAGGTCTCGTTGGCAGATTTCTGAGCAGGTTTGAGTTTGCCATATTTTGGATGAGGAGTATACCTTACAGGCATTTGTCTGATGGTTTCTGCGTTTTTGATTGCCTCAAAAGTACCATTGTCTTTGAGTGCATCCCAATAAGAGTTACCATCAATTCCTCCAAAGGTAAGTATCCTGGTGGCATGCATTAAAATGTTCAACCCATGCTCCTCATCCCATTCACAACCACCCATTACATCAAAGTAGGCCAATCCATCTCGAGTTGGTCGCTTCACCTCAATCACACCGATTCGAATCAGTTGCTTCACAGAGTTTTCATTCACCTCTTGAAACTCGTCTTCTTCTTGCAGTTCATAATCCGCAATAATTGTGGGCAACTCTTGTAGAGCCCGTTCCACGACGGCGTCTGCTATTTTCTGTTGATGTTCAAATATAAACTCTATGGTCTTCAATTGCTCAAGGGTAGGATCGGGGTCATCTGATACATCATCTTCAATGACCAACTTGAGAGGCGCTGTGCCAGAGGATTGATTTGAAAAATAAGCCCCACCGGCACGTTTAAATTTCTCAAAAGCAGGTAGCTGTATGGCGTATTCCCAATCTCCGTTAAAGGTAAAATGAGTCATTATCTAGTCTAGTATTTGTATTTTTTCCCAATATAGGTGTTAAAAAACAGGGTAGCACATACTTTTGTAATATCCTGAAAGCCCACCTCTTGGGCAAGCGACAATTCGTCCACTTCGTCTATCAATTTGTAGTCCTGCTCAAAAACCTCTTCAATCATTTGGATGGTTTTTTCATCAACACCTTGGTTTTGAGGGTATGTCAAATACATTTTTTTAAAAAGTGCTAATTCAAGATCAGTAGTAGGTTTGTTGGCTACTGTCCAAAGAAAAGAACCACTAGGTTCTAGTAGGGAGTAGATACTATCCAAAGTACTTTTTCTTTCCTCTTGGCTCAAGTAGTGCAAAACAGCAATGCAGGTAGCCAATTGAAACGGTTCGTCCGATGGTACATATTGCTGTATGAGCCCTTGGTGAAACTCAGTATGCTCTAATACGCCCTCTTTTTTTGCCCAATACCTGGCATAATCTATCATTTTTTGAGAGGGGTCTATCACTGTGTAGGCCCAGCTTTTTTGCAGTTTACTCAGGTAACTCAACTCTCTTCCTCCGCCTCCACCTACCAAAAGTATCCGATCTTCTGTATCCAGTGTGATGTTGGCATAAGTAGTCAAAATATCAAATACGGTGTCGTAGCCAATCACGGCTTTGTCGCCTAATACACGATAGCTCTCAGCCGACTCTATGAAACCTTTTTCATCAAAATTTACCATAGGTAATTACTTAATAGTGTGTACTTGAACCTAAAACAAATATATGACAATGGATGATATTACACTTAATTTATTAAATCAAGCATCTATGTTGAGATAATAATTCATTAAAATTTTTAAAGTTAGGAATCCTTACTATATTTGTGATATCAAATTATAAAGCAATGAACACAAACACTTCTAATTACTTTCATCTAAGCATTGGAGAAAAGCTTCAGGGAGATTACACACCTAAGGCAATTAACCTGGCTTTTGTGTTTCAGGTAAACTGCCCCGGATGTTTTATTTATGGTATTCCGATGATCAATAGTTTGTATGAAACATACCAAAAGAACGTAGGCTTTTTGGGCATATCTACCGCATTTGAGGATTTTGACAAAAACACCTCCGTCAACACTCGTCTTTTACTGGAAGAACAACAGCTTATTGGGGAAACCCAAAAATATTTTGCCACACAGGGCATTACTACATATTCACAAAAGGTGCAGTTTCCGGTGTTTTTTGATGAAATGATTACTCCAGAAGATTTTTTAAATGCAGCCAACTTGGCAATTATCCAGCAAAAGCTACGGGTTTTCGAAACCGTTCAACCAGATGAACAAGAAGCAGTGAAACAAAGAATTACAGCTCATTACCAACAATTTTCTCAGATAGCCCACACTTTTCATTTAAACCAATTGCCAGGTACCCCCACGCTTATTATTTATAATCGCCAACAGGAAATCCTTAAATTGTTGTTTGGTCAACAATCGCTGGCAGTGGTAGCCTCTCAGCTTGATGCCTTGCTTGAAAAACAGGTCACACAAAAATTTTAATCTATTTTTTTAAATAATAAAGTTAGGATTCCTAATTTAAATAAATACCCTTATGAAAAAGATCGCAAAAAAAGCATTTTTACACCTATTCACGGTTTGTTTGGTAGCAGTTGGTCACCTGGCTTTTGCTCAAAACAGTGATTATAAAAATGATAATTTCATGATTCGTAAAACCCAGGTAAAGCACCACGACGAGACTCAATCGATGATTTGGGAGATCAAAGTAAAAGGCAAGGCGGGTGCTACTTTACCCAAACCTGCTGGGCAACTAGATGGAGCTCCAGTACTGGGGTATGTGTTTCCTACTACGCTCAAGCCCACCGATGTAGGGTTTAATAATACCCAAGGGATTGTAGCCCTGGCACTTACTTCGCATCCCGATTTTGACGATACGCCTTTATGGGATGAAAACCAAGATCGCAAATTTGATAATGATGGCATCGTATGGCACCCACATTGGGTAGTACTTACTCAAGACAAGCGGGTAAAGGGCGGTTTGGCCGTGAAACAATTCAAAAAAGGGGATGCTTCAGTAAAACTTCCTCCTACCAATCCTGGAATGCCTATGTATATGGATAGTCCTGGTTTTCAAGTGATTACCAAAGGGAGCACCATTCGGGTTGTAGTCCCAGACTATCGTATGAACCATCAAAAAGATTTTAAGTTTGATGCGGTAGCTTGCTACATGCAAGTAAATACCAGCAAAAAAGATAAACCTATGCTGGGAGTGTATGCGGTTTATAGTGTAGCCAGTGGCAATTTGTCTTTGCCTTATCAGGCTAAAAAGTAAGCTTTTGAAGTACGGATGAAATATTCATAATCAAGAAAACCGCTACTGCCCATACAATTAGGCAATAGCGGTTTTTCTTAATGTTTTGAGTGTTTTAGGGTAGGGCAACTTTCCCTAGAGACTCTTTACATCAATGATTTCAAAGTTTTTGGCATCGAAATAATCATCCAAGCCAAAGTCAGTATTGATGATGATCCCTCCCAGGAGAGTCACTTTATCAACTTTGAATTCATTTTTGCATGATACTAAATGTTCATGCACTTTTCTGTCAATGATTTCATACGTTGCTTCCGTGATTTCTTTTTGAGGATTATCACTATTCAGTATACGATCTCGGTAAGGTAGCAAGCTTTCCTCCAATTTCATTTGCTGATAGTCATCATCGTTTAATATTGGCTTATAATCTCCACTCCCTTGGAAGCGACTCAAAGCCAACATCAATGCACCACAAGAATTACCCGCTTGATCTTGACGAGGTCGGTACATTTTTCCCAACTCGCCATCTAAGGTTACTCCTATGTGGGGACCATAAAATATAAATGCGCTGCCTTCGTCAGGAATATGATGAGCAAAAGCAGTCATCCCAGTTTGTCCAGCAAAAGGCAATCCTCCCAAACCACCCATAATAAATGGTCCAAACAATACATTAAAGAATGTGGTAGAGGGAATGTTAATGTCGTCTGAACATACTGAAGTAGCCATCAATACTTTAGAAACATCAATTTTGTACTCATTTTGCATTTTCCCCATATAATGGATGGATGTGTCTTTGGCATCTGTCGCATTGGGGTAATGCTTTTTTACGATTTGGTCAAATTTACGTTGTAGCATTATATTTCTATATTTCTTTTTGCCAAGATAACACTTCTAAGAATAACTCTAGAAATCTTAAGTGAAATTATATCAGTAATTCTTTATTTATTGTTTGGCGTCAGATCAAAATAACACCAACAACTCGTTTTACAAAACGATGAATATAGAAAAATAAGGTTTTTGCCTAGTTCATTTGTTGGTGACGCTGCACTCAAACACCAACAGAGGTTAAAATTCTGCATTGTGGGCTTGATCATTTACCTCCCCTACTATCCAATAAAGGGCATTTTTTGAATCTAGGATTTTTGATTCCACAATACTAAATCCATTTACTTCAAATAAGCCCCTTAACTGATCATAAGATACGCTTTGAATCGTGGGTGCAATGCCAATTTTTTGTAGTAAATTCATTAAAACCCTCATAAACAAACTTCGGTTTGAAAGGCAGGGTGTCACGGAAATCACACATCCGTTTTTATCTAACAAACCATATAATTTCTTGAGGCTATCAGCTATATCATTTGTAAGGTGAAGGACACTCAATGCTAATATGGCAGAATATTTTTTATTATTTATCCGTGCTTCGGTAATATCAGCAACCTGAAATGATACATTTCTAAGTTGTTTCTGACTTAGTTTTTGCTGAGCGATTTCAATCATGTTTTTGGAAGTATCAATCCCAATTATTGAATCCACTTGATTTGCCAAAGCCAGACTATATTCACCAGTTGCACAACCAAAATCAAGAACATTGTCAGTTTTTTTTAAATATGCTTTACAAGCTTCCAAAGTCTTAGAAACCAGCATAGGATTATCAATTAAACCCTGTTCATACTTTTTACTTCTTTTATCCCAAAAGTTATTTTTCATATTTCTAAACTCATTCTCTACACTACAGACCTTTTGTATCTGTATCTATTTGGCAAGCAAGTTCGGCAAAAAAAACGGCGTAAAGTTTTTAGATAAGTTCAATTATTTGTCTGTGAAGTTCAAACGGTATTCAGAGGGGGATAAATTAAATTTAGTTTTAAATACTTTGGTTAAATGTGACGGAGTAGAGAAGCCAGAATCATAACAAATTTCGCTAATAGATTTTTCAGAAACTACTAACATCTCAGCAACGTGTTCGAGCTTTCTATTTAATATATAGTTTGCCGGTGTATCATTATAGATTTTTTTAAATGCTCGTTTAAAACTAGAAAGACTCATATTGGTAAATTCAGCGAAAGATTCCAGTGAAAATGGAGAAAGTATATGAGCTTCAATAATTTCCTTAAAATTAAAGGTTCTCTCCGAAAACAAGCTTTTCATAATTTGCTTCACCTCAAAAGAGTTTTCGCCCTGCATTAATAAAAAAATCAACTCCTTAAGTTTTAAAGCAAGGAACTCCTTTTTACAGGCAATATTGTGCTTAAATAAATTTTTAATCCCCTGGACAAAGTGTTCAATCAATAGGGTTGTTTCCATTTGAACAAGAAACTGTGTTACTGGAGTTTCTAACTCCTTCCAAAAAGGTGGTTTTCCTACTTCATATACTTTTCTGATGATATCAGGATGAAAATGAATAATAATCGCCTTTAACCGTCCGTTCTTCTGTCTTGAAATTAGTTTTCCAAGGGTTAAACCACACATTGACAAGATCACTTGCCCATTATTAAATGCAATTGTATCCTTATTGATATTTAACTTGAGATGGTCGTTATTTAGAATATATGCAAAGCAGGCTTCTGAAGGGATAGAAAGCTTTTGGTTAGAGGAAGTATCTACATCTACCTTTGAAATAAGTGGAAAATCAAAAAACTCTATTGTCTCTAATTTATGCATCATCAGCGTTGGAGTTCGTTGCAGATAATACTATAATATAGGTTTATTTTAACTATTATAAGCATCATTTTACTGATTTTAAAAAGGAGTTCATTCATTATATTTTTAACTTAGCCGCAAGATCAGCAGAGAACAAAACCAAAACACCAAATAATATTTTGATTTAACTAACCAATCAAACTTACATAGCGAACTAAACCATACAATATTTTGTTAAATTGCAGCAAAACAGGCTTATAAGCATCTACTATCCTTGATTGTGGATGCGAATATTCTCGATATTTAAACACTAAATAAATGACACATCATTCAGTTGCTTTACCTGGAAAAACCAACCCCAGTATTACCTCATTTAATCCCTATAAATTTATTGGGGCTTTGATGGTATTTTTTGGAGCCATTACCCACTCCAGCAAAGCCATTTTTATCAAGTTGGCTTATCAATACTCCATAGACTCGGTATCTTTAGTGGCCTTACGTATGTTGTTTGCGTTGCCTTTCTTTTTGGTGATTGGCTACATTTCGGGGCATCGGCAAAAAGCTCCTCGCCTAACTACTAAAGAAATATTGGCAGTAGGTGCTATGGGTCTCATAAGCTATTACATAGCCGCCTTATTTGATTTTATGGGCTTACAATACATCACGGCTAGTCTCGAGCGCCTCATCTTGTTTGTATACCCAACTATTGTGGTAATTATCTCGGCGACCATTTACCGAAAAAAAATCACTAAGGCTCAATTAATTGCACTTGGGTTTACCTATGTAGGCATTATTGTGGTTTTTGCCGGGAACCTTGATATGACCCAACAGAAAAACTTCATATTGGGCGTATTTCTCGTATTTTGTTGTGCGGTATTTTATGCCATTTACATGATTGGGAGTGAAAAGTTAATTCCAAAAGTAGGCGCCATTCGTTTTACTTGTTATGCAATGACTTTTGCTGCTTTGGGTATACTAACCCATTATTTGGCCAATAATTCAGTGAGTCTGCTACAATACCCCACTCCGGTTTATTCTTTGAGTATAGGCATGGCCATTGTGGCTACTGTCATTCCTGCATTTTTGATTTCGGCGGGCATTAAGCGTATTGGGGCTAGTGATGCTTCTATAGTGGCCAGTGTAGGGCCAATTTCCACCATTATTTTGGCTTATATATTCTTAAACGAAACCCTTTCGGTAGCACAATTGGTAGGTACTGGATTGGTGCTTGGCGGGGTCTTGTTGATTTCTCTTAAGGGCAACAAGAAAGCATAATTTTTACCATTTCATTCAATCATATCAAACGAAGTTGCTTGAAAGATCAGGCAACTTTTTTTGTACAGGAAAAATTTTCAACTTTCAATTCTCCACTTTTTTCCTCTTCTCCTAGTATTCGGTTTCAAGTTGCGCAACTATCTATCTAACAACGAGCGACCCTGATCGACTTCGCTCTTTTTAAGAATCGCTAAAAACTAAAACCAACAATCACATGAACAATTTTCATTGTTTTATGCTATGGTGTTGCTGTATAGTAACCCTGGCAACTACTACCCATGCGCAAGATAACCGACGTAGTTTGTACACCTCGTTTACGCCACTTGGTTTTACACCTGATGCTCGAGCTGCGGGTTTGGGCAATGCTGGCACTGCTACCGCTCCTACCGCCAATGCCATATTCTGGAATCCGGGCAAGATCGTTTTCAACGAAAATCGCTTTGGAGCGTCTCTAAATTATACTACCTGGGATCGGGAGTTTAGCAGTAATACCAGTCATACCAGCCTGGCTACCTATTATAAGTTGTCTGACAAACAAGCCATTAGCCTGAGTGTTCGTTATTTTGATTATGGCAGGTTCGAATTTTTCTTGCCGCCTACCAACGCGCTTAATAGTTTTCGGCTCGCCGATTTGTCGTACAGCTTGGCTTATTCCAGAAAACTGGGCAAAAACTGGGGCTTAGGGATTACCGGAAGACTGATGCATGCCAGATCTTTCATTAATTCTACCAATATCACGGTCGTTTCTCTTGGGTCTAACAGTACTTCGTTTGCCTTTGATGCAGGTGTTTTTCATCAAAAATCTCTAAGTATTGCTGGCAAGTCAGCACAATGGAATCTGGGCTTGAGTATTGTCAATTTTGGTCCTAAAACTTCACATACCACCAATAATTTTGACAATTTTATTCCGATTACTTTACGAATAGGCTCTGCTTTGAGCACCCAACTTTCTTCTGACAGTAAGCTTACCTGGGCAGTCGATATTAGTAAGTTGATGGTGCCTACTCCACCTGTCATCAATACTCAAACGGGTATTATAAACGGTCAATTTCCTCATCAGAAACCCTTACTTGGGGGAGCTTTGGGGGCGTTTGGTGATGCTCCTGGAGGGTTTTCGGAAGAAATGCAGGAAATTATCTGGGCTACTGGCTTAGAATACCAGTGGAAGAATCGCTTTAGTATAAGAGCCGGGTACCATTATGAACATGAAAATAAAGGAAATCAGTCTTATGTCACACTGGGGGCAGGAGCCAGCGCCAAGAATTTTTCACTTGACTTGTCTTATTTGATGAATGTTGAAAAAAATGAGTTCCAGCCTACCGAAAGGTTGAGAATCTCCTTGGGTTATGGGATTTAGTAAGCCCTAAAAAGCAAAAGCGTTAGTGAGAGCTCCACTAACGCTTTCTATTTATTTTGATAAGATAAATCTTGATTTAACCACCAATTTTAAAACCCATGACCAGGATATCATCCATCTGGCGGTAATTTATTTCGGCTCCTTCTGGAGTTGCCATCCAGGCATCCAAGCGATCCTCAAGAATCTGTTGTTGCTCATCAAACGGTTTTTGGTGGATCTCGAGCAATAAGTTGCGTAAGTTTTTAGACATAAACTTACGATTGTTTGGTCCTCCAAATTGATCTGGGTAGCCATCCGAAAACATATAACAATAGGTGGGCTGGTCCACCTTCACCACCTGACGGGTAAATAGCCGTTCTTCTTCTTTACTTCGTACCCCTCCAATCGGCATTTTGTCTCCTTTTATCTTGTGAATTTCACCATTTTGTACATAAATCAATGGATTTTTAGCCCCAGCAAATTCCAAAATACCTGCCTGGCGATCATACATACAAAACGCCATGTCCATGCCATCCTGGTTACCGGTAGACTCTTGCTTGAGCGCTTTGCGTATGCCTTTATGCAAACGGTTGAGCACTCTATCAGGCGAAGTAACTTCGTCTATATTCACAATCTGGTTCAGCAAAGCATCGCCTAACATAGACATAAAAGCCCCTGGCACCCCGTGCCCGGTACAATCAATGGCCGCGATAAAAATACGTCCTGCGGTTTCAGAAAACCAATAAAAATCGCCACTTACAATGTCTCTTGGACGAAACAATACAAACGAATCAGGGAAAGTAGTCTTGATGCGGTCTAATTGGGGCAACATGGCCGACTGAATACGACTCGCCGCATTAATACTTCCTAATATTTTAATATTTTGCCCTTCAAGTTCTTTGGATTGCTCTTGAATGGTAAGGGTACGTTCCTCTACCATCTTTTCCAGATTTTGCCGAAAATGCTCAATGGCCATAATATCAGCATAAGAGCGTAGTCCAGTAGTAATTGTGGTAAAGAGTCGTTTATCGGTGAGTTCTGTTTTATTTTTATAATCATTGATGTCATAATCAGTGATTACACTTTCTTCGGGGGCTTGTCCTGGCTGACCTGTACGCAAAATGATACGCACAAAATGGTTATCCATGGTCTCTCGGATATGCTTTACTGTTTGTAAACCCGCATCGTTGGTTTCCATTACCACATCCAGTAGCATGAGTGCTACATCTTTGTGTTCCGCCAACATTTGCTGGGCTTCGGCTCCAGTATAAGCGTCCAAAAACTCTAGCTGTCTTCCTTTATACTCATAATCACTTAACGCAAAACGAGTAACGGTGTGTATCTCCTCCTCATCATCTACAATCATTACCTTCCAGGCTCCCTCACTTCCAGAGTCAGAATCATCACCAGTACTGTCTTCCTCTTCGGCAAACAAACTATCACCATCTTCGTCAGCAAACAGATTGTCCTCATCATCAGCAAAAAGTAATTCGTCGTTATCGTTCATTATGATCAAAGTTTTGAAAAATGTTTCTTATTACAATGAGCTGCCTTGATTTCTCAATCAGACTTAATCAAACAAAACTAGTAATTTATATGGCTATGTAAAATTTTGGGCAATTTTTATGCTACTTAGTCGTTTGTCGGTCACTTTATCCGCTTTAAACGCCAAAGCATAGGCTATACATTCATAGGCAAATCAAAATCAAAAGTTACTCCTTCGCCTACACCAGATTTAAAATCTACTTTACCTTTAAGCTTTTGCACCACTAGATTATACAAAATGTTCATTCCCAATCCAGTACCTCCCCCTTCACGGTTAGTCGTTACAAAAGGATCAAATACTTTATCCAAAATCTCGGGGGCAATACCGTTTCCATCGTCACTGTAGGTCATTTTCAAACGATTGCCATTTTGCTTTACGCTCAGCGAAATGGTGCCCTTATCTCGTCCTTTAAAAGCATGAATGATAGAGTTCATCACCAAGTTGGTAATAATCTGCGAATAGGCTCCCGAATAACTCTCAATAAACAATTCGTCTAAATCTACTTTTAGTTCATAAGGTTTATTCTTGAGTTTAGGCTGCAAAGCTATCAAGGTATCTTCTATATAAGTTTTAAGGTTAAATTTCTGCTTCTCTTCGTTAGATTGCCCTACTGCCACTTGTTTAAAACCTTGTACCAGTTTGGCGGCTCGGTTGAGGTTGTTCAAAATAATCTTGGATCCCTCTTTATTTGTAGACAAAAACTTCTCAAGATCCGATTTCTTCATCTTTTTGCTATTGTACAATTCTATGAAGTCATTCGTCTTGCTTTCAAGCCTTGAGGCCGCCGTTACACCAATACCTACCGGTGTGTTGATTTCGTGAGCTACTCCTGCTACCAGGTTACCCAATGAAGCCATTTTCTCCGCTTCTACCAGTTGATCCTGGGTTGTTTTCAAATCGTCTAGAGTACTATGCAAGGTGCGGTAGTTTTCGGCGTTGCTAATAGCAATAGAAGAATATAACACCAATGTTTTGAAAATATCGGCATAATAAGGGGTATAGGCAGCAATCAATCTACTTTGTACACTTACAGCCCCAATCACTTGATCCTCGTTGAGCATAGGGTAGTACATCATAGAGTTGAGAGAGTCGTTCAGTGAGGTATCGTAAAAAGACTGGGCATTGAGGTCTTCTTTTTGATGAATGGTGATCTCTTTGTTGTTTTTCACACACCAAACCGCGGGATGATGGGTATCCTCCATAGAGAGGGTAAAAGGAGTCTGGCGGCTGTTGAACTCAGTAACATACCTAAAATTCAATTCATTTTTGGCCTCATCAAAAATACAAACACTAAAGCCATCCACTGGCATCATTTCTTTTACCCGGTTTTCAAGCGTATTCAGGGTTTTGTCAAAATCCAGCGAAGAAGTCAAGTCTTGCCCAATTTGGCTCAATAATGTAATGGTTTCGTAGGCTTTTTCTAATTTTACTTTCTGCGATTCAAGGGCTAACGATTGTTGTTTAAGCGCCTCAGCGGTTTGATTGATCTCTTCGTTTTTTTCGTTGAGTTCAAAGTTGGTCAACTCCACTTCCTTGTTTACCCGGTTCATTTGGCGATTCAAATCAGCCAGTTCTTGATTATGAGACTCCATCTGGCGGTTTTTAGCCTCAATTAGTTCATTCTTTTCCTCGATCATTTTGTTGGTGCGGGCCAACTTGGTTTTTTGTTCATCCAACAAACGATTTTTCTTTCTGGTAGTTCCAATGTTGATTACCAAACCAATCGTTAAAAGCAGCATAAAAAACCCAGCAATTGCAATGATGAGATAAATGAGCTGTTGACGTTCCCGTTCTTTCTCTTCGTTTTTCTTGATTTGTCTCCCTAGCTGAGCCGTTACATTGTCATCGTTTTGCCCTAATATCTCTATAGAGCGATCATAAAACTGTTGAGCTTTGGTATTGTCATTAAGGTTATTAAAATATACCTCAATCAACGCACTGAAAATTTCTCCCAATTGTTTACGCTGAACTTCTTTTTGCTTATCAGTAAGTGAACCATCTTTTAGCAAACCTTCTCGTATATCTTCTGCCTTTTCCAGGTTTTCTACCGCCTTACGAGCGTTGGCATTGTCGCCCGAGGTCAGGTAAGCATACTTCTTATAAAATCTACCCAGTCCCTCATGAGTAGCAGCCACCCCTTCTTTGTCTCCCAACTCATCGTAAATGGCCCGAGCTTTATCAAACAAATCTACCGTGGTTTGTAAACTTCCCTCATCGCCCTTGGTTGGGTCATAGTTTACATTGGCTTTGTTGTACAACGCCATGGCTTGTCCTTTTTTATCACGGTTGCGGGTGGCATAGCTCAAAGCATCGTTTGCGTATTTCATAGCCAAACCTTTCTGTTTGCTTTCATAATACTTGGCTGACAGTTCATTGAAAATCTCCGCTCTCTTTTGAGCATTTGCTTCGTTTTTGAGTAGTTTTTGTAGTTCATCAATTCTTCCACAATCACATTGTGCTTTGGCTTGGGTACTCCACCCTATCAAACACACCAACAAAAGTAGTTTGCAAGTGTTTGCCAAAAAGTTAAATGACTTTACATGAATCATATTTGACATCTTGGGACATTTTCGGTTCATGCTTCTAAGCTAATAATAATCAGGTACTTTGCCGAATATCGACTCAAAAATTTGTCAGTTACATTCACAAAGGTTTGCCAGAATAAATGAGATAAAATTAGACACGATTAGAAATTATAAATTTTTGACCAGTAAAAGAATTATGTATCTTTGTCCGTTCACTTTTGGAACAGGAGGGCCGCAATTATTGAGCTTTTTGCAAACAAAAATCCTCTACAAGCCCTCATTGTATATTGTAGTTTCATTACGTTGTAATTAATTTAACAAACGTTTGTTATGAGTCATAAACAAGGAGTACAAAAAGGCCGGATTTTTAACAATCCTATTTTAGAAGCCATCAGTCGTACCTCACCTGCCATTACGTTGGGCGGTTATTTGCCCCCGATTATCTTTTTACTTTATGTGTATTTCAATAGCTATAGTGCTACATTGGGTATTCTTAATGGAATCATGATGTTCCTGGGCGGCTTATTGTTCTGGACTTTGTTCGAATACATCATGCACCGTTATGTTTTCCACTGGATTTCTGAATCTCCAGCCATCAAACGCTTTCATTATATCATGCACGGATACCACCACGATCATCCCCGCGACGAAGAGCGTTTGTTTATGCCTCCATTGGTAGGTTGGATGATCATTGGGGTATTGTACCTAAGTCAGATTTTTATTCTCAAAGGTTATACTTATGCATTTCTTCCTGGAATGCTGATTGGCTACTTATGCTATGTATTTGTACACTATAGCACCCACAAATACAAAGCCCCTCGTTTACTAAAATATTTGTGGAAACACCACAGCTTGCACCACTACAAGTATCCTGATAAAGCATTTGGAGTATCAAGCCCTATTTGGGACATTGTATTTGGTACTATGCCACCTCGTCGCGATCGCAAAGAAGGTGATATGAGAGGTTTGTAAGCTTTGAGTGATATAAAATACAAAAGAGGTGCTTGGACAAAGTGCCTCTTTTTGCTTTAGACGACCATTGCCTGAAATATCATATAAGCTTATTGAAAGATATTACAATGATCAAAACATTGTCCACCTTATATTGGCGTGATTAAGCACTTTAATGCGTTTGTTTTTGAAAGTGCTCAACTCAATAAATATTGTTCACTTATACATCAACTTATGGAGTCTCCAAATTATGTAACATTTCCTGGTTTGTACCAAAACAAGGCCTATCTGATTAAGGATGAGCCAACCTACCCAGTAGTAATTATTTTGTCTGATAGCACCTCGGTTTATATGGACGATGCCAACCGAGAATTATTGGCCAAGATTTTACAATCGGTAAACATCGCCTTGCCTAAAGCTAAAGTAATTAATGTACAAAACTTAGACGATAGCCTTCAGCAACCTATCCCCTTACCTGCTCGAGCGGTCATTAGTTTTGGGGTAGATTTTGCAAGCATTGGGCAAAACCTAAACCCAGAACCTTATCAGGCACAACCACACGAAGACAAAGTATATCTAAAAGCTGATTCATTACATGAAATAGCTCAAGACAAACAAAAGAAAATATCGCTTTGGCAGGCGTTAAAGGCGATCTTTACCGATAAATAGTTTGGCAAATACTGTTATCACCAAATAAACCTAACCAATTGTTTTAAAAAACCCCAATTACTTACTATGAAAGAATCTATTTTTGAAAATGAGTTTGCGGCATCTTTTGTTGATGTAGAGAAACGCCTCTATGGCTATAAGTGGAAGCGAACCAATCGTACAATGACTCCCGAACAATACAAAGCTGAAATTACCCGTCAGGCCGATAACATCTTGCAATACAAACCTTTATTTGTAATGGTTGACTTTAGTGAGACTGACTTCATCATTGACCCTGATTTACAGGGATTTGTAACCCAAACTTTGTTCCAAAGCATGATCGATGTAGACACCAAAAAACTGGCTGTGATACAAACTGAAGATTATATCTTGCAGCTATCAGTAGAACAAACCGTGAATGAGCAAACGAAAGCCCAATACGTCACCCAATACTTTCTTAGTCAAGAGGAGGCAATTCAATGGTTTGAGGACGAAATCGAAGGTAATTAAGTCCTCTAATTATCAAAAACTTATCAACACAAGCTCAAAGTTATAAGTAATATTACATATCGGATTTCATGCCCAGCATTTGTTGTACCTTTGAAATCTAAGTAATTTCACTTACACGCAAACAAATTGTACTAATTGAAGTTACTCTAGGAAAACTGATAACGCAAAAATGACTATCCTATGCTGGAATTAACCTTCGAAAATGAGTTCACAAAAGTTTTTGTGGATACAGAAAATGCTATTTATCGCTACGATTGGAAAGGCAACAATCGTTATCTTACACCAGAACAGTATCAAGAGGAAATTAATCACCACAAAAAACGGATTGCAGAATATAAGCCAACATCTGTTTTGATTAATTGCACCGAATCTGAGTTTATCATTCCCCCCGATTTACAACAGTTTGTACAGGCTACATTGTTGGACTACTTGTCTGAAGTAGGAACCAAAAAGTTGGCTATTGTACAAGGGCGAGATTTTGTTTCGGCACTATCGGCCAAGCAAACTTTTGAAGCAAGGGCAGATGATGCTTATACGATGCAGTTTTTTAGTACTGAATCTGATGCATCGGATTGGTTACTGGAAAAAACGCCAGTAATTAGTTCATAACTTTAAGCAAAAAGGGAGACTAGATATATTCTAATCTCCCTTTTTCTTTATTCTTTCAGATATGTTCCTGTACATTTTGTACTTCTCACTACTAAATTAGCAAATCACTGATTAGGAACACATTACACCTTCAAAACATTGGTTTTAGATTGGTAGCAGATGTTAAAACAATCAAAAAAGCCAAAGGCCAACAACCAATGACATTCAAGTACTTCAATCCTGAGCCATTTTCTTTAAATCTTCGTAATTGATGCCCATATGGGAGGTATGATACACACATTGCCCCTGGTCTATCACCAATATTTGGGGTGATTCGTGCCTGATCGAAAATTCTTGCGCTACTTGATTTGATACCTCTCTAAAACGCAATAAATCTAAATAATAAGGGGTAATCCCTTGCATTTCTTCTTTGTCCCAGTGGCGCTCCAACCGATGCAAAGCACTTCCACTAATCGGACAAGTAACACTGTGCTTATAAATCATTACAAGCCCTTCTTTGGAGGCTTCTTTGATTTCTGACAAGGTTTCTGTTTTATCTAATATTGACCAATTCACTCCCTCAGGTTTTTTGGTTGCCTTATCGCTTTTGTCTCTTTTAAATAAGTTGAACATTTCTGTAAATCTTTGGTAAATTATTCTACCTTATAACACACAAATGCTCGAAAAAATTCTCAACGATAAACAATACATAATCAAAACCTATATTAGCCTCGCAAGAAATCATCAAAAAAACGCAGCATGTTATCCACCTCAGCGTTCCAATATTGGTAATTATGGCCGGCATTTACCCAGTTATTCTTAAGTATCATATCAGGGTTGGCCTTTTTGAGCGCATTGTATAACAACAATGATTGATTAAAAGGAACAATACGATCTTGTTTACCATGTCCAAGATAAAGCCCCATAGTTAGTTTTTTGGCGTGGTACACTAAGTTTTCCGGGCCGGTTTTCCAGCGGGCGGGGTATTGCTGATAAGCTCCCAAATAACCAATCATCAGGCGATCTGTAGGCATTTTGGGAGGGTCATAATCACCCGAAAGTGCCGCACCCGCACTAAAAACCTTAGGAGCTGCCATGCCAATGGCTACTACTCCTCTGGCTCCAGTCGACAGGCCCAATAAAAAATTCTTTTGGCCCTCGAGCAAAATCCCATATTCTTTTTGCAAAGTGGGGATCATCTGCTGCACAACCCAGTTAAGGTCTGGATACTTTTGCCAATCCTTGCGGGTTTGAGGATAAAACTTGGCTGAATACACACTTTTGCTCATTTCGGGCAAAATGAGGCGGTATTTTTTACCCAGAGCTTTTTTGCATAAAGCCGATTTGTTGCACCAATCTTCCTTAGAAAAGTTCCATCCAGGCAATACAATAATATTGCCTTCCACAGCACCACTGGCCAAAGTTTCACTACTGTCTTTTTGTGGGGTTCTTATATCTACTTTGTATCCAGCAATGGTAAGCGTTACCAGGCTATCTAACATGGGATAAGTTTTTACAGTTTTTTTGGGAATCTGGTGAGCTAGAGCTGGAGCGATAGCCAAAGCTTGGTGGGTAGCTACCTGATGCGACTCTTTGGACGCATTTTTACATTGGGTCAAGGTCAGAAACGATAACCCAATTAGTAAAAATCTATTCAAATGTTTTTTCACAATTGTCAGTAGTTTGGGTAATACAAAGAAGAGAGACAACCTTTGTGTTATCTCTCTCCCAGTTTTGAGTATGCAGCAAGTTAAACATAATTTGACAATTGCCCTATTTCTTCTTGGCTTCCAGTAATCTCTTTTTGTATTCAGGTACCTTATCCTTTGAGATTACCAATACTTCTGGCTTGTCTTTGCGCAACATAACCTGCCAATCGTTGAACACTTCCCAGTTTTGGTCCTGATAAATAGCCTTACCATAGGTCTTTATCAAGGCTTGGCGCACCCTGTCTTCTTCTTGTTTGGCAGTAAGAATCCACAACAAATACAGTTTGCCCTTGTTGAAAACTGCTTCAACTTTACGGGGAAAGCCAGCATATTCCACTCCAAAACAGTTTATTTGCACCCGATCTTTGCCAAAGGTTTGCGTGTTCAAAAAACTGGTATTTTTCTCAAATATTGGCTTGAGTGCTTCTGGGCTTTTGCCAAACGTAAACATTGCCGGAACTCTGGCTGAGGGGTTATATTCTTTTGTATTCTTAGCGATAAAATAAGGATTAGTCCAGGCAAATAAGTTGGTATGTGCCCCCTCATCGGTAATAAACCAAACCGTTTTCTTTGCCTCATTCACTACCATTTTGTCAGCATATATAAAAAACTTGTATCCTTTATAGAATTCATTGAAAGCAATGCGTTTGGTCAAACTTCCTCGGGCTTCTATCAGGCACAATTGGTCATCTGCAAATACAAAAGCTACCTCTTGAAAGGCAACCTTCCCTTTAGACATTTGGTAATTTTTACAAATCAAATGTGCTTCTTTTTGTTTTGCCAATGGAAAAGAAGGGCGATTGGGAGCAAAAACCTGTACCGATGAGCAATGAGCCATCACTTTATCTTTTACTGTCTGCAATGGATCCTTCATTTTCACTCCTTTGAATATCGCACTTATTTGCGCATTTGCGTTGAAACAATAACTATATATTATGATAAGTAATATTGATTTAATAAATAATCGATTTAACATGGAATTTATATGGGTTTAAAGTATTGAAATGGTTCGTAAGCGGCATAAAAGCCAAAAAAAAATCTTACAATGTTATATATAATTGTTGACACCCACAACTACACTTCGGTTGCATCCTTGTCGTTATCTTATTATTCAAATCGCACCAAAACTTCACCAATTATTCACATTAAGTTTAAGGTTTTTACCATAACTTTGTCTCTGGTAAAATCTGAGAAATTGTTTGAGCCTATGTAACAATTCTAAGTAGAAAGTAAGTCACAATTAATCTTAAGAAAGGAGGTATTATTATGTCGTTTGTGTTGACAAAGGAGTTTTTAGAGGAGGTAGAACATGCAATAGATACCAAAAATGCCCGATATGTGCTCGATAATCTGGCAACATTGAGACCCGCTGATATTTCTTCCATTTTAGACGAAATGGACACGGAACAATCTATGTATGTGATGGATTTGCTCGACGAAGAAACCGGAGCTGAAATCATCAGTTATCTGGACGAAGATACCTGTATACCTTTCTTAAAGAATTACTCCTCACAATCCATTGCCCAATGGGTTAACCACATCGACTCCGATGATGCTGCCGATATTTTGAACGAATTGCCCCTTCAGACCAGGGAAGAAATTATTGCTTACCTCGGTAGCAAAGAAAAAGCCGATGATATTGTAGACTTGCTCCACTACGAAGAAGATTGTGCTGGTGGGTTGATGGCCAAGGAATTGATCCAGGCCAATATTAATTGGACTGTAGCTCAGGCTATTGGCGAAATTCGCCGCCAAGCCGAAGAAGTAGAAAAAATATTTTCGCTGTATGTAGTAGATGACGGAGGTATACTTTTGGGGAGGGTATCACTTAAAAAAATCATCCTGTCTAATGATGAAACCCGCATTGCCGATATTTATGAGAAAGATATTGTGTCGGTAAAAACTTATCAGGATGAAGAAGAAGTGGCCGAAATTATGCGGAAGTATGATTTAGCCGCGGTACCCGTGATTAACGAACGCGGCAAATTGATGGGACGTATTACCATTGATGATGCAGTAGACGTAATTACTGAACAAGCTGAAGAAGAACGTCAAATCATTACTGGTATTGCCGAAGACATTGAGGAGGACGATAATGTATTGCGCCTTACCCGAGCCCGGTTGCCCTGGCTTATCATTGGCATGGCGGGTGGGTTATTGGGGGCTCGTTTTATAGGATTTTTCGAAAAAGATTTGGCGTTGATTCCAGCCATGGCGTTTTTTATCCCACTTATTACAGCTACTGGAGGAAATGTGGGCATTCAATCCTCTTCCATTGTTTTGCAAAGTTTGGCCAACAAATCTATGATTGGGGTCAATTATTTTCAACGTTTATTCAAAGTGTTAGTCGTAGCCATTATCAATGGAGTTGTCATTTCAGGGATTGTATTTGGCTTTACAATTATTTTGGGGCAAACCATCAATCTGGCAACTATTGTAGCTTTTTCGCTATTTTTTGTAGTATTGCTGGCTTCGTTTATGGGTACCATTACTCCGCTTATTTTGGATAAGTTAGGCATAAACCCAGCCTTGGCAGCGGGACCTTTTATCACTACGGCAAACGATTTACTAGGTTTAGCGGTTTATTTCTCTACAGCCCATGTGCTTTACAATTTCCAGTAACATTCATTCAATACCACTTAAAAATATACTATGGCATTTAGAATACTTATTATAGATAAAATGCATCCTTCCATTACCACGCTACTACAATCGCACGATATACAGGCAGATTATCGCCCAGATATCTCCCGCCGCGAAATATTAGACCTTATTGGCCAATATGATGGATTGATGGTACGGAGCAAAACCAGTATCAACGAAGAGATATTAGAGAAGGCAACCAAATTGCAATTGATTGCTCGAGCTGGGGCTGGTTTGGATAAAATAGACCTCGCCAAAGCCTATCAAAAAAACATTAAAATTATCAATGCTCCTGAAGGAAACCGAGATGCAGTAGGCGAGCAAGCCATTGGAATGCTCTTGGTACTCATGCACAATGTGCTCCGCTCTGATGTAGAAGTACGCCATAAGGTATGGAAACGTGAAGCCAACCGTGGGGTTGAACTTATGGGCAAAGTCGTAGGCATTATTGGCTATGGCAATATGGGCCGGGCTTTTGCACAACGACTGAGTAGTTTTGGTTGTGAGGTAATCGCGTATGACAAACGCCCCAATCGCGGTGATGCTTATGCTCGCCAGGTGGCCATGCAAGAAATATATGAACGTGCCCAGATTTTGAGCTTGCACGTACCTCTCGAGGACGATACCCACGAGCTCATTGATGAGGCCTTTTTGGACCAATTCAAACATCCTATATTTTTGGTAAATACCGCTCGAGGAAAAGTACTCAAGCTGGCCGCTTTACAAAAAAAGCTCGAAGAAGGCAAAGTGCTGGGCGCTGCGCTGGATGTGCTTGAAAACGAAAAACTAGACAAGCTCACGCCTGAACAAGCCCAAACTTTTGAGCAGTTGCGTCAATCACCTCAGATTATTTTTACCCCACACATTGCCGGGTGGACACATGAGTCTTTTCAAAAGATCAATGAGGTGTTAGTAGATAAAATCGTGGAATACCTGCAGGAACACCCCGAATGGAACGACTCCATTACAACCGAAAAATAACTTGCTCTATTTTTATAAAACTCCCGTGTTATGGCACCAAAAAAAGTGATAGTCGTGGATTATGATCCTGCTTGGGCAGAACAGTTTGAAGTCTTACATAAAGTCTTATCCAAGCATTTGGGTAGTGATTTTCTAGCTATTGAACACGTCGGGAGCACCTCGGTAAAAGGGCTCAAAGCCAAACCTATCATTGATCTAGATATTGTGATTGCAGACAATGACGAAGTGCGAGATCGGGTCATTGAAAAACTGGATCAACTGGGCTATGTACATCGGGGGGATTTGGGTATCAAAGGTCGGGAAGCTTTCAAACGACCTACCGATCAAGTCCCTGAAACTCCCGAAAACAAGACTTGGTTTGTACATCATTTATATGTCTGCAAAGAAGGGAATCTGGGCTTACAAAATCACTTGCTTTTTCGTGATTATTTGAGAGCGCATCCAGAGGAGGTAAAAATTTACGGTGATTTGAAACAGACTCTAGCCGAAAAATTTCCCTACGATATAGATGCGTATATAGATGGAAAAACTGATTTTATCACCCGTATCTTAGCGTTGGCAGGCCTGGATAAGGCAAAAACTAGCACGATTGAAAAACAGAATAAATTAGATACAAAATAAAATTATCAAGCAGTAAGTTCAAAAGCCTTTGATAAGTGATTGACTTTCAAAGGCTTTTGTGTTTAGACATTAAATCTACTACAATTTAGTTTTATAACTATAATTTAGTAGATTAAAACAAAAAAAGAGAAAACATCACTGTTTTGCATACTTATAAGTCAATTTGAAGTCCGCCTCCTTTTTATTTTTGGCCTCTCGTCCAGTTTTTAAAGAAACGTATATCACCAAAGATAATTGACCATTGGCCAGTTTGCTTACCTTCATTTTCTCATCTCCTGTTTTTAGGTAGTTACCAGCCAATTTCCACTTGCCTGATTTACTCTCTACGGGACTTTTCATAGTAAAGGAGCCATCTTGCTTAAATTGATAGCTACTTGCCTGATGCAGCTCTTTTTTCTGGGTAAATACCATTTTATTGAGGGTAGCATCTGGTTTCAAGGCCTTGGCTACTACATCTACTCCTTTCCATTGGCCAATGAGATCAGCCCGTTGTTGCGCTTGACTTGCCGAAGCAAAAATGATCACTAAACAGCCTGCTAAAGGAATTACGAATAAAAACTTGAGTTTTTTCATATGATTCGTCTTGGTTTGATTGAGCATAATAATGCGTTTTTTTAATTGAATTTTTGCAAAGTTGCTGGTCAATTGGATAGATCCGGATTTGGTAGCCAGTTGAAGTAATAAACGCGAATATTGGGGAATACTGGAGTGCTGCACCACTACTGCATCTACCGTATATTCGTGCAGTTCTTCTATATTTTTGCGAATGATCTGGATTAAAGGGTTGAACCAAAAGAAAATGTGCAATACACACAAAAACATAATATCGTACGAATGACGAGCCTCGCTATGGGCTTGTTCGTGGCGAATGACCTGGGTCAACGCCTCCTCTGATAAGTTTTCTTTGTTGATAAAAATGTAATGGAAAAACGAAGAGGTAGGTACTTCATCGGTTTCAATCCATACAAACCTACCATTGGGTTGTGGGGCATGGTTACGAATCAACTGACGTACTTTGAGCAAGTCCAGCGCAAAACGAATGCTCTTCACCAACACTCCTACTGCGTATATCACCCCTAGTATGAGCACTAGCAGCGAGGGATGATGGCTGGTGGCATTGCCATCAGAAGCATTATTGAGCAAGTTTTGAGTTTGCAATACCCAGTCCCGCGAATATTGAATGGTTTCGTTGGTTTGAAAATAAGGCATGGTAAGCCAGGGAATAATCAGACTGATGGCCAAGGTTCCCAACAGAAAAAAGCGGTTCCATTGGTGAAAGCTTGTTTTGCTCAATACTCCACGATAAAATACATAAAACACTCCCATGCAAAGGCTTGCTTTCAACAAATAAAACAACCACAAACTCATCATTACCTATTTTTTTGGGTCTAACTTTTCGATTGGTTACTCCTCAGATTTTCCGCCTGAATTTTGCTCCTGTTCAAATTGATCAATCATTTTTTTAATCTCTTCGGCTTCTTCGGTATCCAGGTTTTTCTCCTTTACCAGAAAAGAAACCACCTTCTTGGCCGAGCCTTCAAAGTAGTTTTTGAGCAAGGCATTGAAAGCTTTTTTGCGGTAAGCACTTTTGGGTACTTCTGGAAAATATTCGTGGGTTTTACCATAAGCTTTATGCCCCACATACCCTTTTTTTTCTAACAACCGCACAATAGATGATACCGTGGTATAAGGTGGCAATGGCTCTGGCATATGGGCCATCACATCTCGCACTGTCCCCCGTTCTATTTTCCAGAGAATATGCATAATGGCCTCTTCATTTTTGGTTAATTCTTCCATATGGCCTTTTTGATTTGGTGTTACAATATTAACAACTAAATTTTAGTTATACAACTATTTATTCGTTACTATACATCTCAACTTACACTTTTCAACAGGGTAAATCATAAACTTTTGCAGAAAAAACTCATAATTGAACCCCTACTACCAAAATATCATCTATTTGCTTGGTTTGCGTTCCGTCGTAGTTCATCCAGTTGTCCAAGGCACTTTCTAAGATTTGCTTTTGCTCTTTTACAGGTTTTTGAGCGATTTGTGCTAATAAGCTTTGAAAAGCTGTTTTCATAAATTTTTTACCCTTTTCACCTCCAAACTGATCTTGGTACCCATCCGAATACATATAAAAAGTAGTAGGTTGACTCACATCAATTGAGTGCTTGGTAAAGTGCATAGAAGTTCCGTTCTGATAAGTATTGATGCTGTATCTATCACCTTTAATTTCGCTCAAATGACCATTTTGTACCAAAACAAGTGGGTGCATAGCCCCAGCATAGTACAGCATTTTCTCGGCTTTGTCTAAAACACAGATGACCACATCCATGCCATCTTCTACTCGGGTAGTATCACTTTGTAGAAGTTTATGCAAGGCTTGGTCTAAATGATATAAAATTTGCTCGGGAGCACTAATTTTATTTTGCGCTACAATATTGTTTAAAGCCTGGGTGCCCAACATAGTCATAAAAGCTCCAGGAACACCATGCCCGGTACAATCTGCCACTACAAAAATTTGTTTATTGCCTAATTCTTCAAACCAATAAAAATCGCCAGACACAATGTCGCGAGGGCGATATAGGACAAAATGAGGAGGTAAAACATTTTTCATTCTTTCCTCCAATGGCAAAATGGCTTTTTGAATCCGCTCGGCATAGTTGATACTATCTACTATCTGGTCTTTTTGCTCCTTCAGCTCCCGATTGATCAGGCTGATCTTGGTATTGGCCTGTTGGGTATATTCATTGGCTATTTGTAACTCTTCGTTATAGTTTTTGAGTTCTTCATTTACCAAATTAAGCTCCTGATTTGCCGTATTAAGCTGAAAATTGCTCCGTTGTTTGCTACGATAAAAAATGCCTAACACAAATAACAACGCCCCCAATAAAACCGCTCCAATAATGGCGGTACGTTGATTGGCTTTCTCTGTCTGGATTTTGGCATTGAGGGCCAATTCTTTCTTGTTTTGGGCTGCCAACAATGAATCTTCTCGTTTTTGCGCAGCAAACCTTTCTTCCAGCTGAGTAATTTGTCGAATGTTTTTTTCGCTCAATATACTGTCTGCCATTTGCTTAAACAGTTCCAGTTGTTCGTAGGCTTTATCGGGCTGCCCCAGTGCTCGGTAGGTTTTAGCCAAGTATTCGGCTCCATCTCTTATTGTATAGGGATTTCCAGTATTTTGAGCACCTTGCCCCCCTTTTTCAAGATAGGCTTGCGCTTTTGCG
The DNA here is from genome assembly GCA_003483885.1 of Microscillaceae bacterium. Taxonomy (GTDB): domain Bacteria; phylum Bacteroidota; class Bacteroidia; order Cytophagales; family Microscillaceae; genus Microscilla. The sequence continues at coordinate 69,293 of DMXI01000586.1, forward strand.
TAATCTTTTTGTAAATAATAAGCAGTTCCCAAGCTTACCAAAGCTTGGGCTAATCGGTCTTTTTGTCCAATTTCTCGCAATAAAATCAGCGACTTTTCAAAATACGCAATGGCACTATCTGCCTTTTTTTGAGCCAATGCCCAATTCCCTAGCCCCAGGTAACTATGAGCCACACCACTTTTGTCCCCAATTTGCTGTCTGATTTTGAGTGATTGTTCAAGCATAGTCAAAGACAAGGAATATTTCCCTTGCAGGCGATACAATCTACCCATATTGTAATAGCTGTTGCCCACCCCTCTTTTGTCTCTCAATTGCTTTTTGATTGCAAGGGAGCGCTCATACATTTTTAAGGCTTGCGGATACATATTTTGATCATCATAAATCGCCCCTATATTGTTGTAACTCTTGGCTGCTCCTCTTTTGTCTCCAATACTTTCTTTGATTTTAAGCGAGCGTTGGTACATCATCAAAGCCTTCGAGTAATTACCAATCTTGCGATAAATCATCCCAATATTATTGTAGCTGCCAGCCAACCCCTTACGATTTTTGGCCTTTTCTCTAAACTTAACCGATGCCTCGTGCATTTTCAATGCCTCGAAGTATCGTCCTTGTTTGGTGTAAACAATACCCATATTGTTGTAGCTACTAGCCACGCCTCGATTGTTCCCTAGCTTCTGCCGTAATGTGAGCGATTTTTGGTACATAGACAATGCCTTGGCATAGTCACCTTGCTTTCGGTAAATAACACCAAGGTGATTGTAGCTACTGGCTATTTCTGTTTCCTTCTTGATTTGCAAAAATATTTTGAGTGCCTGTTGGGCTATTTCCAAAGCCTTGGTATAATCATCTTTCCTGCGATAAACAACTGCCATTCCTTTCAAGGCGTTGGCTTCTCCTTTTTGATATTTGCCCTGCTGAGCTATTTGCAATGAGCGATTATACAACTCAAGTGCTTGAGCATAATGCCCTTTGTCCATCATCACCCAGGCAATATTGTTCCAAGCGTCAGATACCCCAGCCAAGTAGTTGACTTGCTTGGCAAGTCGCTTCGCCTTATTGGTGTAACTGGCCACCAAGCTAGAATCTGAACGACGATATTCTTTGGCTAGTAGATTATATCCATCTACCTTTTGTCGATCCGAAATATTAGATTTTATTATTTTTTGCAGAGAATCTACGGTCTGGGAATTTTGTGCTAGGGTAATAAAGGAGATAAACCAAAAGTACGCAAATACGCCTGTGAATTTCATAAGTAATCGGTTTATATCATCAAGGGAAGATCCCGTGGGTACATGTACGTATGTAAAAAAGAAAATGACTCAAGTTTTTCAAATAGTATTAAATGTACTATACAAAACGCTATCCTTAAAGCATTTCAAGATAATTCGTAATCAAACAAGGTTAACACTTTTTTCTATAAGACGGTGCACAAAACCTTATCCAAAAAATCATAATTGTATACTCATCATCAGAATATCATCTTTTTGCAGGGCTCATGTTTGATTTTGCATCGAGTTAGCCTAACACTTTGATACAGTAAAAAAATCATTGTCCACCAACATAACTATTTTATATTATTTGCTTAAGTGCCTTACTCACGTAATGATGATTTGTTTAAATCAAATGTAGAAAAACATTGTTTAATAGTTTAAGTTAAAGTACCTCCTTGTTTGTAGCATTTTTTAAAAAGTTAAGCCTAAGCAAACCTCTATATTCCCTCATTTACTTCTATCTTCGCGCCCAAACCAAACCCTCCTTCAGAGAGTTTTTAAATAATTCACCATTGATAATTCATAATTGAAAAGGGATGAATAACCGGAGAAAAAACGCCATATATTCTATAGTCTTGTTGTCGTTGGTAGCCATTGTGTATTTGTACCGTAAAAACCAGGCCGCCCAACAGCTCCCCAAGTCAAACAATACCAGCCAAAGCAGTACTGACTCTACCAATGCTGGAAAGGCCACCACTGCCAATGACCGCACGGTGAAGGTAACTGGAACCACCATGGGCAAGATTGTATATAATGTGACCTATTTGGACGAAAAAAAGCGGGATTTAAAACCCGGGATTGATTCAGTACTGGTGGCATTTAACCAATCGCTTTCTACTTATATACCTGACTCTGAGATTTCTACCTTCAACAAAGGAACAGAAGCGCTCTCCCCCACCAGGATGTTTGAGCGGGTTTTTCTGAGCAGTCAAGAAATATACCGTGCCACTGACGGGGCTTTTGACCCAACAATTAGCCCATTGATCAATGCCTGGGGATTTGGTTTCAAAAAAGCCGAGAAGGGTAAAATTGCAATAGATTCGTTGCTCCAATATGTAGGATTTGACAAATACCTCAAATACGCCGACAAAAAAATCGCCAAAAGTAAGGCAGGCATTATGCTCGATTTCAGTGCCATTGCCAAAGGCTACGCCGTAGATATTGTAGGCGAATATTTGGTGAGTGAAGGAATCAAGAATTATGCAGTAGAAATTGGTGGAGAGGTTCGCTGCCAAGGCAAAAACAACGCAGGGCGCACTTGGCTATTTGGGGTAAAAGATCCTCAATACAAAGAAAAAAACCGAGCCTCGGCTTTTGCTGCTATTTACCTGGAAAATAAAGCAATGGCTACCTCTGGCAACTACGAGAACTTCTACATCAAAGATGGTAAAAAGTATGCCCATACTATAGACCCCAAAACGGGCTACCCGGTAGAGCATTCTTTGTTAAGCGCTTCAGTATTGGCCAATGATTGTATGAGTGCCGATGCCTATGCTACTGCTTTTATGGTGATGGGGTTGGAAAAAGCCAAGAAAGTTTTAGAAGCCCAACCCGATTTAGAAGCTTTCTTAATTTATGCCGATGCCGAAGGTAAGCTCCAATCTTTTACGACTAAAGGTGCTCAAAAATATTTAGCTAAATAATATTTTTCATACCACTACTGAAGCTGTTTGAATTGCTTACCATTTTGTGATGATTGATAGGATTCAAACAGCTTCCTATAGTTTGTTAAGAACAAATATGGAATATACCACTCACTAGAAATTTCATAAACTTGTTTCATTTCTAACCACTTCCACCTGACAGCAATACAAACTTCTTTCTTAGCAAAAGTGATAAGACTTAAACCCTCAAGGTATTAGAAATATCCCGATGAAATGATACTCAATACATTGCTAATTGTCAGTTTAAACATCCATTCATTAGAAATTTAGTGATAACGTTGAATTGCTCAAATTAATCCAGGTAAACACTTTTCATATAAACTATTGATAGTCAATAAAATAAATAGTAAACATTTGCCAAGCTATTTATAAAAATTACTGAAGTATTGACCTAAAATACACCATCACTAGTTAAGCCCCTGAATAACAAGCTTTTAATAACACAAAACCAGGTTTCTAATTTACTTTCATTTACAACGTTTTATCCGCATAAAAAAAACAGATAACCACTTATAACACATTGAGTAACATTACCCAGTCTGCTTTGAGTAAGCGCCATAAAACCGTTTGATCTAGTTTCAAGTTTTTAATGTCAATACGTATGAATCAACCACCTACATTTCTTTTAATAGAGCATCAACTAAAATAAAATCGCACAAGCTTTAAGGTATTTATAATCTACTATTAGGCGATGCCCAAACCCTCTATTGAAAGAGTCACTATCAAAACATAAGACTATGTTCACGAACTTGACAATTAGAAGAAAGCTTACATTATTCATCAGTGTTTTATTAATCGTTACCGTGGTGAGTTCTATCCTGGTAGCGAACTATGTAGTAAGCAACACGCTCAAAAACCAAGCGTTAGAAAACGCCCGAAACGAGATGCATACCAAGGTAGAGTTTATTTCCAGCTACCTGGATGCCCTACGAAATGATGTACGAGTGCTCAGTCAGTCGCTCACCTTACAAAAATTGCTTGATGCTCAAATCCAATTACAAACAGACACCTCTGCCCAAGCACTTGAAAATTACGAAAGACTCAAACAAAGCCTCAAGCAAGATTATTATACCTTGTCCAATGTGAGAAAATCTTTTATGCAGTTACGTTACCTCGACCATACTGGCAAAGAAGTCATCAGGGTAGACAACAATAGAAGTGTGGTTAAAATAATTCCCGATAACCAACTTCAGAATAAAGGTAAAAGTGACTATTTTCTTAAAACCATTCAAAACAAACCTGGGCAGTTGTATGCTTCGGCCCTCAACCTCAACAAGGAGCAAGGTAAGATAGAAATCCCTTACAATCCTGTGATTCGTTATGCATTGCCTATTTTCGATAAAGCAAACCAAGTGAGAGGGATCGTAATCGCCAATATTTACGCCAATGTAGTACTGGAACAGGTCCAGTCTGAACTAGGGCTGGGACAAATATACCTTACCGATCAGCAAGGGTATTACCTCTACCACCCTAACGCCAACAAACAATGGGGACGCGATCTAAAAACTCAGGAAAAGTTAAGCAAAGACTATAACCAGGCGCTGGCCAAAAAACTATTAAAAGCCTCTTCTAAGGTAATTCAACACAATGGTAATTTCTTCATAAGTACCTCTATTTACCCGCTCAAAAACGATAAACAATCTTACTGGGTTATGTTAGAAAAAATAACCAGTGAGTCTATCCAGAAAAAGACTAATACACTGAGCAACACCTTACTGGCGGTAGGGGTGGTGGTTTTGGTCCTTGGTTTCCTGTTTACTTATTTTTTCTCGCGCACTTTTACCCGCCCTATTCAATACCTCAAAAAAAATATTGTACAACTAATGCAGGGAGAAATACCCACCGCTATCGATATTCATAATAAAGACGAAGTAGGGGAAATGACCCAACGATTTAACGAGTTGGTGCATAACATACAACACATGGCGGCATTTGCTAAAAAACTAGGGGATGGAGAACACAATGCTCACCTTGAAGTTTCGTCTCAAATGGTGCTGGTGGAGGCTTTAAATAAAATGAAGCACAGCCTTAGCGCCAACAAAATGGACACCGAAATAAGGAAATGGACTGGAGAAGGCCTTGCCAGGTTTGCCGAACTGCTCAGAGGACATAATACAATGGAAGAAGTATTTGAGGAACTCACCAATGAAATAGCCAAATATCTGGGGGTGCATTGGGTTTGCCTTTATATTTTGCAAGACGACAAGCTGGTTTTAGCCAATTTTTATGGCGTAAGCAAGGAAGACACCAAGGAAGAACTCAGCTTACGAGATGGGCTGGTAGGTCAAGCTTTCTATAAAAAAGAACCTATTTATATAAATCAGTTATCAGATAATTTCCTTTCGGTAAACTCTGCCACCATCAGTGTGCCTATGCAAAGCCTGTTGGTTGTTCCTTTGAAAACTTATGACCAAACCGAAGGAGTACTGGAACTGGCCCACACCAGGCATTTTGAACAACACGAAATAGAATTTATTGAAGAGCTTTGCAGCGCCATTGCGGTAACCATTGCTTCTATCCGCAATAAAGAACACATTAACAATATGCTGGAGCAAGCCCAGGAATACACGCACAAGCTAGAGACGCAAGAAGAAGAGCTACGACAAAACCTGGAAGAGATAGCAGCCACTCAGGAAAATTTGGCTAACCAAAATGCTGAATTGAAAAAATCGGAGCGGACGATTAAAGAGCAAAACAAAATATTGGTCAACCAGGAAAGTGTGCTGCGCACCAATATGGAGCAGCTCCAGCAAGTACAAACCGAGCTGGAACAACGCAACAAGGAGATCGCAGAACAGCACAAACTCATTCAGAGCAGTATCAATTACGCTACGAATATTCAAAAAGCAATTTTGCCAAGTCAAACAGAGTTAACAAATGCCTTCCGGGACTATTTCCTGATTTATAAACCTAAAAATAAAATATCGGGTGATTTTTATTGGCTCCATAAAACCAAAGAAAAAACATTGGTGGCTTTGATAGACTGCACTGGGCACGGGGTTCCAGGAGGATTTATGTCGTTGATTGGCTCTAATTTATTGAATCAAATCGTGATTGAAAACCAAAACACCGTACCAGGAGAAATTCTTGAATACGTACACAATGGCATTAGGAAATTGCTGCGTCAATCTGAAAAGAACGGAGGAGATGGTATGGTCGCTAGTTTGTGTAGTTTCGAACCTCAACCAGATGGTACTACCTTGCTCAATTATTCCTCTACCAAACAGTTTATATTTTATCATAATGGTACTCCCCAAATCCAGGTACTGAAAGGGGAAAGAAAAATACTAGGTGGTTGGCAAAAAGAAAAAAGGCGCACTTTCGCTACCAACCAAATGGTATTGCAACCTAATACTACCTTGTATTTAACCACCGATGGCATACTAGACATCCCCAATAAACGACGCAAAAGGCTGGGCGTCTCAGGGTTATTGAATGTTTTAGAAGAGGTAAAGACGCAATCATTTGACCTACAGAAAAAGGCGCTGATCTCTGCCATCAATCAGCATACTCATGGATCTGAACAACGAGACGATGTAAGTATTTTAGGAATATTGATTTAGCCATTCATTGTATTTTTCAAGGGCGGGTTTGTTGAGTAAGTTCACCCAATAATTCAGGAAACCGCCCCTATTTTCCTTGTATTAATCAACATTATATTGTCAAGCCATACCCATGCATCTTTATGAGAGGTTTGTAGTGTTTTTGATTGACTCATCCCATTTACCAGTCATTCAACACTTCTCTTATGCCTGATACTCACAACTTTTAAAACGCATAAAATACCCTTAATCAACATCAGATGAAAACAATTCTACTCCTGGTTTTCTGTTTCCTTTGTTTGAAACCATTGGCTCAAACACCTCCAGCTACCTCCCCTGCGAAAGCCAAACAAGCCTTAAAATTTACCAGTGATTTTCGTTTTAGATTAGAGCATGACTGGAACTCCCAAAGAACGGATGGCTCCTTTCGAGACGATAGAAGCAGGCTCAGGTATCGTTTTCGTTTTGGGTTACATTATACCTTAGATGAGCACTCAGGTTTTGGAGGTAGACTAAGATCTGGCAATATCAACGATCAGCAGGGCCCTCACGTAACCCTTGGAAACAATACCGCCGAATTTGGCCTCACTCAGGTAGGGCTGGAAAAATTATACTATACTTATCAAAATGCCTGGTTTACGGGATGGGTAGGCAAAAACACGATGCTGTTACAAAAAGAAAATGAGTTGTTTTGGAACGACAATGTTTTTCCAGAAGGAGTAGCCCTACGTTTCAAATGGCAATACAAACATCCATTATTACAATCACTGCAAGTAAATTGGGGGCATTATGTCATTGATTCTCGAGGGCAAACCCTTGATAATGACGGATATTTGGAAGTACTTCAGGTGGTATTACAAACCTGGAACAAAAGGTTGCTTATTTACCCTGGCTTTTATTATTTCAACAACATTGGTAACCTGCCAGATGGCAAATCGAGTTTTCATCTATCTTATGCACTGTGCCATTTAGGAGCAAAAGTAAACGTACTCAACAAACCTCACTTAAATGTAAGTGCCGATTATTATCACAACCTACAAGATTACAGTCGTCATGATTCTATTCCAAACGTGCTACAAAACCAGCGGCAAGGACTGGTAGTAACCGCCAAACTAGGAAAAATCAAGAAAAAAGGCGATTGGGCAATACATCTGTATTATGCCTATCTGCAAAAGTTCTCCATTGTAGATTATTTCGCGCAAAACGACTGGGCACGCTGGGACTATTCTGCTATTGGTGCGGCAGGCTCCCGATTATCCAATTTTCAAGGCCTTGAACTTAGAATGATTTATGCTTTCAATAAAAAATTTAACCTCAATCTAAGAACTTATTTGGTGGAACAGTTGGTCACACGGGGAGAATTTAGAGAAACTGGCAGTAGAATCAGGCTGGACTTAAATATTGGTTTTTAGCAATTTCCATATGCATTAAAAAAACGCTGTTTGCATCAATAAAGGAATATTAGAAAGCGAGATGAAATCTTAACTTTGAGTTTTTATCTAAAAGCCTTTTCCCAATATTTTAATATATTGAGAGCACTTTTTTATCATCATAATCCACCATTTTTCGCCTGCCAGCATAAGCCAATCCTTCCTACACTAACAATCCCTCGCTTTTAACCCTGATTACCAGATTAGATTTGGCCTTACCAGCTTTTTGCAAAATTAAAATAATACAATTAAAGCTCTTGTATAGCCCAACCATTGTTTAATTATTTTTTTAAAAAATTGAACAAAATCAATTTTATATGGTTAGAATGAAAGTTATTATCAGAAAAATTATATTATCTTAAACCAGTAGAAGTTATCACGACTGAATAAATAGGTCAGTTATGAAGACACAACCAACAACCTCATCGCCTCGAGTAGTGTCTCTACGTCCGACCACTATTTGAATTACAGCAATAAAAATGAAATGCATCGTGACAACATCTAATACTTAAGTAACAGGCTATAACGAAAGAATTGTGCCTGCAAGCTGTTACCAAAACATAAGCCTCGACCCAATGAGATCAGAGATGCATTTAGAAAAGTAATAACCAATGTAAAATATATTTCTAATCAAGGGTATGCTTAAAACTTAAACATGCCCGACTTTAAAACTATAAGCTTATGATTCCTGCAGCTTTTGAGTATTTCACACCAAGTACTCTGTCAGAAGCCATTGCATTATTGGAGGAGCACGGCGATGAAGCCAAGATTTTGTCAGGAGGGCATAGTCTGATTCCGATGATGCGATACAGGCTTGCTTCGCCAGAAAAAATCGTTGACATCAATGGAATTCCAGATTTGGAATACATCAAAGAAGAAGATGGTTACTTGAAAATCGGAGGCCTTACCCGAGAAGTAGCTTTGGAAGACACCCCCATGATTCGCGAAAAATACCCTTTATTGTACGACACCGCAGTCATGATCGCCGATCCTCAGGTCCGTAATCTGGCCACCATTGGCGGGAACATAGCCCACGGAGATGCCGCCAACGACCACCCGGCTACTATGTTGGCGCTCGGAGCAGAAGTGGTGGCTACTGGCCCCAATGGCGAACGGGTGATTCCTATTGATGACTTCTTCTTAGGGTTGTACTACACCGCTTTAGAACCTACCGAAATTATTACCGAAATACGCATTCCAGTAGCAGATGGCAACTCAAGTGGAACGTACAAAAAGATGGAACGTAAAGTAGGAGACTATGCCACCGCCGCCGTAGCAGTACAGGTAACAATGAACGGAAGCGGTCCCGCAAAAGTGGGCATTGGCCTCACCAATGTTGGCCCTACTCCCATTCGAGCCAAGCGCTCCGAAGAGTTGCTCGTTGGCCAACCCATCACCGACGAACTCATCAAAGAAGCAGGAAAACTCGCCAGTGAAGATTGTGCTCCTACGGCCGATTTGCGCGGCTCCGAAGAATACAAGCGCTCAGTAGTAAGTGTATTGACCCAACGTGCCTTGAAAACTGCTTTTGAGCGAGCCCTCAGTTCTTAAATAATATCCCTAAGATTCCAAAGAAACTATTAATATGAGCAAACAAACCATTACAGTTACAGTCAATGGAGAAGCCTACACCGAAGAGGTAGAACCTCGGATGCTACTGGTGCACTTCATTCGCGAAAAATTAAGCCTTACAGGTACCCACATTGGCTGCGACTCTACCAGTTGCGGCGCTTGCACTATCTTAATGGATGGCAAGTCTATTAAATCTTGTACTATGTTCGCGGTACAAGCCAATGGCAAACACTTTACCACCATTGAAGGCGTAGCACAAAACGGGCAGTACCACCCCTTGCAGGAAGGTTTCAAAGAAGAACACGGACTCCAGTGTGGCTTTTGTACCCCGGGGATGATTATGCGCGCTATAGAATTATTAGATAAAAACCCCAATCCAACTGAGGAAGAAATTCGCTGGGGCATCTCAGGCAATTTGTGTCGGTGTACTGGTTATGTAAATATTGTAAAAGCAGTACAATACGCTGCTAAAAAAATGGCGGAAGCCCCCAAAGAGAAAGGAGCCTTAAATGAAGTGTAAAACATCTGCCGAAGTAGGAGGAATGGGACACAGCATCAAGCGAAAAGAAGATGCACGTTTTCTCCAGGGCAAAGGTCAATATACCGATGACTTCAAGTTTCCGGGTATGTTGCATATGAAAATCTTGAGAAGCCCGTTTGCTTACGCAAAAATCCTGAGTATTGACAGTTCGGCCGCCATGGAGTTGGAGGGAGTACTAGCTGTAGTAACTGGGGAAACTTTGAAAGAATACAACCTCCATTGGATGCCTACGCTTATGTCGGATACTCAGATGGTGCTACCCACCGATACTGTCATGTACCAGGCCCAGGAAGTAGCCGCCGTGATTGCAACCGACCCTTACATTGCCGCTGACGCATTGGAGCTGATTGAAGTAGAGTACGACCCAATGGACCCGGTAATTAATCCTCATACTGCCTTAGAACCTGATAAACCAATATTAAGGCCTGATAAAGAGGGACAAACCAATAACCATATTTGGCACTGGGAAACTGGCGATAGAGAAGCAACCAACAAAATCTTTGACGAAGCCGAAGTAGTCGTAAAACAAGACATTTACATTCCGCGTATCCACGTAGCCTCTATCGAGACCTGTGGCTGCATTGCTAATTTTGATAAAATCAATGAGCACTTAACGGTACACATGACCACTCAGGCTCCGCACGCCATTCGTACCGTATTGGCGCTGGTAGCAGGTCATGTAGGGTTATCTGAGGAAAAAATCAGGGTAATTTCTCCCGATATTGGCGGAGGATTTGGCGGTAAAGTGCCCGTGTATCCTGGCTATGTGATTGCCACTGCCGCCTCGGTACTCATTGGCAAACCCGTAAAATGGATAGAAGATCGCTCTGAAAACCTTCAGGCTGATTCGTTTGCCCGTGATTATCACATGACAGGTGAAATCGCCGCGACCAAAGATGGCAAAATGAAAGCGCTCAGAATTAAGACTTTAGCCGATCATGGGTATACCGATGCCGCCGCCAACCCTTCTAAATTTCCTGCAGGAATGTTTTCAGTCTGCACTGGCTCTTACGAATTTGAGAACGCCTTTACCGAAATGGACGCGGTATACACCAACAAAGCGCCCGGTGGGGTGGCTTATCGTTGTTCGTTCCGGGTAACTGAAGCGGTGCATGCCATCGAACGTATGGTAGATGTATTGGCCCAGGAAGTGGGCATGGATCCCGCCGAGCTTCGCTTGAAAAACTTTATCCAACCCGAACAAATGCCTTATAAAACTCCACTGGGTTGGGAATACGACAGCGGTGATTACCCGATGACTTTCAAAAAAGCGTTGGATAAAATCGGCTATGATGAATTGCGTAAAGAGCAAGCCGAAAAACGGGCTCGTGGCGAATTTATGGGGATTGGTATTTCTACCTTTACCGAAATTGTAGGAGCGGGTCCTTCTAAAGACTTTGATATTTTGGGGATCAAGATGTTTGACAGCGCCGAAATACGCGTACATCCTACTGGTAAAGCTATTGCCCGCTTTGGTACCAAATCTCAAGGACAGGGGCACGAAACTACCTACGCTCAAATCATTGCCGAAGAACTGGGACTACCCGCAGCCCACATTCAGGTAGAAGAAGGCGACACCGATACTGCTCCTTATGGATTAGGAACGTATGCTTCGCGTAGTACCCCTACTGCGGGTGCCGCGGCGGCTATGGCAGCCCGTAAGCTTCGAGACAAAGCCCGTAAAATAGCAGCTTACTTGCTGGAAGTGAGCGAGGAAGACTTGGAATGGGAACCAGGTAAATTCTTTGTAAAGGGCGCACCCGAAAAATCAAAAACGATCCAGGATATTGCTTTTGCGGCCTACACCAATCACCCTCAGGGAATGGAAGCTGGTTTTGAGGCCACTCATTATTACGATCCTCCCAATTTGACCTTCCCGTATGGGGCTTACATCTGTGTGGTAGACATAGACAAAGGCACGGGTGAGGTAAAAATTCGTCGCTTTTTGGCCATCGATGACTGCGGAAACATCATTAACCCTATGATTGTAGAAGGGCAAGTACACGGAGGACTTACCATGGGCTTGGCTCCTGCGATGTATGAGGAGTTGATTTATGATGACGAAGGAAATATTCTCACGGGTACATTTATGGATTACCTGGTACCTACTGCAGTAGAAACTCCCGCCTGGGAAACCGACAAAACCATTACTCCTTCTCCGCACCACCCCATTGGGGCTAAAGGAATTGGTGAATCGGCCACCGTAGGGGCTCCCCCGGCCATTGCCAATGCAGTAGTAGATGCTTTAGCCCACCTGGGAGTAAAACACGTGGATATTCCGGTAACGGCGCCCAAGGTATGGCAAATTTTGAAAGAGAAAGGAGTGGCTGAAGCTTAGACTTATTCAAGTTTAAACCCTCAAGAGGATTGAACAATGTTGTACTTTTTCAGTTATTTTTTGTAAAATAAAGCTCGTTTAATCCTCGAAGTCATCTCGGTTTTTAATATATGATTACAAACCGAGACGACTTCCTCTTTGAAAGAATATTTTAAAAACGGTAAGCAATGAAAGCGAAAATAGACAAAGAATTTGAAGCGTCACAAAACAGTGACTTGGTGTGGGATTTTTTCAGTGATCCAAACAAGGTAGTAACCTGTGTGCCTGGGGCAGCCATCACTGAACAAATAGATGATACCAATTACAAAGGCACGGTGAAGATCAAAATTGGCCCGGTAACTACAAGCTATAAAGGGCAGGTAACGCTGGTAAAACTGGATAAGGATAACCTGGATATGGAGATTCATGGAAAGGGAACCGATGTCAAAGGAAAAGGAAATGCGAGTATGATATTGCTGGGGAAACTTTCTAAAAAAGAAGACGGCGGCACCCAGGTCAATACCTCTATGGAAGTAACCATTACCGGTAAGTTGGCGCAGTTTGGCTCGCGGATGATTGTAGATGTAACCAACCAAATTTTTGGGCAGTTTATCAAAAGCATGCAAGACAAGCTCGCCAAAGAGGAAGAAGCGCTCAAGGCAGCTGCTGAACCTGCTCCTGCACCCGAGACTCCCGCAGTGACCGAAGAAAGAACAGAGGGCAACACGATTACCCCTGGTTCTGGTCCGGCAACAGCCACCACTACCACTACTACGGCTCCTTCTACCCCTACTGCCAAGGCAAC